>JBBRBE010000003.1:0-112084 GCA_038206175.1 Chloroflexia bacterium
GTTTGATGTGCGCGGCTACAAACGAGCCAAACACGGCCAGTTGCGTTTGCCCTACTGGAACGGCACTCGCCTGACCTTTTCATACCTCGGCCTGGACGAAATTGAACGACGCACCGAAGTCGCGTTCGACCACAAGCCGGATGAAGTAATTATTCACAAACTGAGCGACCCAAACGAAGCCCCCCAAATGGAACAACGCGACCTGTTACCCTACTCTAGCAGCGCGGTTGTCAGCGAAACGGTCAAACCAACCCTGGCAGACGCCCTCTTTCACATCACGCTCCAACCCGGCCAACCTTTTGCCATTACCTATCACGTGATTCCGCAAGGGTTAGGCGGAGGGCGCGGGGTCCTACCAACCGCTTTTGATATGGGAGCGCGGCGCATGCGGCTGGCTTACGAAAGCTGGTTCGCCGAATGTACCAATATCAAGAGCGACAACGAGATTTTCGACAAATTCTTGCAGCGTAGCATTTACGACCTGCGGATTCTAACCGAAGAACTGCCAACCGGCCTCTTCCCGGTGGCAGGTATTCCCTGGTTTGCCGTCCCGTTCGGGCGCGACGCGCTAATTACCGCTTTACAAACTCTGGTTTTCGACCCGCAGTTAGCCGTGGGGACATTGCGCTTTTTGGCCCGCTATCAGGGCCGGGAGGTCAATGATTGGAACGAAGAAGAACCGGGCAAAATTCTGCACGAACTGCGGGCAGGCGAAATGACTGTGTTACACGAAATGCCCCACGTTCCTTACTACGGGTCGGTGGATAGTACCCCGCTCTTCGTCATGCTTTTTGTCGAGACCATGCGCTGGCTCAATTCGCAAGCTCTCTACCAGGAGCTTTTACCCAATCTGAAAGCGGCTTTGAATTGGATTGACCGTTGGGGCGACAAAGACGGAGACGGTTTTATTGAATTCCACTCCCACAACGACCGGGGAGTTAAGAACCAGGGTTGGAAAGACCACGCTACCTCACTTCAATTCCGAGACGGGCGCATCCCCGACCCACCGATAGCTCTGTGCGAGGCCCAGGCGTATGTCTACGCCGCCAAAACAGGTCTGGCCGAAGTGGTGGAACAACAGGGCGAGCGAGAATGGGCCGCCGAGTTGCGCGAACAGGCCGGGCAGCTCAAAAAAGCCTTTAATGTGAAGTTTTGGATGCCCGAAGAAAAATATTTCGCGCAGGCTCTCGACCGGGACAAAGTACAAATTCCTACGATTGGGTCCAACCCCGGCCATTGCCTGTGGTGTGGAATCGTGGATGACGATAAGGTGGAAGCGGTGGTGCAGCGAATGCTGGCCGAGGATATGAGTAGCGGTTGGGGAGTGCGAACCGTCAGTGCCAGTGAGCCAAGCTATAACCCGATGAGCTATCACAACGGCAGTGTCTGGCCGCACGATAATTCGATCCTGGCGGCTGGAATGAAACGTTACGGTCTGGGCGAGGAAGCCACGGTGGTAATCAGCCAGATTTTTGCCGCCAGCCAGCGTTTCCGCTACTACCGTTTGCCCGAACTCTTTTGCGGCTTTCAACAGGATAACCGCTACTACAGCAGCCCGGCAGAGTACCCGGTTAGTTGCAGCCCGCAAGCCTGGACCGCCGGAGCCGCCATCTTTTTCGTGCAAACAATGTTGGGGCTGGAAGTCAACGCCGCCGAACGAAAAGTCATTTTACGCCCGCGGCTTCCGGCCTGGCTAAACGAACTGAGCATCGAGCAGTTGCTCGTGGGTGATCAGAAAGTCAGCTTTCGGGTACGCCGGGCATCCCAAAACCCCCCACTCTACCGGCTAGAAATGATTAAAGGAGGCGACCGGCTCCGGCTGGAAATCCTCGAATAATTAAAGGTAGAACTAAAAGAGACCCCTTCTTCCCGGAAGAAGGGGTCTCTTTTAGTTCTGGATAGCAGCTAGGCGAAGTAGCCGCCTACATCTATCAGGAAGTTGACATCCCGGTTAGCGTAGACATTGAAGCCACCACTACCCAACCGCACCGTGAAGGCATTTGGAACAGCCTTGCCCGCTACAAAGTTGAGGTTAGAGACGGGAGGCAAGCTGCTACCACCCGGATAAAGCGTGATGAACCCACCTAAAGCACCGACGTTACCAACCGCTGTGGCGTTACCGACCGCTACCTTAGCCCCACTCGGCAAGTAAGCATCCCAGCAACTGCGGTTGTTGACACTCAGCAAGTAAGCAGAACCACCGGTAATCGGGGAATTCTTGTTCGTACAGGCGTTGGTATTCAGGCGTGTATCGAGCAAGCGTACCGGCCCGGCCAGGCCATAGTAGTACAACCCGGCACCATTCACGTCGCTGGCGGTCGCACTGTAATAGCCAGTAACGTCAAAGATAATATTGACGCTCACGTTAGTGTAGAAGTAGAACAACCCGGCGGAGCCACCTGTACCCAGTTTGACCGTAAACTGGTTCGGCACGATCTGCCCGGCGGTCTGGAAGTTAACGTTAGAAGCGTTTGGTCGGGCCGTCCCGGCAGGAAAGACCGTAGTAAAACCACTGGTGCTACCGGCGTTGTTGACGACCGTAGCGTTACCCACGATCACCTGAGCATCGTCGGGAATGGTAAGGCCACTACAGGTTTTAGTAGCATCCAGGTAATACGTCACATTCCCCTGCAACGCACCAGTGCCGCCGCCCGGAGTGTAGCAAGACCCCTGACCTACCCGGCTATCGTACAGACGGATCGGCGAGGCAAGCGGATGGTAGTACAACCCGGCTCCCGGTGGAGCGTAGTAACCCGTAATATCTATCACGTAGTGAGTGGTCTGGCTGGAATAGATATTAAAGTATCCATAGGAACCCAGTTGCAAAGTAAAGGCGTTAGCAACGATCTGGCCTGCCGAGTAGTTCAGGTTCGAGACAGTTGGTTGGTTCGCCAGGTAGGGGAACAGTGTGGCAAATCCACTTCCACCACCCACATTATTAACGGCGGTAGCGTTACCGACCAGAGTCTGAGCCGAGGCTGGAATAGACACACTCCCGCAGGTAATGCCGCGACCAACGAAACTATAGTAATTACCGCCATACAATGGCGCATTGCGGGTAATACAGGTGGACTGACCAGGGCGGGTATCGAGTAAACGTACCGGCGTAGCCAGCGGGTAATAAACCAACGGCTCGGTCACATTGTCGCGGTTTCGCCCAAAGCGGAGGTAATACGCTTCGGAACAGCCTTGCGAACAACTCCCGGTTTTGAGAATGTAGGCGGTACCAATCCACTGCAAGCCGGTATTGCTACTGGCTCTTGTCCGCAAATAATCACCCCAACGGTTAGAAGCCGGGCCGTAAGAACTACCGGCAATGTAATAGTTTTCGAGCGGCTGCGGTGAATTTCCGCCGTTGTAATCGTCCCAAATCCAGGCGTAATTTTCAGGATTGCGTCCACCACCCGAAACTACAATCGTTCCGGCGAGGTCGCCACGGGCGTTAGGAGCCGAAGAAGGAGCAAACCAGGCAAAACCTCCGTTGTAAACACTATTTTCGTACAACAGAGCTTTGCTGGTCTGGTTGAACTGTAAAATACGCACGTAAGGGTAAGCGAAAGTGCCGAGGCCGTCCGTGCCAGAACCGACATTCCACATAAAGCCAACCCGTCCCTTTGCCACCCAGCCTGTCTGAAGTCGCGAGTCTAAGCGCTGACAAGCATTACCCCCGTTAGGGCTGGCGCAGGAGTAGTTGTAAGTCTGGGAAGCGTGGCTTACATCGTTATAGACCGGCGAAAGGTCGGCTTCCGGCCAGGTCCAGATGCGGATCGAGGTACTATTGTTGTGGGAACCAAAGTACATCGTGCTGGTGGCTCCCTGGGTGGTTACAAAGCTAAAGTTAGAGGTCGCGTTGTAGTAGCGATAGCTGAACCCTGCCGCCGCCGCCAGCGACGCCAGGGGCAGACGCAGGATCGTGGCCGCTTTCGCAAAGCCTCCAGTGGCCGCGAACACGTTGAGGGTTAGGTACAGGTAGTTACTGCTCATACCCAGGTGAGGATAGTCGTAGGTATCGTTTGATAGGAAGCCCTGGTTGGAAGGCTGGAAATCGTAGTACCACCAGGTGTTGGTCTTGATCGAATTGAGGGTGGCAATAGCAATTCGGTTGTTGTTGGTACTACCGGCTCCGTTATCTTCGTATTGCATGTGCCAGATGAAGATGCCATAAGCCGGGCTGTAAAGGGTATCCTGGTCACAGCAAAAATCACCGTATACGGTCGGAAATTCGGTGTAAGGATTGATGTAACTCCAGGTGCTACCGCCATCGAGGGAACGAGCGTCGTACCAGTTGGCGGTGTAAAAAACGGTTTGGCCGGCGTTAGAAGTCGAAGGCTCGCTGGTGGAGCTTTTATAGCCAAACGGCTCGACTCCACTGGGAGTGCCAAACTTGAAGAAGCTGAAAGTGCCGGGTGCATCCTTGCCCGCGCCCTCGGTCTGGGGTTTGGCCCCGGCCTGGGTGGGTGGGCTGCTCGGCGGAGCATTCACCAGCACGGCATTCGGGTCGGTCTGGGGTTGGGGCAACTTGTGACGGTCGTAGCGACTGGCCTGGGCCGCTTCCAGTTTAGCCAAACGCTCCGAGCTGATCTGCGGTGGTGTTTCGCTGGATTTGAGCTGCACGAGCTTGGGAGCCGCCGCCTGAGTTTCGGCGGTTGTGGTAGTCTTGCCGGTCGGGTTATCAGCCTGTGTGTCGGCAGCCTGGACTGCTGCGGAGGGGAAAACCTGAATACACAGCGTTAACACGAGGGCGAGGCTGGCGATTAGCCGAAGTAATCCTGACTTAAACCTCATAGTGAATGGTTCCTTTCGCTATACTCTAACAACCCAACGAACAGGTTGCCTGGAACAATACTAACTCGAACTCGGCTTGACGCAGGCGGTAAGCTACTTCTGAGAAGTACAACAAACCGACTCCCTATCAAACCGTTGTCAGGGCAGTCTACTTATGTGTTACTTGAAGAAAATTGCTCTTAGACCTATCAGCCCGATAAGCCTACCAGCCAGGTGGTACAGTTAGAATGCGGCTAACTAACTTAGTTGAACAAGGTGAACAACATGAACAACGTAATTTTTTAACACTTTCGCTCGTTGTAATCAATACCTGATAGTTTAGACCCAGGTGACAAAGCGGCACACCGGGAGCTATTGCCAGACGGACAAAAGCTACCCAGGATCAGTATAAGTGAATAAACGAAGGTAGCTCGAATTGTTTCTATGGAGTTTTTTAAAATGTTTTAAAACTGGCCCACGTTTTATAACAAACGTTTGTCTGTCTCGCTTTCAGGTGAGAATACAAATGTTTTATTCTTTTTTGGTGGGGTCACAATCAGTAGCCTATTAATTATAGGTTAATGTGGTGAATTTAGTCAAGGAGTTTGGGATGCGAAATTTAGCAAAAAGAGGCCTATTTTTGGTTGGGCCGGGATTGGCAATGCTGGTGATGATGGCGGCCTGTGGCGAGGTGAGCGGGCAGACCGCTGGCCCGGTTCAACCCGCCGCTGCCTCTACCTCCACCACTGGGCCGACCGCGACCAATCTGGCCCCGGTTGCCGAGACTGTCACCTCGGTCGGCCCGGCAAGCCTGGCTAATTCTACGCCCACTGCCATCGGCGGGCCAAACGAGGCGATCCCGGCGACTAACATCCCAAATGCCACCCTTACGCCCGCCGTTCTCGTCACGGCCAGTCTGCCGGTAACGGTTCAAACCGGCACAGGGGTAAGCGGCCCGGCCCAGACAGGAGCGAACGGACCAAACCCTACCGCCGCACCCAAACCTCCCACTTCTGCGCCGCCCACCCCCACCGCCCAACCCATCGGCAATGCGGCCCTGAACGGTAGCGTGCGTGGGCGGGTGGTGGCAAGTCCCGGTTGCCCTGGACCGGTGCGGGCCGGTTCGCCCTGTCCACCCCGTCCGGTCGCCGGGCGAGACATCGCCGTTATAGACCAAAAAGGCACGACCGTTAAGACTGTCACGACCGACGCTCAGGGCTACTTCCAGCTTAATCTGGGCAGCGGCAATTATCGCCTTGAACTGGTCGCCCCACCGGGCCAACCCGACCAGGGCCGCACCCGCCAGGTAAGCGTCAACGCCGGGCAGGTCGTGAACCTGGAAATCGAGGTAGATTCAGGAATACGCTAATTTAAAACCCAGCATTCAGCACCCTTGCCAGAGCCGCCCGCACCCGGCCCAGTTCGGGTAACGGGCCACCGGGTGAGACTACCGCGAGGGCGCGTTTGAGGGCCAGGGGAGAGCCTTCAAGCTGGGGCAGAATATTTGCCAGGAGGCCATCTTCCAGAGCCAGAGCCGGATTGTCGTAATAGGCGGCGGCGGCGGCGCAAAAGAGCAAAGTCTCGATCAGCGGAGCCGTGCCAATTTCTTTGCCTCCGGCGACAGGATTGGCCGGGTCGGGACGAACGGCGGCCACAAAGGTCGCCAGCCGATCCGCCGCTATCCGCAGCGCGGCATCCGTAAAATCACCCGTCCAGGGGTCAAGCTCGACCGGCTCGAAACGGGCTTTGACCGCCTTTGGCAAAAAGCGACGTTCCTCGGCGGGAGGCGGCAAGCCAACTTCGACCAGAGCAAAGCGTCGCTTCAAGGCTAAACCCAGGTCGTACAGGGTGTTGCGGTCGTCCGCGTTAAGTGTACCGATGATCCGAAAAGCATCCGGCAGGAAAAGATCGGCGGCCCGACCCAGGCGCGACCCGGCCAGGAGCGGACGGTCTCGATATTCCAGCAAAGTAAAAAGTTCGCCAAAAGCTCGCTCCTGATTGGCCCGGTTGAACTCGTCAATAATCAGGTAATGCGGTCTTCCGGTCTGGCGCAAGCTCTCCTCGCAGCATAGCGCAGCGCGTGAAACGGCTCCTGGCTCGAAATAGTAGAACAGGCTATGTCCCGCCGATCCACCGCCCGCGCTTTCTCCCACCAGGCCGGGCCGAATACCGCCAATGGTATCATACTGGCTCCATTCGGCAGTAGCGGTGGTCAGGCTATAGTTAGTAGCGGCATTCTCGGCAGTCCAACCGGGATCGGTCGCGCCCATTTGCCCGGCAATCAACCGGGCCAACCGCGTTTTGCCGCTTCCAGGCGGGCCGACCAATAGCAAATTGCGTCCGGCTTCCAGGTGCGTCACGATTTCGGTAATCTTGTCCAGCCCGATTACCAGTCGTTCGCAGACGTGAGCAATCAAACCTTCCAGCCCGTCGCTGGAGAGCGGCGTGGGCTGGAAACGGGCCAGGCGCAACACTTCACGATTGGTTTCAGCATTGAAGGGTCGGGCCGGAACCGGGAGTGCCTCAACGGTTGGTTCGTCCACCTCAGGCTCGGTTGAAACTAAATCTTCCGTCGGGTTGTAAAGGCTGGCAGTTTCGGCGACCGCTCGCAGGCGAGTTTCGGGCGGGCCATAAGCAAAAGCTCCCGCCCCGCTTTCCGCATCCCCGATCTCGGCAGGAGGGGACGAAGCCACCGCCAGAGCATCATCGGGGGCATAGCCACTTAAAGCCTCGTCGCTGGCCTCGTCGAAAGCCGCGCTAAGCCGCCGGGCGAAGGGGTATAACAATCGCCAGTCTGATACCAACCGCTCGACCAGAGCCACGCCTCGGCCTGGCTCGAACGGTTGCAAAAGCCAGAATTCGTTTGCCAGCTCAGCCAGACCGGGTTTTTCTGTTTCCACCAACCCGGCATTGTAAAAGCGGTACGACCCCTTTTCCAAAAAATCTTGTAAATCTTGTAAAATGGCTCCACCCGCCAGGATCGCTTGCCCCATTGCCCCAAAACCCTCGAAACCAACCCCGGCCAAAACCGGAACCTGGCCGACCCTTAGTTCCAGGCGAAAAGTCCGCCCTACCTCGGCAAAGACCAAACTGCCATCCGGCAGCGTCTGGCCGTGGAGAGTGGGAGCAATTTCAGCCTGCAAGAGCGGTTCTACTAGCTTCTGCAAGTCTTCACTGCGCCGTTTAGAGCGGCCCGAAGGCGGAGTGACCCGGCCTGAACCCGACTGCAACCGGGCGGTAGTCAGGTCGCGGCGGGTGAGCCAGTGCAAGAAACTCTCCAGTTCCCAGCCGTTGGGTACTTCAATTTCGTTGGCCAACCGCACGAAAGCCAGGTAAAAAGCAGTATACTGGCCCGCCGCCCCACTTGAAGAGGTTCTGCCCGGAGCGGTTTCAGCGTGCGTCAAGATGGATAGGCCATCCCGCGCCTCGCGCTCGTAAACCGGCCAGACCGGAGATTGGACGGCCCAGAAATAGCTGGCGACATAGGGCAGCAAGCTCTCTCGCAGCCCATCGCCACGTCCAGCACCGCCCAAATCTTTTAGAAAGCGGCTGAAGGTTTCGAGGTTTTGACCGGCCTGATCCAGGCTGGCGGGGACTTGCAGGAGAGCGATCAAGGCGGCGGCGGCGGCGTTTGAGTGCTGAATTTCGTCCGACCGCTTGAGCAGACTTTCCAGGAAAAGCCGCCCGGCGGCGTTGAATCGCCAATAACGCCCTGCTACCCGCCCACGGGCCGCCCCACTCTCGCGGCGACTCTCCTGCCCTACCTGGCGAATGAAATCTGCCAGGTTCAGCCGTCCGGCCAGGAAATTTTCTAAAAGTGGACGCACCTGCGACAGCGAATGGCCCCGGTCGGCCAATTCGTGATAATAAAAACGCGGCTCAGCCGCTCGTTCGGCGCGGTACTGCCCAAGCAGGGCCGGAGCCAGCTTTTCAAAGGTTTGCGATTGTGATCTGGAACGTGCGATAAAGTGCCTCTGGTCTACCAACTACAACCAATAAACTCTACAATCAAGCCTACAATCAAACCTACAATAAAATCACTAATAAAACTGATAGGCGTCTATTATTTTAGGGGTTGTAGTTTGTTATGTCAATAAAAATCAGACCTGAAAACGGACGGCCAATTGAGGGGGTAACTCGAAAGTCTGGGGTAATGGAATCGAGGCGCGGGCCGGATCGGTGGTTGGGGCGGCCCCAACCTCGTAGAGCAACCGTTCCAGGCGAGGTAAGCCCAGGCTTAATCCGTAAGCCAGTTCCGGCCCGGTGATACCAACCACTTGTAACAGATCAACCTGGCCCGACCGTAACTCGAAGCGGGCTTCGTAATCCTGGGGCCGGATCAAGAACATACCGCGCACTGGTGTGGCGGGCCTGGCCGGACTGATCGGCCCGTTAAGCGGCATCCAATCGTGGTAATCGAACAACTTGCCAGGCCGCACCTCGAAATAAACCCCGATCTGGTAAGCCGTCAGCCCGTGCAAAACATCCACCGCCCAGCCTGCCCGTTCGGGGGTACGCAGCACCAGTTCAAAACCCGCCCCGCTATAACCGTTGCGGTCGAGCCGGGCCGGGTCGTCAATCTTCCAGGGCTGGCTAAGGCCGGTCGTCACATAAAGCCAATCGCTATGCCGCTCGTTTGGAGCCACTTCAATCACGGCGTAATGCAACCAATCTTCCTGGACGGTCGTCTCTGGCCCCAAAATCGCCCGGAGCGTCTCGCCCCGCAAAGGTATAACCGTCGGCGGCAGCTTGCCGAAAAGCGGCGGGTAAGCCCGCTCTTCCCGGTCGCGCCAGATGTCGCCGAACCATAGCATTTTATCCCAGTCGAAGGGTCGTTCAGACATGCTTTCCTTTTTTAGAGTCCTGAATTAGAGTGCGGCTTTCCAGCTTCGACGCCTACGATTTCTTGAGGCCATTTGCCGCCGCCTGGTCTATCAAGAAAGTCAACTGGCCCTGGCTGGGCCGAATTAGCTGGCTGGGGTAGACCTGCGATTGGTACTCGCCTTCCAGAACTTCGTGCAGAGGTTGGGCTTTATCCTCGCCTTCAACCAGGAAAAGCACGTTAGCGGCGCGGTTGATCGAAGGAGAAGTCAGGGTAATGCGATGACTATCGAGCTTCGGCACATAGTTAGCCGTAACCGGCTTGCTACGCTCTTGCAAAGCGGCTGTCTCAGGAAAGAGCGACGCGGTATGGCCGTCCGGCCCCATCCCCAGGAGAACTAGATCGAAGCGCGGGTAATTCTCTGGCGATGGCCCACCGACCTGGGACAACTGAAAGAAGTTCTGGAGAATCAACCCGTAATCCGCCGCCGCCTGAGTTGGATCGTCCTCGCCACGCATACGGTGAACGTTCGCAGGTGGGATCGGCACCTGGCTGAGCAAAGTTTCTTCGGCCATCTTGTAATAGCTATCCGGGTGGTCGGGCGGCACGCAGCGTTCGTCACCCCAAAAGACGAAAACGCGGCTCCACTCTAGCTGGTCACACAGAGGGGCCGCTGCTAGATGCGCGTGCATTGCACGAGGAGTACGCCCGCCCGAAAGCGCAACCGTAAAGCGGCCCTGGGCCGCTATAGCGGCCTGGCCGATAGCAATAAACTGCCGGGCGGCTTCCTCGGCCAACTCCTCGGCGTCCTTCACGATCTGTATCCGGCGATTATTGTTATTTTCCATAATTTTTGTGCAAAATAAATATAGATGTAGAGGACAAAATCGAAATAAGCCTTTTCAATTTTATCCTCTGCAAAGCTAAAAGGCTGACCACAAACTACACAACCTCTGGACTAACCCCTAAGTGCTATTTCTGGCTAAACTCTCCGGCCAGTTCAAGAGCCTCTTCGTAAAGAAGATCGCGTCCCATTACGGAAAGATTCTCACAAAGTAAATCGGTACGACTGCGCCGGGCAATCATGGCACTACGGGAAGAAGCCGGGCTACCATCTTCCTCGACCGTTAGCGTCGCCCGTTCGTAATCCTCGGCCAGGGAAACCGTGAAAGTCGCATTACGATGGGTATTATCCGGCAGAGACTGGCGAGCAACCAGCCGCACCTGAGTAATACCGCCTAATTCGTCGGTACGGTGGTTGTGACCGTGTAACAAAACCGTCAGGGGTGAGCCGTTCTGGTTGAGAATTAGCTGGGCATCCATCCCCCGGCGTTGCAAGTTAAAAGCTGGTTGCCAACCCAGCAGCTTTGCCAGCCAGCCCACCATCAGCAAAGCTTCCGAGAAATTCGGGTTGTTGTCGTCGTTGGGAGCTTCGTAATCAATTTCGACCCGATCTACCTGTTGCAGGTAGGGCAAATAGCGCGGAATATCGAAGAATTGAGCCAGGAGTGCGCGCCAGGGAGTTAGCCGCGCCCAGCACAAATCGCTAAAACTTGTATCGGTATACTCCGAGTGTGAAATTTCAGCCATCCGCGCAAAAGTCTGAGTTGGATTAGCAAAAGTGCGCGAGTCTACCATCAAACTATCGGCTACTTCCAGAAGCCGGGCGAACTGATGGCTGCTGAGGTCGGGGTCGCTGGGCCACCACAGCACTACCGGCAAATCCGGCACAAGCAAAGGTAACACCAGGCTCCACAACCCTTCGGCAGCCGAACCCGACCCGACGATAGTGATCTGTTCGCAGCAGACCCGTTTGCCGGTAGAAGTCGGCAACTGGCAATGAGCTGAAATCGCCGCACTCAACTGGTTAGTTGTGTCGTCCGGTTGGCGTACCAGCACAATTGCCCGGCAGGGATAACCCCAGGTAATCTGAGCAATTGTTTCGGTTACATCGGGCAAGTTCTCCTGCCCGGTCACGCAAATCACCAGATTAAAGACACAGGCCCGCGAGACGGGCGGTTCGGCCTCACCCGGACGCGGTTTACCCGCCGCCTGCCACAGGGCCGTCAAACCCTTCTCGATATTACCGAGAGCAACTGGTTGGGCTTCTCCCCGCTCGATTACCATCACAACTTCATCCACTACGCCCGTCTGGGTCGGGGTGCTGGCCGTCACGTTGGTTTGTTTCTCCACCCCGTTGGGGGACCGTTGTACGGTTTGTTCGCTCATCGAAATCTCCAAAGGGGTGCCAGGGGAAAAGCAAGAATGAAACCTCTCGTGTAGCTGGTTTTAGCTCTGGGAAGGCAGGCTAAACCAGGCTTAAAAGTTGAAATTTTTGCTTTTTCGTCTAGCACCCGGCAGCCTTTACAATCTTCGCCAGCGTCGCCCATCACGCTCGATAAATTCGTCGGCCTCTTTTGGCCCCCACGATCCGGCTTCGTAGTTAGGGAACCGGGGCGGCATGTGCAACTTCCAGCCCTCCAGAATTGAGGTGACGATAGCCCAGGCTTGCTCTACTTCGTCGCGGCGGGCGAACAGGGTCGAATCTCCCAACATTGCATCCAGGATCAGCCGTTCGTAGGCATCGGCGGCGGAAACGCCAAAGCTTTGACCAAAGCGGAAATCCATCGTAACGGGCCGGATATTCATGGTCTGGCCCGGCACTTTTGCCCCAAATTTGAGCGAAATACCCTCGTTGGGTTGAATTTGCATCGTCAATACGTTCGGTTCCAGGGACGTGCTATCCGCCCCGAAAAGGCCGTGCGGAACCTGCTTGAATTGCAACGTCACTTCGCTGGTACGCTTGGGCAAGCGCTTGCCGGTACGCAGGTAAATTGGCACACCGGCCCACCGCCAGTTATCCACGAACAGTTTGATCGCTACATACGTATCGGTGATAGACTCAGGATTAACCCGCTCTTCCTGGCGGTAGCCCGGTACTGGCTGACCCATGATCAGGCCCGACCCGTACTGCCCGCGCATAGTGCGCTGCACCACTTCATCCGGCGTGAGCGGCGCAATAGCCCGCAAGACTTTAGTCTTTTCGTCTCGTACCGAGTTGGCATCGAAGTTCGAGGGAGGCTCCATACAGATCAGGCTCAATACCTGCATCATATGGTTTTGTACCATATCGCGGATCGTGCCGGAAGTATCGTAATACGGCCCGCGCCCTTCCACCCCGACTTCTTCGGCTACCGCAATCTGAATATGGTCAACGTATTCGCGGTTCCACAGCGGCTCGAAAATCGAATTGGCAAAGCGAAAAACCAGGATGTTCTGGACGGTTTCTTTACCTAGATAATGGTCAATACGGTAGACCTGATTTTCGCGGAAGACCTGCGAGATGTTCTCGTTGAGTTCGAGCGCACTATCCAGGTCGTGACCAAAAGGCTTCTCGATGATCACCCGTGTCCATTGGTCGGAACCGGGCCTTTGGGGGCGAGCGAGGCCAGCCTTGCCCAGGTTATCTACAATCGTCTCGTAGTCGCTGGGATTGGTCGAAAGATAGAACAGGCGGTTGCCGCCCGTGCCGTGTTCCTGGTCAAGCTTATTGAGCAGGTCACTGAGCTTTTTGTAGCCCTCCAGATCGTTAAAATCGCTCTGGACATAGTGAATATGTTTGCCAAACTCTTCCCAGATCGCCGGTTGGATCGGGCGACGACGCGAGAAAGTGTTGATCGAAGTTAAAGCCTCGGCCTGAAAGGTTTCATCGTTATAGGGTCGCCGGGCGAAAGCCACAATCGAAAAATTGGTGGGCAACCGCCGGTCGAGAGCCAGATTATAAAGAGCCGGGATCAGTTTGCGATGGGTTAAGTCGCCAGTCGCACCAAAGATAACCATCACGCTCGGTTCGGGCGTGTGTTCCATCCGAATGCCTTGCCGCAAAGGATTCTGAGCCGGAGCATTCACTATTGGACCAGGGGCCGTCATTGTCATCGGTTTCCCTTTTCTTTAAAAAATAATATCTTTTCTTGTTACTTTATTTCTAACAACCAGACTTTGAAATAAGCCGAAAATCGGCAGTGTTCAGCTTATTTCTTGCTAACTACAAGCCTGTGTTCTGAGCTTATTTTGCCAGGGCCAGCCTCAATCGGGTAGCAATCAACGTATAACCGTGCATATTCTTTGCCACCAGGCCCGGTTTCCAGCTACTTTATATAAGGTCGGGTCGGTTAGAACCAGTTAGGCTTGCCCAATCCCGACCCATAATATACCGGACTTATTTAGGCAGTTGGCGTTGCCCGACCAGTGCGCCACTTTCGTCCTTGACCGCATGACCGCCAAACTGGTTACGCAGGGCGGCAATAACCTTCGCGCTAAAACTTTCATCCTGACGGCTGACAAAGCGACTAAGGAGCGAAAGAGTGATAATCGGGGCCGGGGTAGACTGGTCAATCGCTTCCTGCACCGTCCAACGTCCTTCACCGCTATCCTCGACGTAACCCTTGATCGCCGCCAGGTCGTTACCGTCTTGCTCGAAGGCCAGCACCGCCAGGTCGAGCAGCCAGCTTCGCACGACCGAACCGTTTTGCCACATCTTAGAAATACCCAGCAAGTCGAGGTCGTAGCGGCTCTTCTCCAGAATCTCGAAACCTTCGCCAAAGGCCGCCAGCATGCCGTACTCGATGCCGTTGTGAACCATCTTGACGAAGTGACCCGCGCCGCTCGGCCCGCAGTGCAGGTAGCCGTTTTCGGGAGCCAGGGTTTTGAAGATTGGTTCAAGCTGCTTGACTGCTTCCGGGTCGCCGCCCACCATCTCGGCATAGCCGTTGGTCAGGCCCCAGATACCGCCGGAAGTCCCGGCGTCCAGCAGGTGAATACCTTTAGCCTTGACCATTTCGTAACGGGCAATCGTATCCTTGAAGTTCGAGTTGCCGCCGTCAATGATAATGTCGCCCGGCTTGAGCATATCGGCGACTTCCAGGATGTGCTGCTCGGTTACTTTGCCGCTTGGCACCATCAACCAGACCGCTTTCGGGCTGCTGGTTAGCTGGCTCACCAGGTCTTGCAACGAGGTGGCTCCTTTTGCGCCGTAGCCCTTGATTTCTTCGACTTTATCCTGGCTGCGGTTGTAAGCCACCACGGTATGCCCACCCGTTTCGACCAACCGCCGCACCATATTAAAACCCATTCTTCCGAGGCCCACAAAGCCTAGTTCCATCTTTTCTCGTTCCTTTCGCTTCGTTACTTCGCTTGGTTATTCTGAGATATAATCATCGGAAATGAAAAGATGTTTCTTCACTGCCGACGATTATACTCGAAGAATTATTATTATGATAATGCTTCCTTAATTGCCTCCGCCACGCGGCCTAGCCCTAAATCCTGGCCCTGCGCTTGCGGTTGGAGCGAGACGACCCGCCGCCCGTGTGAACGCAGCGACTCGAAATCGCCCAGAGCCTGAGCCTGCTTCAAAATGCTAAAGCTGTACGGCTCGTCCGGGATCGGAGCGTCTTCGAGGTCGGCGGTGATGATCTGGACAAAAACGCCGTTGGCCGCGCCGCCCTTGTGAAGCTGGCCGGTCGAGTGGAGAAAGCGCGGGCCATAACCAACCGTGGTCGCTACTTTCAAGCGGGCCTGCACCGCCGTCCGCATCTTTTGCAAGGCGGCATCATTTTCAGGCGTAAGCGGGCTGTAAGCCATAAACGCCACATAATCGCCCGGCCTGACCGCTCTAAAAAATTCCTGGAGAGCCGAAGCCATATCCGACCCGCCGGGCTGCCCGAAAGCCGCCGCCAGACCGCTCGCGCCCTGCTCCAGGGTTGGTTTGGGCAGTTCGCCCTTCGACACAAAATCACCCAGCAGCCGTTTGGTGTTGTCCTTGCTCTCGGTGACGTTTGGCTCGTCGAACGGATTGATGTCAATCAAAGCCCCGGCCACCGGGATAGCAAACTCCCAGCGAAAGAACTCGGCAGCGATGTCGAACAGGTCGCTCAGGTAAAGTCGCACGACCGGATGCCCGGCCTCTTCCAACCGTTTGAGGCCCGCCTCCATCGTGACATCTTTAGCGTTCGCCATGCTGAGGGCTACAAAAAGACGGTCTGGGCTGTAAACTTCCGACCCACCCAGCGTTTCGCCCGCCACCGGCACTATTCCACGGCTTTCCTTGCCGGTACTTTCAGCGATCAATTGCTCCGCCCACAGGCCGTAAGAACTGATTTCTTTTGAAACTAGAATCGTCGTTTTATCCCGACCGGCCAGGGCTGCCGCTCCCATTATTGCGCCCAGGTGCAAGCCGGGATTGTCCATGCCGGGCTTGTGGCACGACTCGGCCATCCCAACGGCCCGGTCTAAAAGCGTATGCAGGTCGTACCCGGCCAGGGCCGCCGGAACCATGCCGAAATAGCTCAGTACCGAATAACGTCCCCCGATGTCGGGCGGGTTCAGGAAAATCTCGCGGAAATTGTGGTCGCGCCCGTGCTTTTCCAGGCTTGAGCCGGGGTCGGTGATCGCGATAAAGCTCTGGCCGACCTCCGTACCCTTCACCGCTTTTACCTTGTCGTAATAATACGCCATGAAGGTGTTCGGCTCGGTGGTCGTGCCGCTTTTGGAGGAGACGATAAAGAGGGTGTGGGCCAGGTCTACTTTGCGTTCAGTTTCGAGAATGACTGCCGGGTCGGTCGTATCTACCACGATCAGTTCGGGCGACCCTTCGACCCGGCCAAAGGTCTGCCGCAACACTTCCGGCCCCAGGCTGCTACCGCCCATGCCCAGCAATACCACGTGCCGGTAGCCTTCGGCTTTGATTGTATCGGCCAGAGCCTGCAAATCACCCTCTTTGGACTGGATGAACTGAGCTACTTCTAGCCAGCCCAACCGGTTAGAAATCTTCGCCTGCGTCGGCGCATCCTTTTTCCAGGCTGCCGGGTCTTTCTTCCAGACGCGGGCGGCAAAGTCCTGTTCATCCAGCTTTTGCAGGGCGGCGTCTACCCCGCCTTGAAGCTGGCCGAGGTAGACCATCACCTCGTCGCTCATCGAGCCACCTCCAACTCTTGCTGCAATTTCTGCCGCTTGGTCTCGATCCCCTCA
The DNA here is from genome assembly GCA_038206175.1 of Chloroflexia bacterium. Classification (GTDB taxonomy): domain Bacteria; phylum Chloroflexota; class Chloroflexia; order Chloroheliales; family Chloroheliaceae; genus 54-19. The sequence goes on from JBBRBE010000003.1 coordinate 16,613, forward strand.
AGCATCTTGGCAAAAGGCTCGGCGAAAAGCCGCACGCCTTCGTCCAGAAGTTGCTTCGTAACCGCTTGCATGTGAATGCCGACGCTTTCAAGCTCTTGAATTTCCTGATGCGATTGCTCGACATTCTGGTCAAGCGTGCGGGCAACCTTACCGTGTTCGCCAAAAGCCGTGACGGTCTGCGGTGGCATTGTGTTGACGGTATCCGGCCCGATCAAGTCCTCGACGTACATCACGTCGCGGTATTTGGGGTTCTTGGTGCTGGTGCTGGCCCACAGGAGGCGTTGCGGGTGCGCTCCTTGCTTTTGAAGCTTCTGGAACCGCTCGGACGAAAAAATTTGCCCGTAAATTTCGTAGGCCAGCTTGGAATTGGCAATTGCGGCCTTCCCTTTCAAGCCTTCAATTTTAGTTTTCTGACTGTCGGTGGCGGTAGCGGCAATCTTCTCGTCCAACAACTTGTCCACCAGGCTATCCACCCGGCTGACAAAGAAAGAAGCGACGCTGGCAACCTCGCCCAGCGGCTTTTTGCCGCTTTCGGCCAGCTTTTCAAGGCCAGCAATATAAGCGTTAGCAACCTGTTTGTAAGCTTCCAGAGCAAAGATCAACGTTACGTTCACGTTGATGCCCTCGCCGATCAGGGCTGTAATGGCCGGGATACCTTCGGGTGTAGCCGGAACCTTGATCATAACGTTAGGGCGGTTGATCGCATTATAAAGATAGTGCGCGTCCTTGAGAGTACCCTCGGTATCGTGGGCCAGCGTCGGCGAAACCTCAATCGAGATATAACCGTCCAACCCTTTCGAGGCGTCGTAAACCGGGCGCAGGATGTCCGCCGCATCCGAAATATCTTTAATCGCTACCGCCGTAAAAATTTCCTCGGCATTCTTGCCCTGGCGAATCAAATCTTTCATCTGCTCGTCGTAATCGGCCCCGCCACTGATCGCTTTCTCGAAGATAGCCGGATTACTGGTCATGCCCCGCACACCGCTCTCTTCAACCAGCTTGCGAATCGAGCCATCCTTGAGCAGTCCACGGGCAATATTGTCGTACCACACGCTCTGCCCGTAATCAAGCAGTTGGAAAAGCGGTCCTTTACCTGGATTCGTCTTCTCACTGGTCTTCTCGACGGCTTGTTTCGCGCCATCGCTGACCGCTTTAGCTCCGTTTTCTTGTGTCATCTGTTAAATCTCCCTTTTGGAAGGGCGCAGACCGGAAGGCAGAGAGTAAAGAAAATGCTCTACTTTCTGCCTTACCCGTGCCAGGCCACTTTTATGCTTGTAACCCCTTCTGTTTCTGCCCTATCGGTTCCTTCAGGCAATACTGATCCAGCATTGACTAACTATGGCCTTCGTCCCCGGCGGCGGGCGCACTGGAAATATGTCCGCCGTGAGCGAATTTAGTCTGGTTCTCTTTCAGGCTGCGTCGGGTGCTTTTGGGGTCTTTCAAGAGGTTCTGAGCTACCGCCACAACGTTTTCTACGGTGTAGCCGAACTCTTTCAAAACCCGCTCGTAGGGAGCCGACGCGCCAAAATGGTCAATCGCAAGGCTGGCTCCCCCCGGCCCGATCCATTCTTCCCAGCCGACCGAGATGCCAAGCTCAATCGAAAGGCGGGCCGAAACGCCGTCCGGCAAAACCGTCTGCTGGTAAGCCTCGTCCTGCTGGGCGAAAAGCTCGAAAGAAGGCATGCTGACTACTCGCGTCGGCACTCCGGCTTCTTCCAGCTTAGGTTGAGCTTCCATCGCCAGGGAGACTTCCGACCCGGTGGCAATCAGGATCAGTTTGGGTGTGCCGCCCTGGGCTTCGGATAGAATGTAAGCTCCTTTAGAAAGATTACTGGCCTTTGCAAACTTATTCTGGTCAATCACCGGCAGCTTTTGGCGGCTCAGGATCAGGCCCACCGGCCCGCTCATTTGCGGGATCAATCGCCAGGCTTCGGCGGTCTCGTTGGCGTCTGCCGGACGAATGATCGTCAGGTTGGGAATTGCCCGCAGAGCCATTAACTGCTCGATTGGCTCGTGGGTCGGGCCATCCTCGCCCACGGCCACGCTATCGTGCGTCCAGATAAAAATCGAAGGCAGGTTCGAGAGAGCCGAAAGGCGCACCGCAGCCCGCATATAATCGCTAAAGACAAAGAAAGTTGCCCCAAACGGATAAACGCCGCCGTGAGCGGCCATCCCATTAACCGCCGCACCCATGCCGTGTTCGCGGATACCCCAGTTGATCGTCCGACCCTGGTAAGAACCGCCTTTGGCTTCGCTCGGCTCGAAATCTGGGAACTCTTCCAGCTTGGTAAAGGTGGACTCGTTCAGGTCAGCCGAGCCACCCAACAGCGTCGGGACGCTATCGGCAATAGCGTTCATCACGTTACCGCCGACGTTACGAGTGGCGATAGGGCCGTCTTCCGGCTTATAAACCTTGATCTTGGCGTCCCAACCCGGCTCAAGTTCGCGCTTGAGGGCGCGTTCGAGCTTTCCGGCCAGTTCGGCTTCCGCCGACTTGTAGGCCGCAAACTTCTGGTTCCACTCCGCTTCGAGAGCCGCGCCGCGTTCTCCCGCCGCCAGGAAGACCTGCCGGGCTTCGTCCGGCACGTAAAATGCCGGTTCGACCGGCCAACCCAGGTTTTCCTTCGTCAGCTTCACTTCATCCTTGCCGAGTTTGCCCAGCGGGTTGCCGTGAACTTTAGACGTTCCCTGCCCGTGCGGAGAGCCATAGCCGATGACGGTGTGGCAGACAATCAGCGAAGGCCGGTCTTTGACGGCTTTGGCCGCCACGATTGCCGCGTCAATTGCCGCAATGTCGTTGCCGTCCGCGACATCCTGGACGTGCCAGTTATAAGCCTCGAAACGTTTGTTAACGTTCTCGGTGAAGGCGATTTTTGTATTGCCATCAATCGTGACTTCGTTATCGTCGTAAAAATAAATCAGCTTGCCGAGTTGAAGGTGTCCGGCCAGCGACGCCGCTTCGTGAGTAATTCCTTCTTCCATACAGCCGTCGCCGGTGAAAACGTAGGTATAGTGGTCTACAATTTCGTGGCCGGGGCGGTTGAAATTAGCCCCAAGCGAGGCTTCGGCGATACCCATACCGACCGCGTTAGCGAAGCCCTGACCGAGCGGGCCAGTCGTCACCTCGACACCCGGCGTTACTCCTAGTTCGGGATGGCCGGGGGTAATGCTGCCCCACTGCCGGAATTGTTGCAATTGCTCCATCGGCAGATCGTAACCGGTCAGGTGCAAAAGACTGTAAAGTAACATCGAGGCGTGGCCGTTCGATAATACAAAGCGGTCCCGGTTGAACCAATGGGGATTTTTAGGGTTGAAGCGTAAGTGCTTCGTCCAAAGGGTATAAGCCATCGCTGCCATGCCCATCGGCGCACCGGGGTGGCCGCTGTTGGCCTTCTGGACTGCATCCACGGCCAGAAAGCGGATCGTGTTGATGCAGAGCTGGTCTAGCTGTTCGCTAGAAATTTTATCCTGGGTTGCTGTCGTCAAAACACAAACTCCTTTTTAATGCTGTTTCGTTTCCGTTAATTACTTCGATTATTACTTCTTTTACTTCTATAATGATTTGGGCCTATCTAAGTTCTACATCTTACATCTACGCACTTCATGACTTACCACTTAAATCTTACGGCCCTATTACGACTCCCGCACCTGCTTTATCTTTTAGCTTATTGGCTGATATTTAGATTTCTTCGGGCCGTACCAGCACGTTGTAAAGAGCCTTTTGGCGTTCCATTGCCTCCCGGTAACGTTCGTGTCGGGCCGGGTGTGGCTCGTAAGTCTGACCAAAGCCGAACTCGGCCCGGTCGAGACTAAACCCGCCGGTCGGCCTGGGTTGAGCTAAAATATCGCTGTTATCTCCTTTGCCTGGAGTAGCATTATCGGGGCCAGCCTCAACTTCGTTGCCGTTACGGGTAGGGCGAACCTCGGTCGGTCGCCGGGCTTGTTGCAGGCTTTCCAGGGCCAGCAGTGCCACGCCTCGACTCGTCGTTTCGCCCTCCGCCGAAGCGATTACCGGGCGGTTTAGCACATCGGCCAGGATTTGCATCCAGGTGGGCGAGTTCAGAAGCGCACCACCGCTAGCAATAATCTGGGAAGCCGCCGGAAGGGTCGCAGCCATAATTTCGTGCAGGAGGCCAAAGCGAAAAGCAATCGCTTCCAGCCCGGCCCGCAAAATATCTATGGGAGCCGTATCCAGGCTCAGACCCACCAGGGCCGCCCGTGCGCTGGCGTTCCAGCCAGGACTGCGTTCGCCGGTCAGGAAAGGCAGCACAGTCAGGCCGTGACCGTCCGGTTCCATCATACTTAGCTCGTGTTCGCTTTCCTCAATCGAAGGAAGCTGGAAATTGTGACGCGCCCAGGCGAAGAAATTACCGCCTTCCGAAAGCGCACCGCCGACCACGAAGCGGCGGTAGTCGGCGTGATAACACCACAAACCCCAGGGAATTTTAAGCGTCTCGTTGGTCGGACACACGACCCGCATCGCTCCGCTTGTGCCGATCATCACGGCGATACGGTCGGTCGAAAAGCAACCGCTTCCCAGGTTGCCCGCCGCGCCATCCCCGACTGGCTGAAACCAGGCGACCTCGGCGAGAGTGGGCCAGCGACGGGCGTATTCGTCCAAAAGACCCCGCGAGGGCAGGCTTACATCGCCCAGCGGCGAAAGCATATCCGAGCTGACCCGACTGAGCGAAAGCATTTCGGGATCCCAGGCCCGGCGGTTCTGGTCGAGCAGACCGGTACCGCTCGCCATCGAGAGGCTACACATTGTGTGACCGAAGATTTTAAAATAAAAATATTCGCCAAAAGAAATCCAGCGCACCGTGCGGCGGAAAACCACTGGCTGCGTGCTGGCAAGCCAGCGTAACTTGGCGGGAAAATAAGTCGGATGAAGTTTACACCCGGTCCGGGCATGCGCGGCGCGTTCGTCCACTTCGCGCCCAAGTTGCCGGGCGGTGGCCGCACTGCGCGTATCGGCCCAGGTCAACAGGGGCGTAGTCGGATTATCGGCCCGGTCAATTCCCATCAGGCTATGCCAGAAAGTATCTACCCCTACCGCGGCGATTTGACCGGCCAGTTCCCCGGCCCGTTCCAACAAATCGTCAATCGCCCGGCAGACGATCCCGAACAGCTCGTCGGGGTCTTTTTCAACTCCGCCGTCCGGGGTGGTATCTAGCTGGTAGGTGGATTTAATTTCCAGGCCATCGAGAGCGTGGCCTTGCGAATCGTAGAGGCTGCCCCGAAGGGAACTGCTGCCAACGTCCAGCGTTAGCACCAGAGGCGGTTGGGCTTGTTGCTTGGAGATAGTGCCCATTGCTTCGGTCGTTTCCTTTCGCCAATGAGTTTTTGTCGTAACTACATTATCTCACAGAACCGGCCTTTTTTCAACGTTAAATTCGGCTGGGCGGCTCAAGACAGATTTCACAGCCTCATTATACAAAACGCACGCAAGCTACTTTGCCAGCCACCGGGCATGCCGAATTTGTTCGAGATGTTCCTGAGTATGAGTAAAGAGCGACTCGATTAGCTCGCGGATCGTGACGTGGCCGCGTTCCTGGTGAATACCGCCTTTGAGCCATTGAGCGGGTTCCAGGCTCTTGAAAAGATCGAGATTAACCTGACGGGCGTACTGGTAATCCTCTTTAGCCTTGTTCCAGTCCTGGCTGGGATAATCGTGTTCGGTCGCCAGTTCATCCGGGTTGAAGGCCCGCAAAAACGGCTCGTCTTCTTCCAGAATGCGGGTGACACGCTGTTTCCAGATTTGCTCGGCATCGCGCAGGTGACAAACAATATCTTTGATACTCCACTCGCCTACCACTGGCTCAAAGTTAGCATCCTCTGTGATGAGGTCGGCCAGTTCTACGTCCATTTCCTCGCTAACCTGCTGCAAGCGGTCTAAAATCTCCTGACTATCGTTAGGTACTAAACTATTCATCTTCCCTCACTCCTTTTGATTCTTTGCTTCTTCGTTTCTTTCTCTAGTGAAATTATACTAGAGATTATCTTGGTCGAAGAATGAAATGGCCTTGTTTCATCTCACTTCCAGGTTCTAAAGGTCTTCGGGTGAGTTCATGTTGCTGAAAGAGCGTAAAGCCGGATCATAACGACCCAACTCGGCGGCGGACAGGTAGCGTACCGGCCCGGCAGCCTCGACCTGGGCTAACCAGTGGCTTAACTTGAAAGTTCCTGCCGCCAGGCATTGCCGCACCAACGGCAAGCAAGCCGGACTATAAACGGCACACAATGGTTCGGGCTGGCCGGTTTGATTTAGCGGTACTGTCGCCCACTGGCCGGTCGCCGACTGCAACAAATGCTCTAATAAAGCCGGGACTACAAAAGGCATGTCGCAAGCCAGAACGAGGTTGGAGGCAGCCTGAGAAAAACTCAGCCCGGCTTCCAGACCGGCCAGTGGCCCCGCATCCGGCCATTGGTCGCGCAGGCAAGGGTAGCCCAACCAGGCAAATTCCGCCGGTCGGTTGGTGCTGACGACAACCTGTTCCACCAGAGGCCGAACTGCCGCCGTCACCATCTCGATCAGGCGTGGCCCATCCGGTTGAAGCCGCAGCAAAGCTTTGTCCCTACCCATCCGGCGGCTTTGACCCCCGGCAAGCACAATAGCCGCTCGTGCGTATTTCGCGCTCTCCAAGCGGTTTGCCTTTCTTCTTTATTAATAACATAAAGCGGGCCAGCAAGCCTGCCTTGCGGCTTTATGCTAACACACTGCCTCAGGCCGTGCAATTCCCGTTCAATCGTGGTTATACCCAGGTTAAAGCAGCTAAAAGCACCGCGTTTTTATATTAACATTTTAATGTGTTCATGGTATTATTTACCTACGGGTCTCCACATTTCTTTTTGTGTATTTACTCTACTACCACTACTCCAACGTCTTTCTCTCATCCCACTTTATTCATATTCAAAAGACTTGTTTTGTTTGATTAATCCCACCAGATTTTATCTCTCAAAGCTCCTAAATTTATCTGGAGCAGGATAAACTTTGCTGTCGGGTCTCCTCCGGGTCTGGGTCTCCCTGCTTTCAAGTTAATATATATTGACGTGCGTTGGAGTATCATCGTGATCGAGGAACGACTCTATACTCGGCCCGCCCCGGCTTTAGCTGCGCCCAAAGCAAGCTGGAAACGCTGGGCGGTACGGCTGAGCGGTACTTTTTTGCTTCTCTTTTTTCTGTGGAAGCTAAACCTGAACCTAGGCCAGGTAGCCGAAGATTTGCTAAAGGCTAATCTAGTTCTGCTGGCAGCCGCGGTCGGACTGATCTTGCCGATCCTGGCTCTCAAAGCCCTGCGCTGGCGGTTAGTTTTGCAAGGTCTGGATATTCAGATTAGTTTCGGGGCGGCCTTCCGGCTTTACGCGCTGGGCCTGGCGGCGGGCAGCTTTACGCCCGGTCAACTTGGCGATACCGTCAAAGCCTGGTATTTGCGCGACCAGGGCTATAGCCTGACTACCGGGCTAATGTCAGTCGTGCTGGATCGGCTGTTCGATCTGGTAATCCTGGCACTGCTGGCGACCAGTGGCTTGTTGCTGCTGGGTCAGACTTTCCTGGGCGATTTACCGGCAGTGCTGGTATTGACGGTTGGGTTGGGCGCGGCGTTGCTGGCTCTGTGGGTTCCGTCCTGGCGGGCGCGAGTGACCAACCTGGCGGTGCGGATGGTTTCGCCCAAAACCGCCGAGCGGTCAGGAACGGCGACGGCCCAACCAACCTTGCGTCCGGCTAATTTCGGGCAAGCTTTTGTCCTTTCGCTGCTGGCGGCGGCAGTTTCGACGGCTCGTATCTGGTTGCTGGCTCTGGCGCTGGGGCTGAACCTGAATTTTCTGGAAACGGTAGCCGTCAGCAACCTGGCTTTCGTGGCCGGGCTGATCCCGCTCACGCTGGGTGGCATCGGAACCCGCGACCTGGCTTTGGTCGGCATCCTGAGCAAGCTCGGCTACGCCCGTGAGATAGCACTGAGCCTGTCCACCTTCATGCTACTGCTGAATCTGGTTAACCTGGTGGTAGGCTATGCAATCTGGTTTGCCCGACCCACAACCCTTAAAGAAGAAGTTCGGCCTACCCTACCCAAAGAAGAGGTTCGTGCCAGGCTGGCAAAGAGCTAATTTTCTAGCCTTAAGGCCATAGGCTACAAGTTAAGGTTTTGCAAAAGGTGTCAAGGTTACTTCGCGTTCGACCGCCCAGGAATGAATTCCGGGCTAAGTTACCAAAATCGGTTGAAACCGATTGCTTAAACCTCGAAATAGGGTCTTATAGTCGGTTTCATACCGACATTTATAGCTTAGCCCGGAATTCATTCCTGGGCGGTCCTGGGCGCGCACAGGTTTGGGGCTTCAAGGCAAGGTTAACTGCCCGAAATCAGGCTTAAAACCGCTGTTTTGGTACTTGACCAGCCTACCCAACCCTTAACTTGTAGGCAGAACCTTAAGGCCAGGAAACGAACAGGAGGGAAGCCTTTTCAGCTCCCTTTTCCGGTTTGAGATGTCGGGAGTTCTCTTGAGTAAAGGTCAGATTAAGGCTTGACACTGCTTCCGGGCCTTGTTACTATCAAAGCAGGGTTATAAAAATTTAATGTAAATATAAAAGCGAGGAAGCCATGAACCAGCCATTCGAGGCGATTATCTCCGCGTTAACGCTACCACAGCCGGGCCACGACCAACCGCTTACCCTGAACCTGTCTGCTCACTTCGACCCTTCCGCCCGCGAGGACGCCGGGATCGCCCGTAGTTTGAACGCCGCTTTTTTGATCACGCTGGCCGGGCCAGGCCATCCTCAGCTTGAAGAAGCCAACCGCTTCCTTCGGGAGCGGGCTGATTCAGAAAAGTGGGGCGAGGCGGCCCGTTTTTACCTGGCCGGGGTCGAACGGATCAAGCAAGAAATCGAGGCCGTTGGACAGCACAATCCTGATTTCACCCGACGATTGACCGCCCTGGCCGAACGGCTGGCCCATTCGGACGAACCACAAAACCCTGAACTGGTCAGCGAGGAAACCTGGTCGCTCTTCTTCCCCGAAGCGACCGGCCTCCGCCACAACACCGCCGCCAAAGTCGAAGCCCTTCGCGCTAAACGCACCGTCACAGTTGAACACCTCGCCGCCAACCCGATCACCGACCCTGCCCGCCAGATACTCTTTACCTCGAATGTGCTGCTAACCGTTCCCTCTACCTCCAAACCCCTGGATGAACTGCCCTTTAGTACCGACCTCAAAGAAATTATCGCTTCCAGCACCCGCGAACGGCAGCTTTACTGGTACGACCATCCCATTCAGATCGGGGTCGAACCGGCGGCAAACGAAATTCTATACGGCTTACGTAACCTGGACGCGGCCTTAGATTTCGAGCGGGGCCGGGGCAACCTGAGCGAAGGCCAGAAGCTCAAGAACATCTTATCGGTATCGGTGACACACAAAGGCTTACAGGCCGTCGCCAAGAAATACCTCGAAGAAGAACTGGTGCGCGAGGGCGGTCTCAAAAACCAGGACATTTACGCCTTTACCGAAGCCGATACCCGCCGCTTGATTGACGAGGTGCTGGTTCCCGCCGCCGAGCATTACGGCCTGGGCCAGGGTGCCGCCGGTTTGTTAGAAGTGCTGGGTGTGGATGGCGAGTACGGACGGCATTACAGCTTTCTCAAGGCAATTCTGGCTCTGTGGAACGGGCTGCTTGACCCCGAAGTGAAGGCCACCTTCAAGTACGACCTCGACCAGGTTTTTGCCCAGAAAGAACTGGTCGAACAGGCCGGAGCCTCGGCCCTCGAACATTTCAAGACTCCACTCTGGGGAGCTTCCGGCCTCGATAGCGACGGGCAGACAGTCGAACTGGGGATGATCGCCGGGGCGTTGGTGAACGAAAAAGACATCTCCAAAGGCTTGTTCACTCCCGACGTAACTATCCCGACCCGCCCTCTGGTCCCCGATGAATATATCTTTTTCAGCACGCTGCCCCAGGCTGTTTCAACTCAGGCCGAGATGATGACTCGCTACGGTACAGGCGAAATAGACGGCGAAACGAAATGCTTGCAGCGCATCCACGTCACCGGCGGCACTAACGGTATCCTGGCCGAAGCTTTGCAGCGTTACCGGCCTTTCACGCCTTCTTTCATCGGGCGAGCCGAGGATCAAGCTTACTTGCTCTCGACTTTCCCGACCGATGGCCCGCGCCTGGCTTATGTCCACAAAGACGGCCTGATTATGCGCCACGACAAAGAAGCTTTTGCCCAGGAAGCAATCCAGGCCGCCGCTATCGGCAAGACTACCGGCGACTACATCCGCATCCTTTACTTTTCAGCTTATGCGCGGGCCTTAGCGGGCGAAATTAGTGTGGTCAAAGAACGCATTGACCCGTTCACGGGCTGTTTTGTCTCGGCCATTCCCACGACAGTGGCATACCTGCGCTTTGGCCTCAAAGCCGCCGGTTTCTTCGAGAATGGCAAAGCCGAGCAGGCTCTGGAATTTGTTTCGATGGGAACGCAACGGCTCGAAGCGGCCCTGAGCTTTGTTGAAGGCTCGGACAGCCCTCTCAAGCGGCAGTACCAGAAGGAACGGCGGGGTTGGAACCTTTACTACGACCTGCTGGCCGCCCTGGAAAAAGGACTGGCCGAGGGAGACGCGTTTGCCCACCAGATTGCCGAGAAAGCGCGGCAAGTCGTGGACGGCTGCTTTATTCATTTTTAGCAAACACCGAGTGGCAAAATAAAATGAGTCAAATCCAAAACAGGTCTGCCGGGGAAAAAGCGGTTATTACAGGGCAGGTGGCGGATAACGAACCGATCAAACGAGTTTTAGAAGGCTACGGACGACGCAAAGCGCGGCTGGAATACCTTTTCTTCAAGTTTAACCTGCCGGAGCAAAACTTTGCTCTGCTAGTAGACCTGATCGTGCGCCGGGCGACCGGCCAGGTGCAGGTACGAATTAGCCTCTACACCGAAGCCGAAAGCGGGCAGGTCTATTCGAGCTATCACCCGTTGGCCCAACTTAAAACGGACGGCGGCGAGTTGCGGATTGGCGAGGTCGCTCTGAGTGCCGAGAGTTCGCGGGGAAAAGTCGGGCCGGTCGAGTGGGAAATCAATTTCAAGGCAGCCGGGCCAATCTTCGAGCCGCGTGTGCCGCTCCTGAGCAGCCTGGAACCTTTCGACCTGACCTTACGGAGTGCTTCGGAGGTTGATTTTAGCGGTACGGTGCGCGTGGAGGGCCGTCAGTATGAGTTAGAAAAGCCAGTGCGCGGCGTCGTAGCCTGTTACTACGGTCGCGCCTTGCCCGCGCACTGGTTCTGGGTTTCGGCCAACCAGTGGGATAGCCACAACGAGCCAACGGTGCTGGAAGCGATGGTGCTGTACAGTGCTTTGTGGGGTTTGCCTTTCCTGCGTCTGAAAGTAGCCTATTTTTATCTCGGCAGAGGAGCCGAGCGGCGACAGATTATCGCCCCGCTCAACGGGCTGATCGGGGTCAAAGGAAGCCGGGAGAATTTTACTGTCACGGCCCGGCCTTTCTTCGGTGGTCAAAAATACCTGGTGCGCTGTCAGGCTCCGGCGGCAACTTACAACGACCTGGGCGACCGCATCTTCAACACGCTGCTGGGCCGGTGCGAACTGCCCGGCGTCGGTACAGCCTTCGGCACGGCCAGTCTGGAAGAGCGCGAACCAGAGCGTTAATAAACAAACCCGCCCCTCTGGGGCTGATTAGTCCCGCAGGCGCATAATCAGCCTCTACCTCCACTCTTTTGCCAGCTTGTAAGTAAATTATTTAGGACTTCCTGATAGCCTAAACTTTCTTAGCGTTGTTTTTGATCAAAAAGTTATAAATCCCTAATAGAAACCTATTGACTTTGCTCAAAAAGTTTGCTATATTGATTACTAATCAATAATCAATACAATTTACTAATCTATCCAGTTACAACAAAGAAATGTCCTGTAGCATTCTGCTCAGTGACTTGAGGTAAAGGAGAGCAATATGGATGTAGTTAACATAGAACCTAACAACGCATATCCGGTGATGCACGGTGGAGAAACCGTCACGGGCAATTCAAACATAGATTGGTGGCCTACTACACTGAACCTGGACATCCTCCATCAGCATGACACAAAGACTAATCCGATGGACACAGGGTTCAACTACCGCGAAGAAGTCAAGAAACTGGACGTGGAAGCCCTCAAAAAAGACTTGATCGCTCTTATGACTGACAGTCAGGAGTGGTGGCCAGCGGATTGGGGACACTATGGTGGCCTGATGATCCGTATGGCGTGGCACGCGGCAGGTTCTTATCGTATCGCCGATGGCCGGGGCGGGGCCGGTACAGGCAACCAGCGATTTGCCCCGCTGAATTCCTGGCCGGACAACGCGAACCTTGATAAAGCACGCCGTTTGCTTTGGCCGATCAAAAAGAAGTACGGTAACAGGCTTAGCTGGGCCGATCTCATCGTCCTCGCGGGTAATATGGCTTATGAGTCTATGGGGTTCAAAACCTTTGGGTTCGCCTTTGGCCGTGAAGATATTTGGAACCCTGAAAAAGACATCTACTGGGGTGCCGAAAGGGAGTGGCTTGGTTCAACCCGTTATGATGGTGACAACCGCGAGTCTCTGGAAAACCCCCTCGCCGCAGTTCAGATGGGTCTGATCTACGTCAATCCACAAGGCGTAAACGGCCAGCCCGATCCGCTTCGGACGGCACAGGACTTACGTGTGACGTTTGGACGTATGGCGATGAATGACGAGGAAACCGTCGCCCTGACCGCCGGTGGACATACCATTGGCAAGAGTCACGGCAATGGCGACCCAAATAAGCTGGGGCGAGAGCCAGAGGGGACTAATGTAGAAGAACAGGGCTTTGGCTGGAACAACAAGACCAGCCGAGGTATTGGCCGCGACACAGTGACGAGCGGCCTCGAAGGAGCCTGGACGACTCACCCTACTCAGTGGGACAACGGCTATTTCGATATGCTTCTCAATCATGACTGGGAATTGAAGAAAAGCCCGGCGGGAGCCTGGCAGTGGGAACCCGTCAGCATCAAGGAAGAAGACAAACCTGTTGATGTGGAAGACTTATCCACCCGGCGTAATCCGATGATGACCGATGCTGATATGGCTATGGTCAAGGACCCGGCTTTCAGGAAAATTTCTGAGCACTTCTATAACGACCCAACATATTTCTCTGAAACGTTTGCGCGGGCATGGTTCAAGCTGACCCACCGTGATATGGGGCCGAAGGTGCGCTATATTGGCCCCGATGTGCCAGAGGAAGACTTGATCTGGCAAGACCCCATTCCCGCAGGCCGTAAGGATTACGATGTGGCAACGGTCAAGGAGCGTATTGCGAATAGCGGCCTGGCTGTAAGCGAAATGGTTACTACCGCCTGGGATAGTGCCCGAACTTTTCGTGGTTCGGATATGCGTGGTGGTGCCAATGGCGCACGCATCCGCCTTTCGCCACAGAAAGATTGGGAAGGCAATGAACCGACGCGTCTTGCCAGGGTGCTTGAAGTGCTTGAAAGCGTTGCAGCTGATACAGGCGCAAGCCTGGCCGATGTGATTGTTCTAGCCGGGAATGTGGGGGTTGAGCAGGCTGCCAAAGCCGCCGGGTTTAATGTGACGGTTCCCTTTACCCCTGGTCGCGGTGATACAACCCAGGAGATGACAGATGTAGAGTCGTTCGAGCCGCTTGAAACCATCCATGACGGGTATCGCAACTGGCTTAAGAAAGACTACGCTGTCAGCCCGGAAGAACTTATGCTTGATCGCACCCAGCTTATGGGGCTGACTGCCGCCGAAATGACGGTACTTGTTGGCGGTATGCGTGTCCTGGGAACTAACTACGGTGGAACCAGGTATGGGGTATTCACTGAGCGTGTCGGTGCTTTGACCAATGATTTCTTTGTGAACCTGACGGACATGGGGTTCAAATGGGAACCCGCCGCCAGGAATCTTTATGAGATCATTGACCGCAAGACAGGTGCTATCAAGTGGACAGCGACGCGCGTTGACCTTGTGTTCGGTTCCAACTCGATTCTCCGCTCTTATGCTGAAGTTTATGCACAAGATGATAACAAAGAGAAGTTTGTACAAGACTTTGTTTCTGCGTGGAGTAAGGTCATGAACGCTGATCGTTTTGATAGTAAATAATGGTCAGAACATAAGAACCTGGATGAAAAGCCCTTTTAGTTTCCTGGTAAAAAATGAAAAGGCTGAGTGGCGGCAAGAGTTAGGGTTGAGGGCGGTGCTGGCCTGGGATTTTGGGCGGAGTTTCTTTGAGCCGGTCATGGCTTATCGGCTGGGTTATCTGGTGGTGGTCAAACGACGTTACCGCCGACCCTGGCCGACCCGCTTGCAAGACGGGACAATCTTGCGGCGAGGCGATAAAATTGTGCGGTTGCACATGAAGCTTTTCTTGCCACGCTTTCGAGGCGACGCGACCGAACTGGCTTACTCGCGCTTCCTGTACCACCTTTTGAAGCCAGAATTACCCTGGTTGGCCGCGCTCTTGCGGAACGACCCGGCCTGGGCAGACTTCGTAGCCCTGACCGGCCAATCGCACATCGTAGGCTGGTTTACCGAACAGGCTGGCTTTGAAACTCTGCCGATCCCTGACCTGTGGCGGCTAATGGTAGATTTTCTAGGCCGGGGAGCAATGCTCTTAAGCGATCCTAGTCCGCGTTGTCTGGCTAAAATTATTCAGCCTGCCGGAGTGCGCCCACCCCGCGAATGTTGGGCCAGCCGCGAGTCCTTTCTGACTTTCTATCCGGCGGTATCCGGCAGCGGCGATGGGCCAAAGCCGCGCCGCCTGTTCCGCTACTTCTAGCTCTCTCTTTAGTCGTTGCCGGATCATACAAAAAAGCTAAGGGCGCGTCAAGTCTGACCTGACGCGCCCTTAGCTTTTTCTTTTTTTTGCAACCGGGGCTAGGCGACCTGCTGGCTCGGTTCCGGTGGGTTGGCAAGCACCAGTTCAGGCTGAGGGCGGCGTTCGTGTAGTACAAGGTTGGTGAAGGGGACGCGGAATTCGTTAAAAACTTCGATACTGATCAAAAAGCCGATGAAAATCAGGCTTACCCCTAACAGCGTCGCCAGCGAAAAGGCGTCCGCACCATAGGCAATTCCGAAGCGACTAAAAGTTCCTGCGGCACTGGCCGCGAAAGCTCCTGCCGCGATAAAGCTATTACTAACGACACGGTACAATTTGATCCGCTTGCGCCAGAAGACCCAGGCACTTTGCAAAGCTCCAAAAGCCAAAAAACCGGCTCCGAAGATGTTAAAGAAAGGCGTCAGAAACCGCACATAGGCCGGGAATCCGGCTCCCTTAATTTCTTCGGTGGAACTCAGCGGCAAGGCACTTACTTCGACCGGGGCCAGGAAGACCAACCCGGCAGCCAGGATAAAGGCCAGGCTCAGCAGACCCAGGGCGGCTACTGCCCAGCGTCGCGGCGCGATCAAAAAAATCGTACCCAGACCCAGGAACGAACTGGTGCCGATGGCTCCGCAAAGATACCAGACCCGGTAATAATTTACATCCGACCGCCAGCCAAAGGCTGTCCCAAAGAACTGAGCAAAGGCCGCCAGAGCAAATAACAAAAGCCCGATTGTCCAGATGATTTGATATGTTTTGCGGCGACGTAAGAATTGGTCGAAAACCATCAGGGTGAAAACAAGGCTCACAATTGTTGCCAGGAGCGGCAAAACAACCGTAAAGTTCATGTTTAGCTACAATTCTTTCTAGCAAACGACCGACAGGCCGCAGACAAGTGAGTTGGGTACCTGGCCGAATTATAGCGCAAAAACCGCCCCTTCGTGATAGGGTCTCGACCCTAATTTAACGAGGAGGCGGCATTTCTTAGCTAATGTTAATCTTGAGTTACCAGCGATAGATGTCGAAATGAGGCTGCCGGAAAGCTTTGACCAGGGCTTTTTTAAGTTCTGGCTCGGTGGCGTGCAAACGTTGTTCTTCCTGTCCGTTGATCAACAACAGCACTTCGTTAGTGGTTTCGTCCAACTCGGCTCCCACTCTGATCTGGTTGCGCCCACCCGGAACCGACCAACTCAGGCAAAGCTCGTGACGGTTGGTAAAAGTCGGCTCGACCCGGCCCTGCTTATCCAGCAATTCGCGGTTCATCTCTTCCAAAAGCTCGACCGCCTGTACCCGGTTCATCTCGAACATCAACCGGGTCATCAACACGTCACGTTGATATTGAGCCTGAGCTTCGGCCAACCGTCGCATTTCCACTTCGCGTTTAAGTTCGCTCAACCAGCTTTCGGCCACCAGATTTTCGAGACCCTGACCGCGCTCTTGCCGCTCGATTAGCTCGACCATCTCGGCTAGCTTTCCACTCCAAAACTCGTCTTGCTGCATATAGCTTGCTCTACTTTCTTGAACCGCCTGGCTATCACCCAACCGGACGGAAATCACGACGCTATTTCGACGAAACTGCAACCTGAAAGTAAGTCCCAACCCAGATATACGGCTTCGAGGCTCTGGCCCTCTCAGCCAATGTTAATAACAATATAAGGCATGTTAGGCCAATTTTCAATAGGCCGTCACATAGGTAATTTAGGTAGAAGTAGGCCCTGCCGCCTTTATAGAAGATGGAGAAGATGGGTCGCTCAAACCTTCCAGAGGCGGCAATTCGGACAGGCTTTTGAGGCCGAACTGGTGCAAAAAGTCGAAAGTCGTGCCGAACAGCACCGGGTGGCCGACAGTTTCGGCCCGGCCTACTTCCTCGATCAATCCCCTGGCCTGCAAAGTGTTGATCACGCCGCTACTGTCCACCCCGCGCACGGCTTCGACAGCTTGCCGGGTGAGCGGTTGGCGATAAGCGATCACAATTAAGGTTTCCAGCGCGGCGGCACTGAGCTTGTTCTGAGTCTGCAAACCGAGAAATTTCTCGACGTAGGGCGCAGTAGAGGGTGCGCTGACAAGCTGAACTTGCTCGGCGTGCCGATACAGGCGCAGACCACTCTCGCGGGCTTCGTAATCGGCATCAAGGGCCGCTAAAAGCTCGTCCAACCAGCCCGCCTCAACTTCAAGAGCCTTGCAAAGCTCACTCAGCCCAACCGCTCCCCCTGCGACAAAGAGCAAGGCTTCCAGAGCCGCCAACTGTTGGCTTACGCTCCGGGCAGGGCGGGTCGCGTCGAGCAGGGGCAAAGGTGAAAGAGCCGTATTTTTCTTCTTGTTAGTTTCTTTCTGGGTGGTCAAATCGCTTCCGTCCTTCATACCCCTTAGACATCCCTTTTAGCTCGTTTCAAAAATTTAAAACTTTCACCTGTACTCGTAAATAACTGTGGCGAAAGTCTGCTAACTATAGCATCTCAGGTCAATTTCTGGCAATTTTGGTTTCAAAATGACTTTAACCCGGCTATTTTGGAGCGTTCCTCAGAAGGACAGTTCGCCAAAAGTATAAACTCTGGCTCTGGCTCTGGCTCTGGCAAGTGGGTGTGGCAGACATTTTTGCAGTGTGAAGCGAGCTTTGAGCAGAGAAGTTTTTGCCTTGAACTAGATTGCAAAAATACTTGCCACACCCCTGGCAAGTTTGGAGGTTGAGAGCAGGCGGCAATTAAGTTATAATTGGAGTGACCTTTAATACCAGGACGGTCAATTTTAGCCTCATCAAATTCTTTATATTTTAGCCTCAAGAATATTTCGGCTGGAACCAGCCAGCCGAGTAAAGCGAACGTCACGACCGAGGAGGGTCGTTTCGATGCAGACCACACCCAGAGATTTACCTTCGCAGTCGGGCGATGATGCCCTGCCGAACAGCAGTACTCCTTTCCCTTTTATTAACTATGTGATGATTGCGATTTACTGGTTTGCCATTTCGTTTTTGTGGGGTGGCTTTTTGGGAGTGGTTTTACCGGCTTTAAACAAACCTCTGGCGGTAGATGTATTTGGCTCTAACAACATCGAAACGGCTCGCGGCCTGATGAGCGGCCTCGGTTTGATCATTGCCATGTTTGTGCAACCCCTGGCCGGGGCGATCAGCGACCGCTCGGCTCATCCTATGGGGCGGCGGCGGCCTTATATGATCGGCGGCACGCTGGGTATTTTCGTGGCCCTGGCCCTGGTGTTTATATCGGGCAACTGGTGGATGCTGCTGGCAGGTTACGTGCTGTTGCAATTTACCGATAATATTTCACAGGGTGCTTATCAAGGCTTGATGCCAGACGTCGTACCGGAAGACCGGCGGGGTAAAGCGTCGGCAGCCCTGGCGATTTCTCAACTGTTGGGGACGCTGGCCGGAGCAACTGTGCCGGGCATTTTGCAGGGTAGCTTTGGCGAGATACCTGGCTCTCGAATTATGCTCGTGCTGGTCGGCCTAGTGTTCGCCCTTAGCCTGATCCTGACGGTCATCTTTGTCAAAGAAAAGCCTTACCGACCCACTCAGAAGGTTAGCGCAGTTCAGGCCGGACTAAGCATGTTCCGGGGCGTGAGCCAGTACCCCGATTTCATCAAGCTGATGTTCGCACGCTTCCTCTTCTTGACTGCCCCGGCCACGGTTTCGCTCTTTGTCAAAAGCTTTCTGGAAGGTAAATCCGACCCCAAAGATCCCGCTTTTGGCCTGGGCTTTATCAAACCGGCCCTCGATACCAGCACCGGGCAGATCGCAGTCCAGGCGGGCGGCACGCTCAGCCTGATCCTCGGTATGGTGGTCATAACGGCGACGCTGGCGGCTTACCCTTTCTCGGTACTATCCGAAAGAACCGGGCGCAAGCGCATGATTTATCTGGCTACCGCGATTGGATTTGTGGGTGCGCTCGGCCTGTTGATTCCCAATTTTATGATGACCGGGGCAACTGAAACGGCCCGTGGCCTGGTCGGAGACGCCGCCCGGCAAGCGTACCTGGATACCGTCCGCCCGACCGCAATAATTCTAACCACGCTCTTCGGAGCCTGTGTCGGCGCATCCTGGGGTGCTTTTATGTCGGTAGACTGGGCTTACGCCACCGACCTGATTCCCCAGAACGAGGCGGGCCGCTTTATGGGTCTGTCGAACCTGGCGACAGCAGGTTGCCAGGCTTTCGGAGCCTTCGTGGGCGGCTTTATCGTAGATAGTGCGCTGGGCTTTACCGGCCTGTTCGTGGCTGTCGCCCTGTACTACGTTATCAGTGCGGTAATCCTGACCAGCGTGCGCGAAACACGAGGCCGGACGCGGCAAGTGGCCCTGACTGGCGGCAGAGTGTAGAAGTGAACCCACAAAGTGAACCCAGGCAAAGCTGTAATTGGCAAAGCTGTAATTCCCAATGATAATCGCACATCTGGCGCGGGCCTGTTACCCTTTTCATCCTTACGGTGGCCTCGAACAACACGTTTATCACCTTACCCTGGAACTGGCCCGTCTGGAGCAGACCGTCCATCTCTTCACCCAACCGCCCGATTTTGCCGACGCCTCGGTAGATGACCCGGCCTGGCGTGCAAACGTGCAGCATCACCCCATACCATACTCGGCGGTCAAAATCCTGCGGCGCAATTCGATCCCTGATCGCCTGGTGAATTATCCGCTTTTCTCGTTACGCCTGGGCCAGGCCGTAAGCGATATGTCGCCCAGACCACAGATTGTCCATGCTCATGGTCTGGCCGGATGGGGAGTGGCCCGCCATTCCGGGGCAGTTTTACCACTCGTTCTCAACCCGCACGGCATGGAAGAGTTCAAAGGACAGTCGCGGGCCAAACGGCTGGCCTACGCGCCCTTCCGCGAGTTGCTACGCCGCACTGCCTGCCGCGCTTCGTCAGTTATCGCTACCGACAAAACCCTTTTGCCCGAAGTCGAACGTTTCTTGAAGGTAGAACCGGCCCGCCTCGCCCTGATCCCAAACGCGGTGGCCCTGGACGAACTGGACGCCCTGACTGCCAGAGCAGACCTGGCCGAGATCACCCGCCGGTTCGGAATTGGCTCTTACCTCCTGCTAAGCGTCGGGCGGTTGGAAGCCAACAAAGGCTTCGAGGTGGGCTTACAGGCGGTAGCCCAGGCCCGTGCCAACCTGGACGCCCTGTGGCCCGGTTGGAGTTGGCTGCTGGTCGGCCAGGGTAGCCAAAGGGCGGTCCTGGAAAGGCTGGCGGCCCGGCTTGGCCTGAGCGACCGGGTACGCTGGGCGGGTGCCGTAGACGAGCCAACCTTGCACGGTCTGTACGAACTGGCGACCGTTTTCTTCCACCCTACTCTGTACGAAGGTAGTTCGCTGGTGACGCTGGAAGCTCTGGCCCATCGTCGCCCGGTGGTGGCAAGTGCGGCAGGTGGCCTGCCGGACAAAATCTTTGAGAGCGGAATTTATGCTAACGGGCGGTTGGCGGCACCGGGTGACGCTGCTGCTCTGGCCCACCACCTCCTGGAATTAGCCGCTCTGGACGCCGACCAACGGGCCGTCTTAGGGCAAAATGGCCGGACCCTGGTCGAACACTCTTTTAGCTGGAATGCCGCCGCCCGCCAGACCGTCCAACTTTACCAAAGCCTTCTGACCGACCAGAGATAGCACGGGCGCAACCCACAGTTTTGCTCGGCTAAACTCACCCCATTTACCATTTTAAATCACCCGGCAAAAGGCCAGTCCTGGCACGTAACTTGTAATAGTAATTAGCAGAAGCGGGAAGGCTTGGAACGGCCAGACTACACAATCCGCTCAATAACGAAGAATCTACACCTATTGTCAGGCGAAAGCACTTTGCTCTTACGAAGTAGCTTGTTAAGGGCGTGGCTAGGGCTAAATAAATCATTCGCAGGAAAGAGTTGGAGGGGAAAATAATGGATACCTACCGCAGCAATCGGGATAACGAGCAAGATTTTGACGGCGCGTATGCTTACCCGGCAAACGAATTGCCGACCCAGGCTCAGCCCAAACCAAACACGGGCTTTGGCTTTAATTTACTCAAAGCCTTGCGTATGAATGCGCAGGCCCAGAATGCAACCGAGGCCGGGCTGGTTAACCCGCCAACCGAACTTGAGCGAGGCGCACAATTTGCTGGTTTTGTGGAAGCACCAAAGACTTATATCGAGCCGACCCCGGTTTATCGAGGTCAATACGATAATTTATGCCCGCTTTATTTCAATACCGAACCGGTAGATAATGCCAACGATACCCGCCTGGAGCGAACCAAACTAACCAGCTATAGCCGCGCTCAGTTGTTTTTCTTGCTCCGACTGGAACGCTTCCTCCGCCTGCGCCATCACTGGGAAAAAGCCAGCCCGCGCAACGATGAAACCTGGAAGACCAATCTGGTGATGCGAAGTATCTACAGTGCTTTGCAGGATTGTATCAACCATGAGGTAGGTCAGGACGCCCGGACTTTGCTGGGCAAATGGGGTTGTTGCTAGGTCAGCTTTTGGGCCTGCGAAATTGTTTTAACCGTCTTAAACCCGCCTGACCATTCGTCTGTGTAAATTCTTCACCCCGGCTTTTCTCATTATTGTAGAAGCCGGGGTTTTTAGATCTAAAGCCAGAGGCCGGACCTATCAGATTTAACTAGCCGCCCACACATCCACCAGATAGCGGTTATTGACGGTCAGGTCGTCCAGCCAGGTCTGCGCCGCGGCTTCGTCTCCGCCGGTCTTTTCGCGGTAAAGGGTATTAAAGGCCCGGCGTACATCAGGAGCCATTTTGCCCGCATCTCCGCAAACGTACACCACCGCCCCGCCTTCTAATAAGCTCCAAACGGCCTCTTTCTCCTGCAAAATGACATCCTGCACGTAAGTTTTAGGCTGCCCTTCCACGCGCGATAAAGCGGTGTGCAGGGCGGTCACGCCTTGAGCGGCAAAACCTTCCAGTTCCTCTCTGTATAAGAAATCTTGCTGCGGA
Source organism: Chloroflexia bacterium (assembly GCA_038206175.1). GTDB lineage: Bacteria > Chloroflexota > Chloroflexia > Chloroheliales > Chloroheliaceae > 54-19. Next base: position 38,377 of record JBBRBE010000003.1, read on the forward strand.
TGGCGGCAACCGAAAAACAAGAGTGACGGCCCGACCACCCCGTCCTGGCTCTTGAGGGCGGCCCGCTCTTGCAAAAAGCCGCGAAATGGAGCCAGACCCGTCCCCGGCCCGACCATAATCAGGGGGGTGGCAGGGTCTTCAGGCAACCGAAAAGTCGAGCCGACATCGCGCACGAAAGCATAGAGGGTCTCGCCGGGGCTTTCCTGGCGCAGGTAATTTGAGCAAACGCCCCGGAAAATACCATTGCCAGAGCGGGCGGGCGTCTCTACTACGGCCACTGTGATATGGCAACTGGCCGGAGCATGCAGAGGCGAGGATGAGATCGAATAGTAGCGCGGGCGCAGAGCCGAGAGCATTTCAAGATAAATCTTGAAGGGTAATTCACAGGCCGGGTTTTCCTCCAACAGGTCAATCAGCGATTTGCGCCGAGCCAGCACTTCTTCTTTGTAGCGGGCTTTGCTTTCTTCATCCTCGCCGCCCAAAGCGACAAGCCGGGCCTTTTCGGGCGGGCAGTCGGTGTATTCGGCCAGGGTTTTGATTTGCTTGCGCGTCGCCACATCTTGCAATTCTACATAATCGGCCAGAAGCTTATAGACTGAAATAGTCTGGTCAACCGGCAGGAAGGTTTTGCGGTTGCCGTTCAAATGAAGCCGAATGTAGGAAGTATCGCTGTCGAAACCAAAGCGAGCCGCGACCCGCCGGACTAACCCTTCGCTATTGTGAGCAATCACGCCCAGGTGGTCGCCCGCCCGGTAGCTCACTCCTTCCGGCAAACTCACCTCGATATGCCGCGTCGAGCGTTCGGAAGGATGCGGCTCGGTTTTGTTATGCAATTCATAGTTCGTTGTGACGGTCATCGGCCTGGCTCCCAGCGAGGCGACAAACTGGCTAACCCGCGTAGCAGGGACAATCTCGACTTCGTAGAGGCTTTCCTGAGTTTTAGTAAGGTTGCCCAGGTCGAGCGAAAACAGTTGAGCCACGGTCGGCCAGAGCGGAGTGTACCAGTTTTGGAACTGACCGTCGAAATCGTCGCTGGCGTCTCCCTCACCGCGCTCATAAATCCGTTTGGCACCGTAAGCTTCCAGTTTGGCATCAATCAGGCGCGGGATAGCCTGGAAAGTCGAAGCCCAATCCCGGTTGCCGCAACCAAAAACGGTATAGTTTACCCCTTCAAGAGCGTTAGCCGAGAGTTCGCCACTGCGCAACCATTCGCAAAATTCAACCGCATTATCCGGCGGCGTGCCGTTGTACGAGGCGGATACGATTGTCACTACTCCCTGGCGCGGCAACTTGCGAGCATACTCGTCAAGAGGCGCAATAGTAGTCTGGAAGCCCTGGCCCTCCCCGGCCTGAGCAATCTGACGGGCGATTTCTTCTGCCGTTCCCAGGTTCGAGCCATACAACACCAAAAGAGGCGGGCCGGAAGGAGCAGTTGCAGGTTGGGCAGCCGAAGCTAAAACGGCGGTCGGAACCGAAACCGGGAGAGTTGGCAATGGCTGAACCGGCACAGACGGCGACAGAATAACGGCTTGATGCGGCGGCACTAACCCCTGACCTTCAACCGCCACGTTCCGCTCTCGGTCGGTGCGCTTCTTGATTTTGATTTTGAAACCGGCAGGCTTGATCGTCAGGGTTTCCTTGAACTTGATCTGGTAATTGGTGTGGTCAATCAGCTTGAAACGTTGCAAGATCATCCCAATCAAAAGGCTGGCCTCCTGAAGAGCAAACTGGCGACCGATACAGGCGCGTTGGCCGTTACCGAAAGGTTTATAGGCGTTAGCCGGACGCTGCCGTTCGGCTTCGCGGGTGAAATTGTCCGGGTTGAAAACCTCGACCCGTTCACCCCAGATCGCGCTATCCCGATGTAGGGTTGGAACCAGCACTGAAATTTGCTGGTTCTTTTTGATCTTGTACTTTCCGGCGATCAAAGTATCCTGGTAAGGGTAGATCGCATACATCGGGGCGGTCGGCCACAACCGCAAAGCTTCCTTGAGTATCTGGCCGATGTAGCTCAAAGCGTTAACCTGGGCATAGCTGACCTTCTGGGAAGTGTCGGCTCCTAGCACCCGGTCAACTTCGGCATAAGCCTGCGCCAGTACCTGCGGATTGTTGAGCAGAAAATAAAGGGTGAAAGATAGTAACCCACTGGTCGTTTCGTGTCCGGCAATCAAGAAAGTGATAATCTGGTAGCGAATGTTCAGGTCGTCCAGCCGTTCGCCGGTCTTTTTATCCTGGCCCGAAAGCATATAACTTAGCAGGTCTTGCTTGGCCGAAGCGTCTTCGCCACTCTCGCGCCGCTCTTTAATGATGCGGTCAACCGTCTGGTTCATGAAATCGGTGTTGGCTTGCATCGCATGTTGACGGTCGAGACGGACTTTGTTCTCGAAAGGCAGACGGCGTACTCGCTCTTGCGATTCGATCAAAGCCTGGTTCATTGCGTCAATAAAAGGATGAAAGCTTTCGCGGTAGAACGAATTAAAACGGTAATCGAAGCCACACAGTCCAATTGTATCGAGCGTCAGGCAGGTCATGTCGTGGACGACATCAATTTCATCGTCGCTATTGAGGCGTTCCCACTTGAGCATCATCTGTTCGGCAATGTCGAGCATCATGGGGTGATAGCCCTGCATGGCGCGGTGGCTAAAATTGGGCAGCAAAATGTTGTGCGCCCGCGACCAGTTCGGCTCTTTGGTGTAAGAAGTAAACAGCCCGTCTCCGGCAAAAGCCCGCACTTCCCGGAGAGGCGACCAGATTTTCTTGTCAAAGCGGGTTTCGTCGGATATTTCGTTGACCAGGGTGTAGTTCGAGACTACCACGAGCGGTTTACCCAGCATATCAAGTTGAAAAATCGGGCCGTACTCGTTGGCTATACTCATCAGGTCTTGCACGGGTGTTTTCGCGCCGAGGTCAAGCAGGTTGCCCACCAAAAACTTGCCGGGCGGTTGAGGTATCAAATCTAGCTGAGCTTGTGTCGCCATAATTTTCCTCTCAAGCAAAGTGTGTGCGAATGCTAATACTACGATCAGGTAGTTCGGTTGGTAGTGGGTTTACATTATTTCAATCAGCCACACTATTCGTATAAGCGGTCTATACTACTGGTGGCTGAGTTATTGAATGAATTTTAGCTATCGCTCTTCAAGAATGGTTTTGACTATTATATAACGGCACAGGTTTTTTGTCTTGCAAGGGCTGGCCTCCAGGCTAAGTTGGAATTAAAAATAACCCGTCTATAGACACGGGTTATCTTTGCTTCAATTCAGGAACCTGGTGCGGTTTATGACTTCTATTACACGTGGAGAAGGAAAATTTGGCGCAAGACCTCTCAGGGTTGAAAGGCTAGTCGGCTTTGGGCAGACCGAACCAGAAGCGGCTACCAAAGTTTGGCGTGCTTTCGGCCCAAATGCGGCCTCCCTGCCGTTCCAGCAACTCTTTTGTAATGCTCAATCCCAGCCCATAACCGGCTAAATGCCGTCCCAGATTGTCTTTTACCTGGAAGCGACGCCGGAAGATCAAGCCCAGGTTCTCCGGGCTAATACCGCAACCGTGGTCTTCTACCATCACCTGGTACTCCTGGGCAGTTTCGACCAGAGCGACGCGAACAGTCTCGCCGGTAGGGGAAAATTTGAAGGCGTTGATCATCAGGTTGTACAGACATTGGCGCAAACGGTGCGGCACACCCCGCACCAGGCAAGGCTGGCCCTCTAAATCCTCCAATTCTAGCTTCAACTCGGCGGATTGGGCCAGTAAGCTCATGTGCTTGACACTGCTCCTGAGCAGTTCGCGCAAATCAAAGGATTGCAAAGGAGGTTCGGGACACCCCTGAGCGATTTGCACATAGGACATAATATCCTGTAAGACAAATACGGCCTGCTCGATAGAAGCCGAACTTGAAGCTATCAAATCGTGCTGCGGCTCGGAAAGTGGCCCCCCGGCCTCTTCTAATATAAAGGTGTTAAAGGAGCGAGCAGACTGGAGCGGGTTGTTTAGTTCGTGGCCGACGGTCGCCAGCATCTCTTGCAAATACTGGCGTTCTTGTCGAGATTGCTCGTAAAGCTCTTCTAAATCTTGCTTCTGGCGGTACACTCGGTCTAGCTGTTGGCGAAGTTGATTGATTTGCTCGGTCTGGTCGCGCAAATTCTCTACTAAGCCGAGCGAACCAGGCGCGACAAACAAAGTTGCCGCCATATTATCGGGCGTGGATAACGGTGCTAAGGTTGACATAGGCTAATACCTCTTGTAGCTGTTTACCTTTACCCTGAAAAGTAACTACCCATTTGAACTCTATTTACACGAATTTATTTGACTGGTCTTGACTGGATACACCTGAACCGCTTTCCCAATTTACGGTTTACACATCCGATAGCCCGTGCCTACCACGGTTTCAAAATAGCGCGGTTTATCCGGGTCTACTTCTAATTTCTTGCGTAACCGCCGAATATAGACATCTACGATATTGCTGGCGTTCTCGTAGTTGTAACCCAGCGCAAGTTCGGCTATGCGTGACCGCTTCAGCACAATCCCCACGTTTACCATCAGGCAGCTTAAAATCTTCATCTCGGTTGGAGTGAGAGAGACAACTTTAGCACTACCAACCTTCACTTTTAGCTCGCTGATGCTAAGCTCCAGGTCGCCTACTCGCAAAGTATCCTGCACCAGATGAGCTTGCATACGCTGGCTGCGTCGCAAGACCGCTCGGACGCGCTCCACCAGTTCGTTGTGGTCGTAAGGCTTTGTAATGTAGTCATCCACGCCAAATTTGAAACCGGTCAAGCGGTCGTTCGAGGTGCTGCGCGAAGTCAGCATAATTATCGGCACATCCGGTTCTTCCACGGTCAATTGCTGGCAAAAACTAAAACCATCGCCATCCGGTAATCCTACATCCAGCAAGATCAGCCAGGGGGTGCTGTTGGTGAGAATGGTACGGGCAGCCCGAATGCTTTCAGCTAATTCTACTTCAAACCCTTCGCTTTGCAGTAGAAATTTTAGCATTTTGCGCGACATAGGCTCATCGTCCACTACTAATATACTCATATTTTTTCACTCTCAGTTTTCAACTAATATACTCGGTTGGAAAATTCTAAACTATCCTAAACCTTAAATTTAGTTTCGAGGCAAGTCTCTCACTACTGTCGAAAATGTGAGGACGTAAAGACGGGTGGGTTTCCTCTTAGGTGGCACCTAAAACCCGACCTCAAACAAAGCCAAAATATCTCATCGAGTGAGCTTAATGCCTGGTTATCCTGGTTTTGGCATTAGCCAATAAATTCGGTACTTTTAATCTTATCCTTATTAAACGTGCGATTGGTCGAAGCTGAAAACTTCAACCAGGAATGAATAAAATTGACTTTTACAGCCTGAAAAAGGTCATAGCCATCTTACAAGACCTATAAACAGAGTTGCAAAAATATATTGATTAAGAAACCTCCGTTTTAGTTATGAATATTTGGTTAAATATATCCAACTAACCAGTGCTGCCGGAAAACATTTCTTACCATTTCCTGGCAAACTCCCATTTTGTAAGCATTCAGATTTGGGGCTAAATCTGATGATAGCTTACCCCGCCCTATGGACGAAACCACGTTTACACGAATTCCCTTAAAAACCATAATTTTAATAGAAATAAGACTGTAACTTTGCGATGAACATTACGAATGTCATTACAACATTCTACTAATTTAACTTAGGCTGAATATCTAGTACTTTATACCCTCATTTTATGGTACTTTTGTCCTCCTGTCAAGGGGTTAATGGGCTATATTTCTTCATTTTCATTAACACATTTTTATTATGAGCGTTATAGAAATATATTGTCCAGGTTTTATATAGGTTTTATTAAAATTTGAGAACCCATTTCCATTAAAACACTAACTGCATAAGCCTGACCTGCTTGTTCGACTTATCCTAACAACATAAACGCTACTCACCGAATATTTTCGACTACTTTCGACGATTTTTGACAATATAGAAGGAATCTGACGCACGAGGCAATAAATAGGCAAATCTTAGTTAAATCACTTTAATGCAGCCACTTCCTAAATTCGCATCATTTTAATCTGGCCCTGCTAATAATAAAGCTGTAATGTTCACCCTAAATAATTCGCGGATTCTAACAGTCTAAAAGTTTAGGAAGGTCAATTAGATGAAAATAGTCGTAACGGGCGGTGCAGGCTTCATCGCTTCGCATATCGTTGATACTTATATCGAGGCCGGTCACGAAGTGATCGTGCTGGACAACCTGTGGGAAGAAGGCGGAGGCCGCCGAGAGAATATTAATCCGGCAGCCCGGTTTTATGAAATGGATATTCGTAGCCCCGAAGCCGCCCGCTTAATTGTGGACGAACGGCCCGAAGTGGTTAATTTGCACGCGGCCCAACATTCGGTCAAAATATCAACTGATAAACCGGTGCTGGACGCCGAGGTAAATTTGGTCGGGCAGATTAAACTGTTGCAGGCTTGTGTAGAGGCGGGTACGCGTAAAGTAATCTTCGCCAGCAGCGGAGCAACCTATGGAACGCCCCAACACCTGCCGATGAATGAATTATCACCCCAACGCCCGGAATCGCCTTATGGCATCACCAAAATGACTTTTGAACACTATCTGCGTTACTTCCAGACCGAAAAAGGGCTGAACTATACCATTTTCCGCTATGGCAATATATACGGCCCTCGCCAGGACCCTCACGGCGAGGCAGGCGTTATCGCTATCTTTGCCAAACGTATCCTGGACGGGCGCGACCTTCGCATAGATTGGGACGGGAAGCAGGAAAAAGACTATTTGTATGTGAGCGATGTAGCTCAGGGTAATTTGCTGGCCCTGAGCGGTGGCGACAACGAAATTTTTTGCCTGGCAAGTGGACGCGGGAGCAGTGTGAACGAACTGTATAACCGTCTGGCCCAGATTATCGGCCACGAAGTGACGGTGACACATGCTCCCAAACGTCCCGGCGATATTTACCAGGCTTACTTCGATTGCTCCAAAGCACTTAACTTGCTGGATTGGAAGCCACGCGTGGGACTGCAAGAAGGTCTGGAAAGAACAGTCGAGTTTTGGCAGTCTGCTAGGGCCTAAAATGGCACGTTGCAAACGATTCACACGATCATAAAACGAATTCATAGCCGTCTCATGCAAACCGGGTAAAGTTGTTCTAGCATCCACCAAACTTTACAGACTCGCACCAATTTAAATTTATTTAATCAGGGTGATCCAGGCTACAGGCAGCTATCGGACGCCACTAATTATAGATAGAGGTAGGAAGGTAAATTATGATTGTCGAATTTTCTTCGCAGGGTAGTTCGCTAGGTGGCCCGTCTACGCAACACATCCAGAGTTACCTGGCCGAGTTGCAAGGCGTAATTGAAGGCATTTCACCGGCGGAGATTGCTCAGGTAGTCGAATTGATCAGCGAGGCCGGGCGGCGTGGGCAGCTAATATTCATTTGCGGCAATGGCGGCAGTGCCTCGACTGCCAGTCACATGGCCTGTGACCTGGCAAAAGGTGCCCGTGTACCCGGTTCACCCTCCCTGCGCGCAATTGCCCTGACCGACAGCCTTCCGCAACTGACCGCCTGGGCTAACGACACCAGCTACGAGAATTGTTTTGGGGGACAGCTTGAAGGGTTAGGAGGAGCCGGGGATTTGCTAATCGCCATCAGTGGCAGCGGCAATTCTCCCAATGTGCTACGGGCCGTCGAGGTAGCCCGTGACCTGGGGATGACTACAATCGGGCTGGCCGGCTTCAAAGGCGGCAAACTCAAAGGACTGGTAGACTATTGTCTGGTAGTGCCTGCGCCTTCCATTGAGCAGGTCGAAGATGTACATTTAATTCTAGAACATACGATTTGTACCACCATCCGGCATAATCGGCAAGCTCATTTTACGGCCCCCCTGGAAGCGGTCGTCTGAACCTGAACTCGATGTAGCTTAACTCTGGGATTTCCGCTTATAATGACGACAGAAACCTTTTCTGACTTCGAGGCCGCTTGTCTTCATTGCCAGAAATAAAAGTGGAGCGGAAATTCTACCGGCAAACTTTGGTTGAAAAAGGCCGAACTATTCCCGTCCACCGGGTTTGTTCGTAGATGTTAAACTGCTGGGAACCGTTGAGAATTAGCTATTCTTTGCATTGAAAAGGGATGCCTTAAAGTTAGGGCAGGCGGGTCAGGTTTGGCTAGAAAGAGCGGGAAAAGGTGAAGATGGCTGTTGAAATAACTGAACAGATAGACTTGAGCGAGGCAACCGTTTTCTTCCGACGGGTCGGGCTGCTTTCCGACCAGCCACCGACTATCTTTGTAGACCGCGACGGCGTTATCAACTGCAATCGCCCTGAACATGTTCTCTCCTGGCAAGATTTTCAGTTCGAGGAGGGAGCTTTAGAAGCTTTGTGCCGGCTTCGGACAGCGGGCTATCAGGTGATTGTGATAACGAACCAGGCCGCTATCGAGCGGGGATTGGTCAGTGCCGCTCAGATCGACGCTTTGCACGATCAGATGCTAGATGAAATCGAACGGCACGGCGGACGGGTGGATGCGGTGCTGTGTTGCCCGCACAGCCCCGAAGCAAGGTGCGTTTGTCGTAAGCCCGCGCCGGGTTTGCTTTTGCAAGCGGCCCAGCAGTTCGAGGTGCAGTTAGGCCAAAGCTGGTTTATCGGGGACTACCTGACCGATGTGCAAGCCGGACTGTCTGCCGGGTGCAAACCGCTCCTGGTGCTGACCGGACGAGGCCAGACGGCCCTGGAAACCTGGCAACAGTCAACCGCTTCGCAGACTATAGATTTGCCGGTCAAACGTAATCTTCTCGAAGCCGTCAAATTTGTATTATTAAACGAGCGAGTATTAGCATGAGCCTTGATGTGCAGCCAACGCCAACCTCTCTTTCCGGCTATTCTCGGTCGGGCGAAGCCCGGACTAAACCGGCTCTTTTGCTGTTGACCCAGGTGCTGCCTTATCCGTTGGATGCCGGGCCGAAAATTAAAACTTTCAACTTGATCAGGTTTCTGGCCGAGTCTTTCTCGATTACGCTGGTTTCTTTCGTGCGCCCGGATAACACGCCGGAGCATATCGCCGCTCTGCGCGAGTGGTGCCACGAAATCCACTGCATCCCGATGCGCCGAGCGCGAAGCCGGGATGTGCTGGCTCTTTTACGCAGCCTGGCCCTCGGCCAACCCTTCCTGATGGTGCGCGATCAGGTTAAGGAAATGCGGGAACTGCTGGCCGAGCTTGCCCGCTCCGGCCAATTTGTGGCCGTCCACGCCGATCAGCTAAATATGGGCCAATATGCGCTGCCCTTGCCGATCCCGTTTCGCCTGCTCGACGAACATAATGCGGTCTGGACGATCACAGACCGGCTACGCCAGGGCGAACGTAACCCTTTCAAACGCGCTTTGCTTGCGCTAGAAACTTTCAAGCTACGGCGTTACGAGCAGAAACTTTGCCGTCAGTTTGACGAGGTACTGGCGGTCAGCCCGCAGGATGCGGCGGCCTTAGGCCGTCCTTGCCAGGTCATTCCTATCGGAGTAGATGCCGAAGGTACTACACCTTTACCCCTGGTGGCTGGTTCGCCTAAACTGGTCAGCCTGGGTACCATGTTCTATCCGCCTAATGTCGAGGGAGCCTTGTGGTTCGGCCAGCAGGTTTTCCCTTTGATCTTGCAGCAACAGCCAAAGGCGACTTACACAATCATCGGGGCCAGGCCACCGGCAGCCCTGTACGAAATGGCGCGGGCTAATCCTAACATCAGCGTTAGCGGCTACGTGGCCGATTTGCGTCCGGCCCTGGAAGGAAGTGCCGGGTTAGTTGTGCCGCTTCTTTCCGGGGGTGGAATGCGGGTTAAGATTTTAGAAGCACTGGCAATGGGTTTGCCTATTGTTTCGACCGGGGTTGGGGCCGAAGGAGTGAAGTTAGAACACGCTAAGACGGCTCTTTTAGCCGATACTCCGCAGGACTTTGCTCAAGCATGTCTGGAATTACTGGATCAAGCCGGGCCGGGGCCAGCGTTGGCTCAGGCCGGGCGACACCTGGCCCTGGAAACTTACGATTTTCGGCGGGCTTATGCCCCGCTAGGTCAGGTCTATCGGCAGGTATTAGGTGAAAGTGGGACAACTAGGGAGATTTAAGGATGACTATTGCGGTCGGTTTAAGGGGAAAAGGAACTGGTATGATAGAGAGCTATGAAGACTCTAGCCTCGATGAAAAGGCGGCTAAGTTAGCCGTGGAACGCTCTTCGGATATTCTAACTGACTATACCGAATTGAGTATTTATATCCACCCTACGGCGGATGTCTCACCGCAGGCTCAACTTGGGCCGGGCTGCCGCATCTGGCATCAGGCCCAGGTGCGCGAGAAAGCAGTGCTGGGTAAACAGTGCATTATCGGCAAAGGGGTTTACATTGACCACGAAGTGCAGATTGGCGATTACGTCAAAATTCAGAACCGGGCTTCGGTCTACTGCGGCGTGAAAATCGAGAGTGGCGTGTTCATTGGCCCGCACGTCTGCTTCACCAACGACCGCTACCCCCGCGCAATCACGCCGGAAGGCGACCTTAAAGATGAAAACGATTGGCAGGTCGAGTTTACCTTCGTGAGCTACGGAGCCTCGATTGGTGCCGGTTCAATTATCCTGCCGGGGATTCGCATTGGAGCTTTTGCAATGATCGCTGCCGGATCAGTGGTCACGCGAGACGTGCCGGAGCAAAGCCTGGTAATGGGCAATCCGGCCCAGATCAAAGGGTACGTCTGCCGGTGTGGGCGACGGTTGCAACTCAAGCCTAAAACGGTAAGCTGGCACTGTGATTTTTGTCGGGAGAATTACGTTTTTAATGGAACGGTTCGTTAATTATGTCTAACACATTAACTCCAACTCCGACCCTGGCGGCTATCCCGATTGCCCGGCCTCAGATCGGCCCGGAAGAAGGCCAGGCAGTCCTGGCGGTGATGGCTAGCGGTCAACTGGCTCAGGGGGAAGAAGTAGCTCGGTTCGAGGCTGAGTTTGCGGCGGCGTGCGGTGTGCGGCACGCCGTCGCAGTTTCGAGCGGCACGACCGCCCTCCACCTGGCCCTCCTCGCCCACGGGATCGGCCCTCGCGACGAGGTTATTACTTCCTCGTTTAGCTTTATCGCCACCGGCAACTCGATCCTTTATACCGGGGCGCGGCCTGTCTTTGTGGACATCGAGCCGGACACTTTTAATCTTGACCCCGCTCAGGTCGAAGCAGCTATTACTCCTCGTACCCGCGCAATTATGCCGGTACATCTTTTCGGTCAGGCCGCGCCGATGGCAGCCTTGAGCGAAATTGCCACCCGGCACGGTCTGAGCCTGATCGAGGACGCTTGCCAGGCTCACCTGGCCGAGTTTGCCGGAACGAAAGTAGGCGGATTTGGTACGGGTTGCTTTAGCTTCTACCCGACCAAGAATATGACCAGTGGCGAAGGCGGAATGCTCACTACCAACGATCCGCAGATAGCCGACCGTGCGACGATTTTTCGGGCGCTCGGAATGCGGCGGCGGTACTATCACGATGTTCTGGGCTACAACTTCCGCATGACCAACCTGCACGCCGCTATCGGGCGGGTGCAACTGCGGAATTTGGCCGGTTGGAACGAGGAACGGCGTCAGAATGCGGCCTATTTGACCGCCCGCTTGCTCGATTTGCAAGCCCGCGTCGTCCCGCCCACGATCCGCCCGGATTGCGTCCACGTCTTCCACCAGTATACCGTGCGGGTGGCCCCGGATTGTGCCGTCAACCGGGACGAGTTAGTAGCCCGCCTGAGCGAGGCCGGAATAGGGACAGGCATTTACTATCCGCTACCAATCCACCGTCAGCAGGTTTACCTCGAACGGGGTTACAGCGAGCAGTTGCCTCTTACCGATCAAGCGGCTCTGGAAGTGCTTTCGCTGCCGGTTTACCCTGGCCTGAGCCACGAACAACTGGATCGGATTGCCCAGGCGGTAGCTACCGCCACCTTTTAAACCGCACCTTTTAGTTATCCCTCGACCGTCTGCCTTTAGGGGTCTAAAGGCAGACGGTCGAACATCAGATCATCCAGGCTTTTTAAGCCGTTGGGCTACCAGGCTTCGAGACCTTCAAACCTCCGAGCCTGATTTTCAGCGACTACTCTTTTAGATTGATATTGCCTGTCCCCTTACTTTCAAACCTCAAACAAGCCTTAAAGAAGTTTAATAGCATGTCTAAGCGATTTCATTCCCCTTTCAGAGCCTTCGCTTATCCTTAAAGCATAAGCCAGCCATATCTGAGTAGCGTAGCTGTGAGCCTGACCCAGGCCAAATCAGAGCAGGAGTTAGTAATTTTGAGAGTCTTGTTTATTACGCCTTACGTGCCGAACTCACTCCGCACTCGCCCGCTACATTTTCTAAAAGTCCTGGCTCCCCACCACGAAATAACCTTACTAACGCCCGTTTTTAGCCAGGAAGAAGCAAACGAAGCCAGCCAGCTTTCGAGTTCGATCCCCGGCTTGAAAATCCAGAGTGTGCCGCTCTCGAAATGGCAGGCTCGGCTAAATTGCCTGTCCGCCCTGTCCCAGGGCTGGCCGATGCAAGCTCGCTATTGCTATAGCCCGGCCTTTGTCGAAACCGCCCGTCGCCTGGCAGGGTCGGGCGATTTTGATCTGGTGCATATCGAGCATTTACGGGCCAGTTATGTCGGGCAGGAATTAACCCGGCTAGAGGTGCCGGTAGTCTTCGATTCGGTAGATTGCATTTCGCTCCTGGTCGAGCGCACTCTCCGCCACGGGCCGCTCAAAAATAAAATGCTAAGCCGGGTCGAGCTAGGGGCTACCCGACGATATGAAAGACGGTTAATGAGCGAAGGGGGTCTAAACCAGGTTTATGCTACCAGCCAGGAAGATGCCGAGGCTCTGGAGCAACTGGGCCAGGTTAGGCCGGAAACAGTTCAGGTAGTGCCAAACGGGGTGGATGTTAATTTCTTTTTACCTCCTCCGTCCGACCTGTTGCGAGAACCGAGAAGCGTTATCTTCAGCGGGAAAATGAGCTATCACGCCAATGCCACGGCAGCCCGCTACCTGGCAAAGCACATCTGGCCCCTGGTGCGCCGGGAGGAACAACAGGCCCAACTGTGGATCGTCGGTAGCCAACCTCCCAAAGATTTACAAAATCTTTCCGGCAAGCACGGTATTCAGGTGACGGGCTACGTGCCAGACTTACCGGCTTACCTGCGCCGGGCTTCCCTGGCGGTCGCCCCGATGATTTACAAAGTCGGTATACAGAACAAAGTTTTAGAAGCGATGGCCTGTGCCACCCCTGTAATTACAAACCCGGAAGTAGCCGAGCCGATTGTCGGGCAGGCCGGGTTGGAGGTCGGGAGGGCCAACCCGCACCAACCGGCCCGGTTCGCTGCCGCAATTGTCGAACTCTTGCAGGATCGAGCCAAAGCCAGAGGGTTAGGTGAAGCAGGCCGCGCCCTGGTCGTGCGGGAATATACCTGGGAAAGAGCGGCCCGTCGGTTGGAAGAAAGGTGGGCCGAAGCCACCAGCACCCGACTATATTCAACTGCCGGACAAAGCTAATTTATTTTATCGTCAGATTTTATCCTTAAAAGGTTGGGTTAGCTTGCAAGATTATGTAGCTCTTTCTGGAAGAGGTCGGCTAAATTTTTAAGAGGCTTTTTCATTTTCAGAAGATTTAAGGAGAGCGCAAAAGTGGCTTTGACATACGAGGCATCTACCGAAAATCTATTTCCCCTGGCCGACGCGCAGATAAGACCCCCCGAAGCCCAGGCCCGCCGCCGCCAGAGGTTGGCTTTGCTGACTGGATTGATCGTCCTGGATGCTCTGATGCTACTGGCGACATTCCAGCTAGTCTACTTTTTACGCTTTCAGGTTTTTGGGTTTTTGTTCGTGCCGGAAGGCTCGGTGCTAGATTTTTATTCCAGCCTGGCGATGTTGCTAATACCGGCCTGGCTGATCGTGCTGGCTTCCTACCGCTTGTACGACTTGAGGCTGTTGCACGGTGGGACGGCAGAGTATCGGCGACTGGCATCGGCCTGCACTTTCGCAATTATCGTGCTGCTGGGTTTCAGCTTCTTCCTGGATGAAAAGCTGATAATTTCACGAGCCTGGCTCTTAATGATCTGGGTTTTCAGCATAATTATGCTCGGCCTGAACCGCTTTGCTTTCCGGCGAGTCGTTTACAGGTTACGCAAGCACGGTCTGGCCCTATCGCGGGTGCTGGTAGTAGGAGCCAACCGGGAAGCCTACGAAGTCGGCCAGCATTTGAGCAAAGGGCGCAACCAGCCCGGCATTGAAGTGATCGGCTTTGTGGGCGACCGCCGGGCCAAATCACGCCTGACTACTCCTGAAAGCGAGGAGCAAATAAAAGAACGCCGCCAGAGTATGGCCCCTGGCCCGGCGGGACGCTGGCTAGGACTGCCCGGTGAGGTACGCCGGGTGGTCGAGCAAAACCAGATTGACGAGGTAGTGATTGCCAGCACTGCCCTGGATACTCAGGAGCTTTTCGAGGTCGTGCGCGTACTGACAACCAGCAAAGTTGAAATTCGGCTTTCACCCAGCCTGTACGAAATTTTGACCACCAGCCAGCAAGTCCAGGAAATCAACGGCCTGCCCCTGGTCACGGTCAGCAAAGTGCGCATTACCGGCCTCAATGCCATGCTGAAACGGACGTTAGACCTCTTTGTGTCGGCCAGCGTCTTGCTGCTACTTTCGCCAATTCTGTTGTACGTCGGCTGGCGAGTTCGCCGCGACTCTGCCGGGCCAGCCTTCTACCGTAGGCGGGTAGTGGGGCAGGGCGGCAAAGTTTTCGATGCTTACAAGTTCCGCACTATGCACGCAGATGGCGAGGCAATCTTGGCCGCGCAACCTGAACTGCTGGAAGAACTAGCCCGCACCGGCAAACTCAAAGACGACCCTCGCATCACGGCGTTTGGCAAATTCTTACGCAAAACCAGCCTGGACGAATTACCGCAACTGCTCAACGTCCTGCGCGGGCAAATGAGCCTGGTTGGGCCACGCATGATTACCTACCAGGAGATGACCAAGTTCGGGCGGTGGCAATCGAACCTGATGACGGTCAAGCCGGGCCTGACCGGGCTTTGGCAAATCAGTGGGCGGTCTAACCTGTCCTACGAAGACCGGGTGCGGCTCGACATGCATTATATCCGCAACTATAGCCTGTGGGCCGACCTGCAAATTCTCTTCCAAACTGTGCCGGTCGTCCTGCGCGGCACCGGAGCCTATTAAGAGCGGTCAAGGTCTTAGAAAGCCTTTAAGCAAAACTATCAGAAGATCATAACCAGGATCGATCAGCCTTGAAAATCGCCCAATTCAAGGCTGGTGGGCCGGAAAAAGAGTTTTATTACATGAGCAAATTAGGGTTTTATGTCAAAGGTCAGGCCGGAAGCTGGTCGGATTATGTCAAGCAAGAGCTTGTGCTGGCTCTGGCAAGTTGGGTGCCGAGCCTACCGGGTATCGCTATGCGAAGTCTGTTATACCGCAGCGTGATGCGAATGGAAGGCAGCGTGGCAATCGAAGCCGGAGCCAGGCTCCGCTACCTCAAGAATATCTACCTGCACCGGGGAGTTTATGTTGACCACGGGGTATATCTCCACGCCACTCCCGGCGGAATCGAAGTGGGCCAGGATACTTTTTTGATGCACCACTGCGAACTGCACGTCTACAATTTCCGCGATCTGCCGGGCGCAAAAATCAAAATCGGCAAGCAGTGCATCATCGGCGAGTTTAGCATCATTCGAGGTCAGGGCGGCGTAACAATCGGCGACTCGGTGCTGTTTGCCCCGCTGGTGCAGGTGCTGGCGGTGCAACACCGCTATGGCGATACCACTCGCCCGGTAATGGAGCAAGGCATCAGCGCAAAAGGCATCGAAATCGGCGATGGAGCCTGGCTTGGTTCTGCCGCAATCGTGCTGGATGGCGTGAAAATCGGCAAGGGAGCCATCATCGGGGCCGGTGCGGTTGTTACCAGAGATATACCCGACCATTGTATCGCCGTCGGCTCTCCGGCCAAAGTTGTGCGCAACCTGCTCGAACAACCCTTGAAGCCGGAACAACTGGCCGAATTAGAATTAGGTACGCCGGGCGTGTTCCAACTCAATAGCGACGTTACCCCGGCTAAAGCTGTTGCTCTCGGCTAACCTTTCCAGGTGAGGGGGAATTAAAAATAAGATTTGCATATGTACGATTTTAATTCATTTACACGTCTAAACCACTGGATATGAAAAAAGTTTAATCAAATAAAAATCTGAATATGCAACTGATGTTCATAGCCGTCGGATACTTTATTCTTATACTTCGCAAGATATTTTGGCCGAATAAAAAGAGGTGCTTAAATGCCAGAAGGACGAATTGTGGTTTTGGGAGCAGGCCCGGCGGGACTAGGTGCCGCCTGGAAGCTGACCGAAGCGGGCTACCAACCGGATGTAATTGAATTAAAGCCTTACGTAGGCGGAATGGCTAATACCCAGCGTAGCGATGGCTATCTGTGGGATTTTGGCCCGCATCGTTTCCACTCTACTAACCCGGCCATTATCGAGGAAGTCCGCAAATTGCTGGGCGATGAACTGGAAGAGCGTTTCCGCAAAACGCGGGTTTTCTTCTGGAAGAAAATGTATGATTACCCTCTCAACGCCGGAAATTTGCTCAAAAGTTTGCCCTGGCACGTCGCTATCACCTGCTTTGCCGACTTTGCTCTGACCGTTGCCAAAAACAAAATCAAGCCGCCCACCGACGATAATTTCGAGTCGTGGGTAGTCAACCGCTTTGGACGAAAGCTCTACGACATCTATTTTGGGCCTTACACCGCTAAAGTTTGGGGCCGCGACCCGCGCAAGCTGTCCAGTAGCTGGGCCGCCCAGCGCGTAGCCGTAGTGGATTTGTGGGATTTAACCCTGCGCACCCTCGGCTTGCGCCGGGGCGACAACGATTTTCATCACTCCGAATACAAAGACCTCTTCTGGTATCCCCGGCGCGGTGTCGGCTCGATCTCCGAAGCAATGGCCGAAAAAGCCGAAGCGAACGGAGCAAAGCTGCACATGCAAGCCCGCATGACCGAAATCCATCACGAGAATGGCCGGATTACCGAAGTGGTCTACGAGCAGCACGGCGAAACCCACGTTTTGCCTTGCGACTATCTGGTTTCAACTATTCCGATCAGCATCCTTTTGCGCAGCTTACGCCCGGCCCCTCCTATCGAGGTTTTGAACGCGGCACGTAATCTGAAGTTTCGGGCGATGATCTTCCTCTATCTCAAACTTAACAAGCCGAAAGTGACCGACGATCACTGGATTTACTTCCCCGACCCGAAGGTGATCTTCAACCGCATCTCGGAAATGAAAAACTTTTCCAAGGAAGCGGCCCCGGAGGGCAAAGGTAGCCTGACCGTCGAAATTACCTGCGACCTGGGCGACGAACTGTGGACGACTTCGGAAGAAGAACTGTACGAGAAAACCGTACAGGGTCTGGTGGACGCTAAACTGATCAAGCGCGAAGACGTGATCGGTCATTTCTTCGAGCGGTTGCCTCACGCTTACCCTAGCTACGACCTGAATTACGAAGCAAACCTGGCACTCCTGGCCTACCACCTGAGCGGCTACGAAAACGTTATTACCGGCGGGCGGCAGGGTTTGTTCCGCTACATCAACACCGACCACGCTCTTGAAATGGGCTTTTGTGCGGCTCAAGAAATCGCCGACCATCAGCTTGGCACCAAAGTGCGGCGGGTCGGCGAGGAACCGGTTTACTTCGGCTAAAGCCTGGCAAATTGTTTGTTAGTGCGGGTTGAAGAAATCTCGAAACCGAACTGGTGGACTAGCATTTTAGTCCACCACATCGGTTTTTTAAACCATTACTAAAATCCTGGCAGCCCAGGATTTTGCCTCTGTCGGGCAATTTCATTTATAAAAAAGGAGTATTAACAAAGTTTAACCTGCTTAACTAAAATAATGCTTGGAATGTTCACTTGACCGGGCTATTCTAAGCCTAACATCACTCGATAAAGTTTTGATTAGCCGTAAAGCGAGGTTTACATGCCGCATATAGCGCAGAGACGAACGATCTCCCTTAATCTTGAGCATAAAAGTATTTCGGACGTGGTGCCGCGTACTTACAATTTAGACTGCCTTTTTGTAAACCCACCCTCACCGGACGGTGAAGTTTTTATTCGTGACATTCACCGGGTCGGCAGACGGTCGAGAGAAAAGATGATCTGGCCTCAGGTGGAAATGGCGGGCCTGGCGGCAACGATTTATCCACAGAAGAAGATCGAACTGGTAGATTGCATTGCTCTCTACATGGGCTGGCCCAAGTTCGAGGAATTACTGGAAGAGAAAAAACCGCGCTATCTGGTGACGAATGTAACCGCGCCAACCCTTACCAACGATATGCGCGTCACTTTCCTGGCCCGCAAGTACGGCACCAAGACGATTGCCATTGGTAGCCACGTCACGCCCATGTGGAAAGAGACGATGGAAGATTTTCCAACTCTCGATTTCATCATTCGCTTCGAGCCGGAAGTCACCTTTCCAGAACTGATCGAGAATCTCGAAGCGGGCGCGACCGATTTTAGCCATATCCTGGGTCTGGTCTGGCGCAAGAACGGCCAGGTAATTAACAACCCGGATCGTCCCAATGTCGAGAACATGGACGACCTGCCGATGCCACTCTACCACCTCCTGCCGATCAACAAGTACCGCATTCCCATGATCAAAGGAACCTACTGTTTCGTCACTACCAGTCGCGGTTGCTCTGCCGGGTGCCGTTTCTGCATCAAACACGTGATGTGGGATTTCTCGGTACGCAGCCACAGCGCACGCCGCACCGTAGACGAAATTCTCGAACTCAAGCGGTTAGGCGTCCATAATATTCACTTCTACGCCGATCTTTTTACGGTCAAGCGCGACTATGTGATCGAGTTGTGCAAGCTCATGATCGCAGAAAAGATCAATGTGCGCTGGACTTGCAACAGCCGGGTGGACTTCGTAGATGAAGAGATGCTCGAATTGATGGGCAAATCCGGCTGCTGGATGATTAGTTGGGGTCTGGAAAGCGGCAGCGAGGAAGTCCTCAAACGCATGAAGAAGGGCATCAAGGAAGAGAAAACCCGCCGGGCGTTAGCGGCTTCCAAGAAGTTCGGTATCAAAAACTGGGGCTACTTCATCATTGGGATGCCCGGAGAAACCGAAGAAACGATCAAGCAAACGATCAAGTATTCCAAGAGCTTGCCGCTGGACATTGCCCTGTTCCACATCGCCGTTCCTTATCCTGGCACACCTTTCTATTACGAAGCGTTGGAAAACGGCTGGATCAACATGACCAAGTATGAAGATTTCGATATGGATCGCTCGACCGTCTTGAACTACCCTCACTTGTCGAGCAAGCAGATGGAGAAGTGGGCCAAGCGAGCTTTCCGCGAGTGGGCTTTCCGGCCCGGCCCGGCCCTGACCTTCCTCAAAAGTGCTAACAGCCTGGCAACCCTGAAAGATTTGTTGACTATCGGGGTCAGCCATTTTAAATGGGTTGGTAATAGCAAAGATGTTTAAGTAATATGAGGTTTAGCTGCTGACTTGATAGGCAGGTGCCTTAATCAGAGGACCCTGCCTATCTGATTAAAACTTCTATAACTCAAATAAAAGAAGTTAATTCTCCCTCAGACAAAGGCTGTGATTACACTCTTTGGATATGTAAGACAGTTGTTTAACTTATTGCGTAGAAATCTGTTTGTTGAGGATTTAGTAGGAGTAGTTGAAAAATGCGAATTTTAGTTACGGGCGCGGCTGGGTTTATGGGAAGTCATCTAGTGGATTCATTAGTAAACCTTGGGAATGAAGTCTATGGAGTAGATGATATGTCCGGTGGTTTCTGGCGCAACATCAACCCGAAAAGTTATTTTACTCAGCTTGATCTACGCGATCAAACCACTACTGATAACTTTATTAGTCAAGCCAGGCCCGAAATACTTTTTCACTTGGCTGCCGATGCTACCGAGGGACGCAGCCAGTTTACCCCAGTTAATTGTGTCCAACGCAATTTAATGGCCTATCTTAATACTTTGGTACCTTCCATCCGGGAGGGTTTAAAAAAGGTTGTTCTGGTTAGCTCTATGAGTGTCTATGGCGATCAGAAACCTCCCTTCAGTGAAGAAATGCCACGCTCTCCGGTAGATGTCTACGGCGTCAGTAAGTCCTCAATGGAACACATTACTGAGGTTTTAGCGGACGTGCATTCTTTCAACTATACTATTGTACGGCCCCACAATGTATACGGTGAACGGCAAAATATAGCCGACCCTTATCGTAATGTGGTTGGGATATTTATCAATGCTCTTTTGAACAATAAACATTTCTTTATTTATGGAGATGGAGAACAGAAACGAGCATTTACTAATATTGCTGATTTTACTCCTTACCTATTGAAAGCTGGTATGGACTCTCGAACCAACGGCGAGATAATAAACATTGGACCACGCGAAGAGGTAAGCATTAACCATCTGGCTGAGTTGGTTCTGAAGATTTTTTATCCACAGGGAACTCCGGTTGAACTTCTACCTGTCCATTTACCAGACCGGCCGAAAGAAGTAAAAGAAGCCTTTTGCACTACTCATAAGGCTGAGGACCTATTGGGCTATCATACTTCCATCCCACTAGAAGTAGGTTTACAAAAGATGGTAGAATGGGCCACAGTATTGGGACCACAAGCCCCACGTTTTCTTGTGGATGGTTTAGAACTGGTTACTGACCAGGTGCCGATAAGCTGGCGACCTGCTGTACCGGTTTTAGCTGGTTAGATAAAGTTAGATTTTTCAACCAACTCTACCTTAAAAACTTGCGAGGCTAATGTAATGGTGGCAGTACCAACTGGGCACCATTACTTCTATTAACGAAAGTTCATAATTAATGAGTAATTTGAAACCAAATCAGCCACTTGTTTCTATTATCCTCTTGAACTGGAACCAACCTCATTTTACTTTAGCTTGCTTAAAGTCTTTAAGCAATATATCTTACCCGAACTTTGAGGTAATTGTAGTGGATAACGGCTCAAAGGATAACTCAATAGAACAAATAGAAGCCTTAAAACCCCAACTTAGTTGTAAAGTAACTTTAATTGCTAATGAACGTAATTTGGGTTTTGCTGAAGGTAATAATGTTGGTATTCGGCAGGCACTGGGCCAGGAAGCCTCCAGCTATGTATTATTGTTAAATAATGATACTGAGGTTGCATCCAATTTCCTTGAACCATTAGTTCAGATAGCTGAAAGCCAACCCGAGATTGGGATTACCGGTCCTAAAATCTATTATTATGATGAGCCAAAACTTATCTGGTCGGCTGGTGGTGTTTTTGACTATAATGGTTGGACCCAACAACTTGGTGTTAACGAACTAGACAGCCCTGAGCTTAACAAACTGCGGCAAGTAGATTACGTAACTGGTTGTGCTATACTGGTAAAACGGCAGGTAGTTGAAAAAGCTGGTATGCTGGATGAACGCTTTTTTATTTACTATGAAGAGACAGACTGGTGCGCCCGTGTAGCTCGCGCCGGGTATCAAATTTGGTACGTGCCCCAAAGTGTACTCTGGCATAAAATCAGCTTAAAGGCCCGTGATATGTCTCCAACTTACATTTACCTAATGACCCGCAATCGCCTGTTGTTCATGCGTAACCTGGGCCGCCACCCACTGCAAATCTGGTTTAGCCTGGTGACGGTAGATTTACGGAGCGTATTGGCCTGGACAGTTTGGAAGCGGCACCGAGAAGCCCGACCTTTGCGCCAGTGGAGATTACGCGGAGTCTGGCATTACCTGCAAGGGCGTTTCGGCGAACCGGTCATGTGAAAGATTTTTCATTTTTCTGTCGTTTTCATAATTTTATTGTCATATTGGAGAGAGATAATATAAACAGAATGTTGGCTGCTGTAACAGAGCCAAAACGGTAGCAAAGATAAGTTGCCTCAACGGGCAATTTTCATTTTTATCAACGGACTATTAACTATTATGATTGTCGCACAGGAATTTCGGCGTTATCTAAAACTCATCTGGTCGTGGCTCTGGTTAATTTTACTCGGAGCAATTGTGGCGGGCGGAATTAATTACTATCTGGCCTCGAAAGCTCCACCTAAATACACTGCCAGCACCACTTTGATGATCGGCCAGTTTATTCGCCAGCCCAACCCCGACCAGTTAGAAGTAGGTATAACCGACCGATTGGCAACTTACTACCTCGAACTGTTACGCCGCCAACCCGTCCTAGATGGCGTAAAGCAAGAACTCAAGCTCACTTTATCCAACGAAGCTCTGGCGGGGATGATTAGTTCGAGGGTCGTGCCGTCCACGGCTTTTCTTGAAATTACCGTCACCGATTTAGAGGCAGAGCGGGCCGTAAAATTAGCCAACACTTTTGCGCGAGAATTGATTAAACAAAGCCCGACAGCCCCTGAAAATCAACGGCCAGAGCAACGCCAGTTCCTTCAAAAACAACTGGACGACTTGCAAGTTCAGATCGAAAACGGTCGCAAATCGCTGGAGGAGCTACAAAAGACGCTCAACAACGCTACTACCGCCACCGAAATCGCCGAAACACGCGGCAAAATTAAAGCGATGGAAGCTCAAATTGATGGCTGGCAAACTAACTATACCAACCTTCTGCGCTTGAGCTACAATTCCTCGCCCAACTCGATCAGTGTGCTGGAAGAATCAAACCAGGCCCGCCGGGTGAGTAGTGTTAGTCCGTTGATTTCGGGGGCCATTGCCGCGGCGATAGGAGCAGTATTAGCTCTGGTTTTCGCCATCATCTTGCAATACCTGGACGACCGAATCAAAAGCGGAGAGGATATTCGCAACCGCTTGAACCTGCAGGTGCTTGGCACGGTACCTCGCGCTCGTAGAATTAAGGGCCAATCTTCACCTTTGGGCGTGCCAGGAGAGAAAATGGCCCAGGCTTACGAGATAGCCTGTACCAACATCGTCTTCTCGGACAAATTTGAGTCTCAGCGTCGTTCGCTGCTCCTTACTTCGACCGAGAAATCTGAGGAACAATCGCTGGTAAGTGTCAATCTGGCGATTGCAATGCTTAGTTTCGAGCAAGATGTTTTGATGGTAGATGCCAGCAACAAACCCGAATTACATAAACTGCTGGGAGTAGAAAACCAGGCCGGATTTTTCGAGGTTTTCTACGGGGGGCTTTACCTGGATCAGCACGAAGTTGTTCACGAAACGAATATTCCAAATCTTTATCTGATGCCCGCCGGCAATTCTAGCCCAGATAGCCAGAAATTGATGGTGATGAAGCCTGGTTCGCAACAAATCTACAACCTGCCCCATCGCTCGCTACCGGGCAGTTTTGTCATTTTCAATTCGGATAACGTGCTGGACGATAAGACTACCCGGCTACTTAGTTCTCAGATTACCGGCACGGTTTTGTTATGCGAATTGAACCGCACACGCGGGCAGGAACTCAGAGCGGCAGTAGAAGTCATAGAACGGCTCAAAGGCTCGGTGCTGGGTGTTATTACAATTGAGCGGCGACGGCGTTGGCCTTTCTCTATCCGCATGCCTCTGGCCGGGTCGCGCAAGGGCAGTAAAAAAGGGGCTGCAACTTCAGCCGCCGACAGTTCTGCCGATGGAGGTCTGCCGTTCGACTTGAAAGAGGCCATCATCACCCCGGCCCCACACCGGGCCACCCGCACCCGTCCAGGCCAGGCCGACCCCGATGCGGTCAGTTACACTACCGTGTATGCCACCGCTACAGTCGCGGATAGTGACAGTGATTTAGCCGATTTTGGTAGTGAAACCGCCCTTACCAATAGTGATTTGATTATCAGGGTCGCACCAAAGCATAAGGCTGACGCCGTGGAGCAGCCTGTCCCTGGCCCGACCAACTATCCTCACCGGGAGCCGGAAGCGGAAGCAGCTAAACCAGTAATTAAGCCTGCACAAACGGCCTCATCGAATGAGGAAGACCTCGAAACCGAAGACGAGCAGGACGAATCAGGAATCAACCCAACTTTAGGCGAAGTAGCCACCTTCAAGATGGGGCGTACTCGGCGCCGACGCCGGTCGCCCCGCTTCCAGGCTAGAGGCTCGGCCAATCCGAAAATGAGTAAACAGGATGACAATACCCGCCCTAAATCTGAGCGGTTCTAAGAAAAGGCACGGGGAACGGTAGGCGTATAGCAAGATGGCCCAGTATAGCAAATTCTTCTCCCAGGCTAACTTCCGCACCAAACGCCGCGCCCTCATGCTGGCGGTCTTTCTGATGCTGGTAGTGGCGGAATTAGCGGTAGGGACAGGTCTAATTCAAAGACAACCTTATTTGCTAGCAGTGCCACTTGCCCCACTTTTTTTGTTGTGGCAATCGGCCCGCCTCGAACTAGGCTTGCTGGTCATTTTGATTTGCATGATGACGATCCGGTTCGAGTTTTCGACCGGCACGGCCAGCAAACTACCTCTGAGCCTGGTTTTGACCGGGCTGTTGTTGGCTCTGTGGCTAACCAAGATGGCCCTGAAC
This sequence comes from Chloroflexia bacterium, assembly GCA_038206175.1. GTDB lineage: Bacteria > Chloroflexota > Chloroflexia > Chloroheliales > Chloroheliaceae > 54-19. Next base: position 62,876 of record JBBRBE010000003.1, read on the forward strand.
CACAAAATTCGCTTTTTGAAATCGCCACTAAATCTTCCGGCCAGTCTCTTTCTAGGGGTGGTGGTGCTTACCCTGTTCTGGTCGCGTTTTCTGCTCGACCCCCAGGTAATCATCTCCGATAAGTTTCTTAACGTCCAGCTTGGCACAATTGGCGTCACAGCTTGTTCGATCATCCTGACAGTCTTGTGCTACAGCCTGATCCGCCAGACCTGGATCGTTAAGGCTTGCTACTGGATTTGTATCGTCGGCAGTTTGTGGTATTTACCCAACTACCTGGTAGAAAGTACCCAAACTACCATCCCGGATGTCGTACTGAGTGTCGATGAGAAGCAAGCCATTACCCTGCAAACGCTGTCTCGCCTGGTCAATTCTGCTGGGCTTTTTCCGATGTGGATGTGCGCTTTGACCCTGGCGTTGTTGCTTTTCTGCCGCAACCATCCTCGCTGGCAACGTATCCTGATGATGCTGGCTCTATCTGGCTGGCTTTTTCGGCTTATTGTCGTGACGATTGCGCGTGTCACCGGGTGGCTACCCACCCTGGTTGCGCTGCTGGTCGTTATTTTTGTTTACTCCCGCAAATGGTTTGTCGTCCTGGTACTTACTTCCGCTGTCCTGGTTGCCATTAACTACCAATCAGTATACGAAACGGTCGTGGTAGTCAAACAAAAAGAAGGTACGCTCGATAGCGAAACCAGCCGGACTAATCTTTTGATCCAGGCTTTCAAGGTAGCCCAGATTCATCCACTCCTGGGAACCGGCCCGGCAGGGTATGCTAACTATTACATGACTTACTACCGCGAACTGGCCCTTTCTACTCACAACAATTATCTGGATATGCTGCTGCAATACGGGCTGGTGGGATTAGGCTTATACCTGTGGCTGTGTATCACGATGATCAAAGAGCTTTGGAAATCGAAAAGCTTGCACCCACCCAACTCTTTTGAAAAAGCTTTCACAATAGGAGCGTTCGGAGCTTCGATTGGCATGATGGCCGCTATGTGGCTGGGCGATTGGGTTATTCCGTTCGCCTATAACCAGACTATATCCGGCTACAACTATACCGGCTACAACTGGCTTTTTATCGGCCTGGCCCTGGCCCTGGCCTATACCGCCAAAGAACGAGCGTTGAGTGAAAATAATGCAAAATGAGATTAGAGCCAGAAAAATAAGTTTGCCGGGTAAAAACTTGCTAGGGACGCTAGACTAACCGCTTTTCTACGGGATGCTGGCCGGTCTGCCTTTCCTGGCACTGGTCATTTTGGTGGCCCTCTACGGTCAAAATTTGCCCGCCTGGGCAATGGCGATTTGTGCCAATGCTGGGGTGGGCCAACTCACACTGGGCGATTTGTGGGCGCAACACATCTTTGTGTATCTTTTGATGGTCACACCGAGGGTAAATCGGAAAGAAATCGAATCAAACTGGAAAGTTGGCTTTGGCCCGACCTTTTGATTGGGATAGTGCTGGTCATTGGTTATAAGCTCGGTGCGGGGCGAGCGGTCGCTCTACTGGAAACACTGTTACCTTGAGCCGGTGAGAACAACCCTTTTGTCAGAAGATGGAACCATGCTTAGTTCTGCAATGCCCGGTCGCCTTTTTCACGACGAGCAATTGGTGCAACAGGGCATCGCTACACTCAAAAAATATCATCTTTCGCTCTACAAGTGAGCTGGTAGGGAATTGCCCGTGACCTAAAACAGGAGACCAATCCGGGCGCACTCTTTGTTTCGATGGGTCACATTGGAATTGGTTAAAGAACTTTCACAAGTACACATATCTAAAGTGGTTTATCAGGCACAGAAATAAAATGGCGACAAGAAGTAACAAAAAGCTCGGATTGAATTTAGTGGTTGGGCTACTCTGGCTATCCGTCATGTTAGGGCTGGCTCCAGTACCCGGCCAGGCTCAGGGCGAAACCAGTTGGAGCAAGCCGGTCAACCTCTCGGCCCAAACGAAAAATGCCTGGTTTCCCGATATAACAGTGGACGGTCAGGGCAAAGCTCATGTAGTCTTTCTAGGCTCGGATTTCGAGAGTGAAAAAGGTTCGCCTAGCTGGGAAAAATACGATAAAGATTATTATCAGATGATTGGGGCGAACGGAGTGCCAGGGCCGGGTGGCCCTTTCAATATTGCTGCTTCGCCTTTTGGCTGGGTAGCACGTACCTCGGTAGTCGCCGATAACAGCCGCAATACCCTGCATATGCTTTTTCGAGCCAGAAACTCGCTTTACTACCAGCGCGCTCCCCTCGATAAAGCTAGTCAGGCCCAGTCCTGGAGCGAACCGCGCAACCTGGATGACAATGGCAGCACCTACTATTCTGATATAGCAGTAGACCATAAAGGCAGCTTGCACGCGGTCTGGACGGAAGTGCGCGGCACCGATATTACCAATTTACATCAGACGGTGATCTACCGGCGTAGCGACGACATGGGCCTTAGCTGGTCGTTCCCTAAAATTATAGCCGAACCACGTTTCGCCTCCACTCGCGTAGTGCTAAAGGTGGACTCCCAGGACGGCTTGCACCTGAGTTGGGATGACGGCTACGACAACCAGACCGCTCGCTTTACCTCAACTTTTGGCGGTTACTCGCGCTCGTTGGATGGCGGCAAGACCTGGAGTGCACCGCTAACACTGGGTAGCGAACGCGAACCGATTGCCCAGGTAGTCAGTACTCCTTTCGGCAAGAACTCGGTTATGATTGCTTACCGCGTTCTCAAAGAGCAGCGCGTAGATTATGTAATATCAAACGACCGGGGGGGAACCTGGAATAGTCCGGCTACCGTACCGGGCATCACGGCCAAAAACTTTATCGGCCAGCATCAGTTCGACCGCTATTATCTGGCCGCCGACGGCAAAGGGCGGGTACACCTGGCGGCAGTCGCTCAGGTAGGAGAGATACCTAAAGGCCAGGTTGAAAAAGAGGGCGAACTAGGAGTTTATTATGTGGTCTGGGAGAACGGCTCCTGGTCTAAACCAGATTTACTGCCGCAACCACCCGGTTTTGCCGAATATCCTCGCATTGGTCTGGGGCCAGATCGTATTTTCGTGGTCTGGTTCAACCGCGACAAAATCGTAGACGAAGACGAAAAGTACATCTGGTTCAGTTCCCGGCCTTACGATACCGGCCTGGTTCCGCAACCGATAACTCAAATTCTACCGCCGACCCCGGTTTCGACCAAAATAGTCCCAACGGCGGCACCGACGCCGGTAGCAATCCTGCCACCAGTCGAAGACAAAGCAGTGCGGCCCTGGCTGAGCGACGGCTACTTGACTGCTCTGGCTTCGCTTGTGCCGGTCGCGTTAGTATCGGGATTGCTAGTATTTGTAACCCTATGGCGGGTCAGGCGCAAAAGGTAAAGACCGGCATGCGAAACGTTTACGAACGTACAGATGAAACAGACACGGATGAGGTAGAACAAACCGAAATCGCCAGGCCGTCCGAGCCAACCAGAACCAGGCCTGGGGTAAGCCGGAAACTCGAATTACCGAGCCTGGAAATGGGTCAACTCCTAGCTCCCCTGCGCAGGTACTGGTGGATTTTGCTGGTAGTACCGCTTATATCGGCCTGGGTTGGCTCCTGGCTGGTGCAGAGCGGCCCGACTTATTACCAGGGCCGGGTACTTATCGGAGTTGGGCCGGATATCCGGCAAGTGAAAGAAGATATACCGGCTCTGGTAACTATCCGGCTGGTTTCAGGCTATAGCAAGCTGGTGCAGCAGGACAATTTTTTGGGAATGGTAGTCGAGCAATCCAAGACCGGCATGACGGTCAACCAACTTCGCCAGACAACGGTAGTAAGTGGGGTAATAGGAACACCCTACCTGGAAATTCAATACGTAGATAACAACTCCGGGCGGGTTATTACTGTCCTCAACACAATGCGCGATCTATTGCGCAGTCAGGCTCCCCAGGCCAGAGACCTGCGATTTAAGTCTCAGCAGGATTTTATCCTGGCTCGACGAGTTGAATTGAACGGGCTGATCGAAAATCGTAAAGCAGAACTGGCGGCTCTGACCAGGCAAGAACAAGCTCAGACCGACGCCGAGAAGGACATTCAAGCCAGCTCCGACCCCAACGCACGCACGCTCAATACCGTTAAGGGTGAGCTTGAGAGCTACAAACAGGAATTAAACGACCTGGACTTGTATGGCTCCTCCAACGAGTTAAACCAGATGTATGTGGTTGACGAACCCTATCTGTTGCCGGTTAAAATGGGGGTGCAGCCCCGCGATGCAGCGGTTGCGATGGGCGTCTTCAGCCTGGCCCTGACAATTATAGTGCTGGCTCTGCTTGAAAAATTTTACCCGGTAATCCGAAGCTCCCGGCAAGTGGAAGAGTTGCTGGGGTATCCGGTTATCTTTGCCCGCCGCGTCCGCCAACGCCGCCATGGAAGCGGAGCCAACTCCCGGTCGGAGGCATACGACGGACTGGCTGCCGAACTGGTGATCGCTTACTGCGACCGTTTGAATTTAACGGATGTGCGATTGCTGATGATCCACGAAGCACACACCGAAGAGGTAACTCTCAAATTGCGTTCACTGGCTCAGGCTCTGGCTCGGCTTGGGTTGGCTACCACCGTGGTCAGAGCCGTTGGGCGCGGACGGGGAGAGCGGAACCAGCCTCGCCCGGAAGCCCTGGAACAAGACGTGATCGAAATAATACTACCTGGCGGGGGTGAAAGCACCTCTGAGTCTGGGGTAGAGATAGGCTTGCAACCGATTTTCGCCCGTTGTGAACTGGTCAGCCAGATATGGCCGTGCAGCCCTCGGTTTCTGGCTGAATGGAGCGGCGAGTGCCACGGGACTTTGATCCTATGCAGCCTGGAACGCTCTAACAAAAAAGCTCTGGCCGACCTCGCTCAGGTCATTAAGAATTTTCCGTTACCCGTCAAAGGAATCTTAATCGTTTAAGGCAGCCGCTTGCTTCAAAATGAAGGCTTCCACACCCTGGAGATTTTTCATCCCGCCCGGCATATTACCCTGCGCCATTTGCTGGTAGATTGGGTTGGAAAAGCCCTTCCAGCTAAACGAGAAAATTTGCCGCAGCGTTTACCCGATGGCCTGCTCAACCGAGTGCTGCCGGTAAAATCCAGGCGATATAGTAACCGTAATCGGCCAGAAACCCTTCTAATTCTCGGCTAAATAAAAGCAAGGAATAAAATAACCCCAATTTACACGCGTGAATTGGGGTTATTTTAGGCCCTGTTGCCTGACTTAAGCTGCGTAAGGACAAACTTTACTCTAGCGAACGATCTTGAAGTTAAAGTTGGGCGTCTGCAAAGCTCCAAATAACCGCAACCAGATCGGCAACAGCATCTCGGTCGAACGAGCGGTGCTGATGTCACCCAGATCAATTACCGACGACCAGCCAAACTCGTCTTTCAAAAGATTGCTCACGGTAGTTTTGGCTTCGGCCTCGTTGCCGCTTATAAACACATCGTGTTCGCCGGATACCAGCGCGGGGTTGACCATGATGTTAGCGTTCATCGTATTGAGAGTCTTTACCACACGAGCCTGTGGAAAAGTGCGCTGAATCTGTTCGGCCAGCGAGTCAGTATTGCACACCGAAAGGGTTGGCGGCATTCCCTGCGAGAAATCGAGCGGGTTGGCAACATCTACCAGAATTTTGCCATTCAAATTTTCCTCACCCGCCCCGTTCAAGGCTTCCAGCGAAGCTCCACCCGATGTGCAATTAAAAACGATTTCCCCAAAGGCTGCCGCCTCTGCAAAGCTACCTACCTGGGCCGCCGGGCCGGTCTGCGTTTGCCACTCGGTTAGCTTTTCGGGATCACGAGTTCCCAACTTGACCTCGTGGCCGCGCTCGGCCAGCTTGCTACCGATTGTCTGTGCAACCATGCCCGAACCAATAATGCCAATTTTCATGAAAAATCCTCCGCCGGTTTGTTCTTAGCCTTCTACACTTGTACGCGTCAAAGGGTTAATTAGCTGGCCCAAAAATAGCGATAAACGTTATTTTTGGGCCAGCATTTTTCGTCTAAAGACCCTTTGATTATAGCTTATTCCAAAGGATGAGGGCGAAACCGGCCTCGTAGAAAGGTGTCACCAGCAGCAACGCCAGAACGTACATGGGGAAAACACGGGCAAAGCGGGCGCGGCCAAAATCTTTGAACCGTTTAGTGTCGTGCTTGAACCAGGCGTAATAGTTATAGACCATTATAAAACCACTCAGCACAAAGAAAAAGCTAACCCCTACTTTGCCTTGCTTGAACAGTACATCCAGACCCGGCGGATAGTTCACCAGGAAAGAATAATGAAACAGGATAACAAAGAGGACCGCAAAGAAGCGCAGGCTGGTCAGAACAGGGATAGCCTCGCTCTTAGGGGGTGGTAGGGAGGTTGACGGTGGAGCAATCGTCGTATTACAACACCTTTGCCCTTTCCCTTTCCTTTTCCCCTTGCGGCGGGGTTTCCTGGGCCAGAGCTAATTCGGGCGCACTAGCGAGGGCTATCACCCGTTCGTAGATAGGCCATAGCTCGTTAAACTCGGCGTCGAGGGATTTTATGGGAGCAATCCCGGTTCGCAAGCGGCTCAGCAGGTCTGGCTCGTCCAATAGCCGTTGGAGTTGGGCCGCCAGATCGCGGCTATCCTTACGGGCAAAGAGCAGGCCGTTTACTTCGTGCTGCACCAATTCGGCCATTCCTCCCAGGTTCGTTGTAATTACCGGCACACCGGCAGCCTGGGCCTCCATTATTACCAGCGGTGAGTTTTCCAGCCAGATCGACGGTACGACCACAACATCGAGGCCACTCAGGATGCCGGACAGGTCGGCGGCCTTATATGCTCCGGCAAAACTGATGCGTGAATCAGAACCAGCCAGGTGGCTCAAACGCCGGTCATAGGCCGGGTCGCGCCCCGCCGCTCCATGCAGGGTCAGGCGGAGGGGCGCGTCACTTGCCAGATAGCCAAAAGCTTTGATCAGCACATCGAGACCCTTGTGCGGCAAAATCTGACCGAGATAACCGACCTGCAAGGGCCGGTCAGATTGGATAGGCTGGCCCAGACGCGAAGCTTCCTTGATGGCGACCAGTTGCTCGGTATCCAAACCATAGCCGCAGTAATGAATCTTGTGAGCCGGGAAACCATTTTCAACAAAGACATTTTTGAGGAAGCGGGAAGGAGCGATAATTTGCTGGACTCCTTCCAGAGCCGCCAGCAGGTCGCGCCGCCGGGCCGCCAGGGTTTCGAGCTTTTGCCGCCCACCTAGCAAAGTCACAAAAGGCTCCTTCCCGGCCCTACCTCCGGCAACCAGAGCCTGACCGACCAGCCCACCCGATAATTTATCGGCCCAGAGGTAGCGGCGCGAATCTTTAGCCAGACACAGAGCGCAATCGGCGGCACTTACTTTACCATCGCACAGCACGCCACCGGGCCTCATCAGCGTGATGCGCTGGCAGAGAAACCAGTAGTCGTGCAGGGTTAGCACAACCGGGACCGCCTGGGCGCGGGCGGCTTCCAGAATACCCACTCCCAGCAGGTAGCAGGCATGAACCAGCATCAGGTCGGGTTGAAACTCTCGCAGCGTGTCGGCGAGCCAGTCCGCCACTTCCGGGTTGTTGTAGCTGGCCGCGAGAGGGTTCGGGTAAGAATTACGGTTGAAGTGAAGCCGGTCTACCGGAATACCCAGAGAAGCTTCGGTCGTAACTTCTAGCCGGGACACCCTGGCCTCGATGTCCTCCACCGCCACGGCCCGGACGCTATGGCCCTGTTCCCGCAGCCACAGGCACTGCCGTAAAGCGTAAAGTTCGGCCCCGGATTTATACCTGGGCGGTAGGTGATGGCTCAGTACTAAAATTTTCATTAGGTTGCTTTCTTCGTTGGAAATTTGCCAGAACTAATTTTAACTCGGCAGGAGTAATCGTGCCGGTCGCCACGGTAGCTCCGGCGTAAACGACCAGAGCCAACCCTCCGACCAACAACACCGGCCAGCCTCTCAAAACCAGGGCAACCAGGAGGGCCAGGATTGCCGCCACCGCAGGCCGGAGAAACCATTCCAATAGAGGCGGGAAAACCTGCTGGCCCCGGAAAAGTCGGATGAACTGCACCAGACCGATCAGTTCGGTCAGCACTGTCGTCACACTCGCCCCTAGCAGGCCAAAAGCCGGAATGGCAAAAGCATTCAAGCCGAGATTACTCACGGCGTTTACAATCCGCAGGGTTGCCATCTGGCGTTCCTGACCGATAGTAGCGGCAATGTAACCCAGCAGTTCGTTCAGGAACATCAGGGGTAAAGCCCAGACTAAAATTGCCAGGGCCAACCCGCTTTCGCTGTAGGCCGGGGAGAAAAGAAATCCGGTCAGAGGTTCGGCCAGGACACACCCAATCGTCGCCATCGGTAGCGAAAGAATCAACACATAGCGCAGGAAGCGACCAAAATTCTGGCGGACGGCTTCGGGGTTGGCGGCATACTGGCGGGCCATGTAGGGGAACAAAGCCAGATTGATGCTATTAGACAGAGTTGCCAGGGTAAAAATCAGGTTATAAGCGACACTGTAAACTCCCACTACCCTTAAGCCCCAGAACCAGCCAAGCATAAGACTGTCCAGTTTGTAAGTAAGGGACAGGGCAAACTGATTAATTCCGAAAGGTAAACCTTTTTTGATAAAGCCGGGCCAGCTACGCGGGCTGAAAATAAAACGAATTCGCGCTCCTCGCCGTCGCACACTGCGGTAATTCAAGGTTGTCGCAGCGGCTGTTCCTACCAGGGAAGCCACGACCAGGCCTAAAAAGCCGGTACCTAACAGCAACAAAATTACCCCGCTCCCCACCAATACCAACTGGTTGAGCAAGCTTGCCAGAGCCGAAGCTCCCAGGCGTTGAGTACCGAGCAAAACGGCATCCAGGGTACTTTGAACCGCAAACATTAGCTGGGAGGAGCTAATCAGGAAGATAGCCGCCACGATTTCAGGGCTGTAGCCCAGGAGCCAACCCAATCCGCTGGACAGTACAATAAAAACCAGAGCCAGGGAAAACCGCAAAGCCATCATATTGCCCAGCAACACTTCGGTCTGGCTTTCGTCACGGGCGATTTCCCGGCTGATATAGCTCCCCACCCCCAGGTCGCACAGCACCATCAGCACCGCGACAAAGGCCGTGGCGGTGCTATATTTGCCAAACTCGGTGCTACCAAGCTGGCGTACCACAAAGATCAAAAAGCCAAACGAGACCAGCTTGATTATAATTTGGGCCAGGAGATTGTAGAGTGAATTACGCACGACCATAAAGATTAACCGCCATACTCCTGCACTGAGGCTAGGCGCACCGCACCGGGCCGGGCAACTTCATGATAAGTAGAGAGTATTTCCTGGGCCGTGCGCGACCAACTAAAACGGCGGGCCTGCTCGAAGCCGCTCGCCCGCCGTCTGGCACTCTCGGCGGGCGAAGTTAGCAACCGCTCGATATAGCGAGCCAGTGTCGCATCGTCTTCGGCGTCATGGTAAAGCGCGGCCTCTCCGCCGATTTCAGGGATCGCGCTCCGGTCGGAAGCTATCACGGGCGCACCGCAAGCCATTGCTTCCAGGATCGGCAGGCCAAACCCCTCGATCCAGGAAGGAAAGAGAAAAATTCGGGCTAGGTTGTAAAGGGCAATGAGGTCGTCCTCGCCAGGCCGCAGCAGCAAACGGGCCTGGCCCCGCGCAATCGCTTGCTCGGCGACCGGCAGCAGGTTGGCCCGCCGACTAAAAAAGATCAGCTGGGTATCGGCTCGTAGCGAGGCGGGCAGGCGTTCCCAGGCCCGCAAAATTACGCCGGGGTTTTTAAGTCCGTCCGCCAGGACGAAAGAAGGCGGCAAGTCCAAGCGGGCGCGAGCGTGGGCCAGCACTGCCGGATCGGGCAGAGGCCGAAACTGGGCCGAAGCCGCCGAGTAGATTACTTTAATTCGGTTCTGGGCAATCTTACCCTGGCTTATCTCGCTAATATTATCCGCCGAAAAATTTGAAACGGTAATTACTCTGGCCGCCCGGCGCACCGTCAAACGGGTCAGCAGTTGCAGGTAGAGCGTCAGGCCAACTGTTTTAGGCCGCTTCAAGTCGCGCTTGACCGCTTCCCACAGCGGAAAAACGTTCTAGGCATCGTGGAGCGTGATCACGCTGGGAATACCCGGCGGGCCAAAGCCGTAATTAGCCGGTAGATGAAAAACATCCAGCCGGTCGCGGGCCGCCAGCCGACCCAACAAGAAATCGCTGCGGACGGTATCTAGCTTGCTACGCCAGGGCAAAAGGCGCAGCTTGAAATTAGGCGGCAAATCATCTAACTCGAAAGGCCGTTTGGTATCGGCATAAAGATAGAACTCGTCGCTACTATCCAGCCGGGCCAGTTCGGAGACAAAATTATAGACGTAAGTGTGAACACCGCCCAGCAAACCGTGCGACAGGTAGCGGACATCAATGCCGATCCTCAAAACAACCTCCTCGTAGCCTGTACGGTACCTACTCCCGGTTCGACCCGGTAGACATCGGCCTGGGGTGAGCTAAAGACCTTAACTAAGGCCGGGTCGTTTAGTTCAGGGCCACGTTTTTTCTCCGAGCCACCATACAAAATATACTTCACCCCGTATTGCTTCAAAATCGCCTGGCGGCGCGGCGGAGTGGTTTGAGGATTGAGGACTTCCGCCGATAATGTCCGTTTCTGGTAGAAATCGAGGGTCATAGCCCAGTGAGCCAGAAAAGGACGCTGGCCGGTACGTGGAGCCAGATATTGGCCCAGTTCCTCCGACGATAACACTACCACTGGCTGAGTAGGGTTAGCCTTTTCCAGCCAGGTCATGGCGGCCAGTTCGTCACGTTGAAGGTAGTAAGGAGCCTCTAGCCGGTTCAGGTCTACAAATCGCCAGCAAAAGAGGTAGAGCGTGGTGGGCAAAACCACCAGCAATGCTAATCCGCACAGTAAGGCCGGAAGCCGGGCCGGATTAAACGTAAACGATTTTCGGGCCTGTCCCAACCGCTCTAGTAACTGGCGCACCGGCCCCAGCAAAGCCGCCATCGCCAGGAGGAAGATCGGGACCTGCCAGCCGTTGAGCATTTTAATCTGGAAATTAGTCGGTATGTAAATCAGGAACAAACCGGCCACAAACCAGGCTTTAACAAAGCGGAGACGGTCGGCGGCAGCGACTTCACCCGGTACAACCGGCCCGGCCCGCAGCCCAACCAGGGCTAACAGCAAGAGCGGCCCAATCAAGATCAGCAGATTGAACGGGTCGGGGGTGAACACTCCGGCGTTACCGTACTGCGCCAGAACGCCCTTCCAGGTAGCGTTGGTCGTAGTGAGGTAAACCGAGTAGACCGAGGGTAAGGCCGAAACCAGCCCGATCACGAGGCAAATCCGAAGCCAGTGCCAATCAAAGCGGCGTAGCCGAATCGCTTGCCAGAGCCAGTAAGTTCCCAGCCCGGCGTAGACAATCACCAGGTCGTAGGTATGTTCCAGGCCCAGCACCAGAGCCAACCCTGCCGCGCCTACCGCCAGGCGCATCTGGCCGCTTTCGCCTGCCCGCAAAGCCAGCCAGAAAACCCCCAGCAGTAACCCCGCCGAGAAAATGAGATGAGGATAAGCCAGCGCACCCAGGAAACTGTTCGGCTCGGCCACAAAAACCGCCAGAGGATTAGAAAGCGTGCCACTGAACTGCTTGAACAGCACTGGCAACCAGCCCCAACCACTTCCAAACATAATCAGCAAGAAGGCGGTGCGGTAGGCCAACGGTCGCGGGAAGATGAATTTGCAAAAGCCCCAGGTCATCGCGCCAAAAAACAAAATAGAACCGACCCGAAAAACTTGATAAAGCGAAGACTGTTCCAGGCCGGTCAATCTTTGCACCTGGCCTAACACTCCCCACAGCAAGTTGAAGAAAACCGGGTCGTTTGGCTCCGGGGTGAGCGGATTTACAATAACCCAACTCTGGCCCATCTCGCGCATCCAGGCCCAATACTGAGTAGTATCCGGCACGTCCAGCATAATGTTCATAAAAGCTTTGGAGCCGTTGGCCCGCCAGAAACCAAAGAGGTAGGGCAAACTTGTAACCACCACCAATACTACAACTGAAGCTGCGAAAAAGAGCCGGTCTTGCTGCCACCATCGGCCCGGCCTTTCAGATTGGGGCGGGTTCGGGCGACTTTCGAGGATTACCGGCCCGGCCTCAACCGTGCTGGAAAGCTGCACCCAGCCGTCAGGGGAGGTTTCGGGAGGGCCGAGCGGTTTGGATTGAGAACCGCGCCCGGCCTTCCCGCCGTCCCAGGGCCAGCGAAAACGGAAAATTAGCAGATAAAGCAAAACCACCGCCAGCAGCAAAGGTAAAAAGCTGAGTGGCCCTTTCAGGCCGAGGGCCATTCCGGGGTTACGCGCAAGGTTGCCCGCGAAAAGTTGCGGCCATAAATAATCGGTTAGCGGACTCGTATAGTCGTCGGTCGGCCAGTTGCGGCCTACCAGCGTCGCCGGAAGCACTATCAGCACCGAAAGGACGGCGGGCAAGCCAAACCACCAGCCCACCCCCCGCCAGTCGCGTAGGGCCGCCTCGCGCAGAAAGAATCCTACGCCCAGAGCAAGGAAAGGCAGACAGGAAACCAGATAGCGCGGGCCAAAGGTATGTCCACCCGACCACATTACCGAACTGGCATTGAAAAGGAAGAAAGATAAACTCGCCCACAGACTTAAACCAGCTTCCAGCCGGTAGCCGGGCCGTTTGAGGCCAAAATAGAAACCGGGCAAAGCCAGCAATAAGAAGGGCGAAAGCAAAAAGAGACCTCGAAAAGGACTAAAAGTCAAACCCCACAGAGCCTCCAGGTGCGGGTAAGTCAGGCTCATAAAGCCTTGCGAGTGGCGGTCTAACCACAAAATCGAGTATTGATATCCAATCGGCCAGGGAGTACCAAAGGCCACCAGATCGTATACTACCAGGGCGACCAGGGGCGGCAAGGCTCCCAGGCCCAGCCACAGCACCCGGCCTAAATTCTCGCGCCGTCCGGCTCCCAGCAAAGCATAAAGAGCCAGCGGCCCGGCAATGAGAACTGTTTCATATTGCGAGATCAGGCAAAAGCCCAACAAAAACCCGACCAGAGCCAGAGTACGCCTGCTGTGCCGATCATTATTCGTGCGCCAGCGATGCAACAGGAAAAAACTGATAAAGAGCAAAGCGGCGGTCAGGGCGTGGTTGTAATAAAGCGAACTGTATGGGAACATGGTAGTACCCAGAGCCAGCGCGAGGGTCAGGCCCAGGCTCCACCAGTAGCGTCCAATAAGCTGGCCGACCCACAGCCAGAAGAGGCAGGTCGCCAGAGCTACCGGAGCCGCCACCAGCAGCACTGAAAGCCAGATACGCGCTAACGCTCCTAAGATTTTGTCACGGGAAGTAGTGTCAGTGCGGCCCGCAATACTGCCTTCGGTAAAGGTCTGGCTAAAGGAGCGCGACCCGGCCAGTCGCTCGATTACCCAATCGGCGACGGGATTAGATAGGGCCAGTTTGAGGGCGGCGTATGGGACGATGCCGGCTAAAGCCGGGCCGGGCGGTTTATCCGAATAATAATGGCCTTGATAGTAAGCAAAATCACCGTTAATGGCGGCGTAAGCGTCAATCCGAAAGGTGCCGTAATCTACTACCGAGCGCACCAGACTCAAGCGCGAATTCTGGTTCCAATCATTCCAGCGGGGCGCACAATAAGCAAACAAAGCCAGCAGGGTCAGGAAAAGAAATACCAGACTGCGGCGACCTGGTTGGCGATCCCAGGCAACTTTGGGTGGCTCGGAAAGGGCCGGTTGGATCAAAGAAGCCCGCGCTGTAATCGCCATACTCGCTCCTGAAGCATTACTAATTTTATCTGAGGTTTCTATCCTGCTCTAAATTTAGGCTACGGCAATGAAATAGTTATTAAAATATCTTCTTTCTGGCTGAAAAAATAGGTGTAGCACGCTTTTTAGGCCATTAAAACATTCTCATTAGGCCCTGCGGCCTTTTCATCGGCCTCGAAACCCTGGAACCGTAGTATACTAAACAACGGCGTAATACTAAGCTAAATCAAGTTTAGGGCTGCCGACTTAACCTTTTTGAAATTCTTAAGATAGCGAATCAGGATAGACTTTACCTCTATAGGTGCGACGACGCTAATCTGTTTTCTTTCGGAAAGAAAAATTAGCGTCGTTATTTCGCCCGGTCTACTTTTTTAGTCCTGACGGTTTTCTACCGGGCTAATTACTGAGAAACTGGTTATCAAACTGTTATGAAGCTACTATGTTTATCGCGCTGGCTGCCCTACCCGGCCAGTAACGGAAGTAAACTCCGCGTTTACAATTTACTCAAACGACTGGCCCGGCGCGGACACGAGCTTCATTTGCTGACTTTTTACGAGCAAGGTGAAGATTTTCTACTCGCGCAGCAGCACCTCAACCAGTTCTGCACTTCGGTAGGAGGAGTGCTGTACAAACCCTTCCAGCCACATAGCTGGCAAAGCCGGGCCGCATTTTTAACGCTCAGGCCGCGCTCGGTACGAGCTACTTACCGACCCGAAATGACCGAGCGAGTGGAAGTACAGCTAGCTTCCGGCCAGGTAGAGGCTGTGATTGCTTTTGAACTGGATATGGCAGGCTATGGAACACTCGCTCACCGCTACGACCGGCCCGCCCTGCTGGAAGAACTGGAAGTAAGCCGACTTTACAACCAGTTCAAGCAAGCCCGGCGACGGCGAGAGCGGTTGCGCTACGGCCTGACCTGGTTCAAGGTAGCCCGCTATGTCCGCTACCTGGCCCGGCACTACCGGGCGATAACCGTAGTTTCAGCCCAGGAGCAAGCCGTTATCCAACCGCTAGTTGGTTCCACCCCGGTACAGGTCTTGCCTAATGGAGCCGATCTGACCGCCTACCGCTTCCAGCCTTACCACTGGCAAGCCCGCCAACCCCACCTGGTCTTTAACGGTGCGTTGACTTTCAACCTGAATTATGACGCCATGAGCTATTTCTTGCGCGAGGTTTTCCCGACCCTCCGCCAGAGTGAGCCGGAATTAAAGCTGGTTATAACCGGACGAAACGATGGAGTAGATCGGCTGGCCCTGGCGGAAGGGCGGGCCGAACGGTTAGAGGGGGTAATTTTTACCGGCTATCTGGACGACCTCAACCCGACCGTCGCCGGGGGTAGAGCCTGTGTTGCACCGCTCCTAAACGGTGGGGGTACGCGCCTGAAGATTTTGGAAGCTTTCGCGCTCGGTACGCCGGTAATCTCGACCACAAAAGGAGCGGAAGGACTGAATGCTCAGCATGAAAAACATTTCTTATGCGCCGACACTCCCCAGGAGTTTGTCCAGGCTCTCGCCCGCTTGAAACACGAACCCGACCTGGCGACTAACCTCACTCGCAAGGCTCGCCGGTTGGTAGAGGAAAATTTCGATTGGGATAGCATCGCCGCCACCCTCGATAATTTGATTGGTTCGATCCAAAAATAATATCTTAGCGACCTGTGAAAAGGTAAAATATAAATTTAAGCTATTAAATATTGAGCTATTGAGAAAATAGGAAGATTTAGTGAACTCTAAAAAAGTATCGAATACCGAAAGACCTCAAGAAAACACTTCTTCTATTAGTATATTCAGGACAGGGCGGCTACCATATTTCGGAAAAAGCATCTTACTTTACAGCTTTGGAGTAATCTTTAGCTATCTGTGGGCCGGGGGAGACTCCTTGAGGCTGGGTGGAATGCTGCTAGGGGTAGGCTTGTTCTGGGGGGTGTGGCGGCTCAGCCGATCTGGGCTTGACCCGAAAAGAGCCTACTGGTTAGGGTTAGGGCTGGTCGGGCTGCTGGCTATCGTCAGTGTGCTGTGTCTGCCGATGCTCAACGACGACTATATTCGCTTCAACGGCTTTTCAAGTGGTTTTATTGACGTAACGCGGCATTTGTTGCCCAGGTTAGACTGGCTGAGTATGCACCGTAATACCCTGGCTGGAATGCTGGACGTTTTTATTCCGCTAGCCCTGGCCTATACTTTTTGCGGGCAAGGCCGGGCGGAACGGGTGTTGGCTCTTAGCGCGGCCTTGACAATGTTTGTAGCTCTGCTAGTAGTAAACAGCCGGGGCGGTCTGGTCTCCTTCGGGGTTGGGCTGGCGGTATTAACCTGGCTGGGCTGGCGATATTTCAGACCGGCAGTACGGCGGTGGGTGCAGATTACGAGCCTCGTAGTGGTGCTGATAGCCGGAATATACCTGGCTGGTAGCGGGCAGTACCGCTTGTTTAGCCCCGAACGGCTGCTGAACGAAAACGGGCATAGCCGCCTGGAAATCTGGCAAAATACTTTTAACCTGCTGGCCGACCATCCGCTCACCGGGCTTGGCCCCGGCCAGTTTCAACCTCTCTATTCTTTTTATGTTGATCATTCCAGCCTCGCCAACCGCGATTCGCAAGAGCATGCCCATAATATTTTACTGCAAAGTTATGTAGAAGCTGGCTTGCCAGGGGCTTTAGGAGTAATTGGAGTAATCGGAAGCTGGTTTTTACTTGGCCGGAAAATCCGCAAAGGCGGCTTGCTAAAAGAACTCGATCAATCCTCGGCTCGAACGACGCTTTTGCTGGGAGGAATGGCAGCATTTGGAGGGCAACTGGCTTATGGCCTGACCGAGCATAGCACCTGGAACGGCCAGTTTACCGCCTTGTTCTGGACGCCCCTGGCTCTGGTCGCCTGCGCCCTGCCTTCGGCGCGGTCGGCTTTCGCGCAAGCGGAGAACAAGTCGAAGCAGAAGGAACCACTTTTCCGACGGCGTCCCTGGGCCGTAGGTCTTACGAGCCTGGGTTTGTTCGTACTGCTGGTCGGGCCTGCCTGGACACTGGTGCAGCTAAACCAGGCGGGCCTGGAAAAACTTAAAATCTGGCAAGGCACCGGGGGCGACCTTGCTACCGCGATCCGGCTTTACCGGGAAGCCCAAGGGTTAGCTGCCTGGACTAACATTCCAGCGCGAGGGCTGGCCTGGCTTTACTGGCACGATAATCAGCCGGAGCAGGCCAAAGAGTATTTGCAAGAAGCTTTGCAGCGGCAACCAGGCGACCGTTCCAGCCTGCTGCTACTGGGAGACGTACTGGAAAAGCTGGGGCAACCAGAGGTCGCCTTGCAAGCCCGGCGAGAAGCCGGAGCCGCCCCTATTTATCTCAATCGAGGTCGGCAGGTTTTCGACTCGTCCGATGACCGGGGTTCCGAACCTTATTTCAAGCAGGCTCTGGAGATAGACCCCACCTTTTGGGAAGGCTACCAGTTTTTAGTATTACTCTATCAGCGACATGGCCGCACTACCGACTCGATCAATTTATTGAATCAGGCCGTCAAATATCTGCCAGATGACCCGCGCCCGGTGGAAAGTTTAGCAAGACTGAAAAACTAAAGATAGAGGGCGATTTTTGCGCCCTCTAAGGCCCAAAACGCCTGTTTTGACCGCTTTTTTAATTCTTCTCAACATTAATACGCCTGAATATATATTAATTCACTTCCACTAAACGTGCAGCTATTATTACCAATATTTCCTATAATTATTAGTACCTTCATCTCTTGTAATAATTCTTTTTAACGTTATCATGATTATTGTAGCATAACAGGTAATCAATATTGTCTGTTATTAGTATTACTGCTTAGCATTTAATCAAACATTGTTTTAACCTCGTTGTACCCTTTGTTTGTTTGTGTTTAGTAAACAATCTTGTGATATCTGGGTTAATAATTCACCCACAGACCTGATCAAGTTAAAATGGCTTTTGATTTTATGACTTTCCTGGCTCTGCTTGTGGTAGCCGGGAAAGGGCCGGATAGAGAGTAGTTGCGCGTCTTCTAACGGCGAAGTAAAATCAGGCCAAATCTATCGGCGCAATCTGTGCTTTATTCGGCTTGCCGTTAAAGTGATAGTCCCCAGATTGCCCGATACGAAACCATCAAGGAGTGCGATGATTAAGAAATATCTTTACCTTTTAGTTTTTCTATCTTTAGCTCTTTTCGTGGGCGGATTTGCCGCTCTGGTACTGACGCTCAACAGCACCGACGCCGCGGCTCGGACCCGCGCTCCGATAAGCCTGGGAGTAGACGAGACCATTTCGATCAAGTGTCCGGGGGGCAAATTAGCAATTGCCGACCCTCAAGCCGCTACGCTGGTGATCAAGTGTGTAGCTCCTCCCACCCCGACTCCGGCACCGGCCACGGCCACCCCGAAACCAGCGACGGCTACTCCTGTGCCACCGACGGCTACTCCTGCTCCGACGACCGCTACCCCGCCACCGACCACTCCGACCCCGACGCCTAAACCGGGCGGGCCGGAACTTTCGATGGCAATGGGTCTGTGGAACCCGAACCCTAAGTTTGACGTTTGCTACAACGCGGATGGTTCGGTCAATGCCGAAGCGACTGCCGGGATCAAAGATTTTCACGATAGCTTCAACGTGATTGGCCCGGATGGAAAGCTCTACCCGACCTGGCACCCACCGACAGCTGTCGAACCTAAAACCGGGGCAGTTTGTCGCTTCGGCCACGAACACGGACGGGACCCTAGCACCGCCCCTAACTGGAACGACATCAAGGCGTTCTTTGCCTTCAACGGCAATGTAGCCCGCAGTGGTATTCCGTTTGGCTATGTCAGCGAACAGATGGATGTGTGGAGCCAGGCTAACGGCAACACCCTGCCGATGCGGCACGAAGACCACGTAGGTCATAAAATTGAGTGGGAAGTGAACGTGAAAGTTGAAATGGCTAATCCGGCCAACGCCACGGTCAAAATTCCTACCGGCGTTACCTGTACCTATCTGGCGAAGGTTCACCAGGGTACTTCTACCCACGATGCTTTTGAGAATAACCTGCACGAGGTAGTTTATTTCTCCAAGTGTAGCGACGGTCAGGACTTGAAATTAGTCAAAATGGCTAAGTTTGGCAAAGCGGGCGAGTTCTTGCGGCTGTGCGACCCCGAAGGCGACCGCAAAACGGTAATCCCTACTGGTTTCCTCTACAGCAACCCGGCCTACCCTGGCACAGCTCAGGACGGAGCGCGTAACATCATAGACCGTAGTTGTATCGAGCGTAACTTCCTCGTGCCGGAGGGCAAGTGGTCTGTCAACACCTACGAAGCCTGGCCGGGTAGTATGAACATTACCGGCAAGACTGGTCAGGAACTTGTGCGTGGAGTAGACTTGCTCTTCGACGTAGAAAACTCGATGCGCTACTATCAGCCCGGCAAAACGCACCCTGAAATGGGCGCAACCGCGGCCAAATACACCGATGCCGGTTTCACAATGGATCTGTGCTACGAGACGCTGGCTAACGGAAACCGTTCAAGGGGTGGGGCTTGCGATATAGCCACTAACTACGGCACGATCAAGGGTATTAGCTGGGATGACTCGCGTTCGGCCTTCAAGGGTACGCACCGGGGAGTGTACTTCAAACCAGGTGATGTCAAAAACAGTGCCGGGCCTGCTCTGTGGTACACCGACCCATTCGGGGAAAACGCTCAGACTACGCCTTTCCCTGGTTCGATCAAGCAATACGTAATCCAGCGCGACATCAATTACGGGCAGAAGTACGGCGGCGGCGTAGCCTTCACCGACCCAACCTTGATTGACCGCGATTACGAAAACTCGACCGTTCACGCTCCGAACTAAGCATAAGCGGTTTAGTTCTACAAAAACCCCTGTAAAGGCTTTAACCAGCCCTTACGGGGGTTTTTGTATCGGCCTTCGCCTCCTTTTGGTTCCGCATCTCTTTAAACCTGCTCTCTCTATAAGCCTTATGAAAGATTAACCACCCCGCTCTGGTAGCCTTTGCAGCGAACTTTCTCTAAGAATGAAAAGAAGTTAATAAAGTCTCAGGACTGAATTCATCGGGCCATCACGCCTGGTTTTTATCATACACTCAGAGCCAATATCGGGTCAGGGTCTTTGCTGTTTCCTTTAATTGCTGGTTTTTAAAACAGAAGATTTTTATGCCTATGTATCGGCAGCAAAGAAATGATTGTAGACAAAAGATAGGGCAAGAGGGTTCTAAAAGCTAAATAATTACTGGCCGGGTAGTTAGCACCAGCAGTTATTCGATGTATGAGATTAACTTAGGAAAGCAGCAAAGAAGCAATGAAAGTCAAAACCGTTTCAGGTTCAGCAGTAGTCCGCCTTTGGATAGCCCTGGCTCTAGTATGGGGGCTTTTTATTCCACTCACCACCCTGACCGCCCAGGCTGCTCCGGCCAAAACTACTGCCGCCGCACCTACTAATAGCCTTGCAGCCTCCTCAGCTAATGCGCCGGTGTTGCTTGTTTACAATGATTCGTACAGTGCCAACAAGTTCGGGCGTTACCTCGGTGAGATCATGAACTCGGAAGGGTTTAATCTCTTTGACACTCAGCAATTGCCCAACCTTACCGCGACAATCCTGGCGGGTTACGATAGCGTTGTCCTGGCCCAGACCAACCTGACCAGTACCCAGGCCAGCATGTTCACTCAGTATGTTCAAAACGGCGGTAATTTGATCGCCATGCGGCCTGACGCGCAACTGGCTTCGGTTTTTGGTCTTGGCACTTCCGCCGGGACGCTTTCTAACGGTTATATGGCGATCCAGACTTCTAACTCCTACGGCCAGGGTTTTGCGCCTGACAGTCTGCAACTGCACACCACCGCCGACAAGTATAGCGGGGGAACGGCTCAGACGGTCGCTTTACTTTACACCAACGCGACGACTGCCACGACTTATCCGGCAATTACAGCTAACAATTACGGTAACGGCAAAGCAATTGCTTACACCTACGACCTGGCTCAGACAGTCGTCTATATTCGCCAGGGCAACCCGGCCAACGCCGATGTAGACGCAGACGGAGATAACATCCTTCGCACAGTAGACCTTTACTACAACTGGATTGACCTGAACAAGATGCCCCTGCCCCAGGCCGATCTACACCAACGCCTTTTTGCCCGGATTCTAGGGCAGTTGAACACATCCGCGAAACCTTTGCCGCAGTTCTGGTATTATCCCAATAACAAGAAAACCGCGATTGTGCTGACCAGCGATGCGCACAGCTCACCGGACAGCTACTTTCAAAATATGATGACCAGCCTGACCCGCTACAATGCGACAACCAGCTTTTACGAAAAATATGGCCCGGTGCCAGCCCTGCTCAACGATTATACCTCTCGCGGTAATACCTTTAGCATTCACCCCTACGCCGTTGATAATCCTTTGAGTACCGGATACGACGACAACGTGGCCTGGTTCCAAAGCACTTATGGAGCAGTGAACAGCCGAACGGTGCGGACACACCGGATACAAGGACAAGGATGGGTTGACGGCGGCAAAATCGCTAAGGCCCACGGCTTTGATATGGACTATAGCTATTATCGCTACGGAGCGTGGCTCAAAAAGGCCGATAACACCTGGGCGCGTGGCTACATAGGTGGTAGCGGTCGCCCGGCCAAACTGATTGACCAGAACGGCCTGATTGTGGATGTCTTCGGTCAGTACACGGAAATTGCCGATGATCAGATGATGTATCCCGGCCCCGAAGCTATGAATGACACCGATGGCTACTTTTATACTAAACAGGCTATTGACTCCAGCGAAGCAGGAAATTTACAAAGCATCATCTTCCAAATGCATGTAGACTACTATGCTGGCGTACAGACCTGGGCCGAAAATACTCTGGCTTACGCTCGAAGCCTCAACCTGCCTATTCTTAACGGTGAGGAATGGCTCCATTTTACCGAAAACCGCTACAACAGCAGTTTTTCAGGCTTTAATTGGGCCAACAACCAGCTTAGTTTTAGTGCCACTGTACCAGGCACCCAGAGCGGGCAAAGCGTGGTCTTACCCTTGCAAAGCGGAACTAATAATTTAGGTTCGGTTACGCTGAACGGGTCGGCGGTTAGCTTTACCACTCAGACCCTCAACGGCCAGAGCTTTGCTTTTGTGACGCTACCGGGCGGAACTTCCGCAGTGGTAGCTTCTTACTCAACCGACACCACGCCCCCGGTTATCAGTCAGGTTAGTGCCGCAGCCACCGGCACCCAGGCAACGATTACCTGGACGACCAACGAAGCAGCCACCAGCGTGGTAAATTACGGAACTACTCCGGCTCTGGGCAGTAGTGCCAGTACCCCTGGTTCTACGCTTAGCCACAGCGTAAGTTTGACCGGGCTAACCAACGGCCAGACCTACTATTACAAAGCAATCTCGATAGACCCCAGCAACAACTCGGCAACCTCAGCCCAGTTATCGTTCGTAACTACCAATGCCGCGCCGTCCATCAGTAGTGTCGCACCCAATAGCGGGCCGACCAACCAGACCACGACCATTACCCTGAGCGGCACTAACTTCGTAGCGGGGGCAACCGTCAAACTTGGCACGCTGGCCCTGAGCGGGGTAAGTTTCGTCTCGGCCACGCAATTAACCGCCCAGGTTGCCTCTGGCACGGCCCAGGGAGTTTACAGCCTGAGCGTGACCAACCCGGACAACCAGAGTGCGACGCTTCCGAATGCCTATACGGTCAGCGCAGCCGCGACTGGCCCTTCGATTACCCAGGTGAAGCCCGGTGTCGTAACCAATTCGACCGCCAACACCATCACCATTACCGGGTCGAACTTTGCCGGAGCAGTCGGGGTAGAATTATCCGGGACGGCGGTAAGCGGGGCTACGCTGGTCAATTCTTCGACCATCACTTTCTCGCTCCCGGCGGGTTATACGCCCGGCACTTACAGCCTCAAGGTTATAAATGGGGATGGCCTCAATGCTACCCTGGCGAATGCACTGGTGGTGCTGCCTCCGGCGATCATTCACACGACCCAGGCTAACTTTGCAACCGGGGGAGTATTTACCAACACGGCGGCAGCCACACGCCAGGATGGGGAGGTAAAGCTTAAAGCCGGACTGGAAGATTACTTCAACGGCACCACGCTGGATACAAACCTGTGGACTAGCGATACCTGGTCGGCGGGCGGTAGCAGCGGGGTTTCGGGTGGTAGTGTAGCAGTTAGCGGAGCCTACATTCGTAGCCAGAACGTCCAGCCATTGAACCAGTTACAGGCTCGGCTGAAATTTGCCGGAAATACTCTATACCAGCATTTCGGCTACTCCGAAGACCTCAGTACAAGCTGGATTCTCTTTAGCGTGCCGGGTTTTGACAGTAGCAAAATCTACGCTCGTTCCAATATCAACGGAATCGGCACTGATACCCCCTTAAATATAACTTTCGACACTTTCCACGACTTCGTGATTAGTGTTTCGGCGGGAGCAATCCAGTTCTACGTAGATGGCACGCTGGTAGCAACTCACAATGTGAGCGCGACCGGCAGCAAATACATCTGGCTAAGCGGAGGCAGTACCGCCGGCACACTGGTGCTGGATAGCGTAGTAGCCGGAACTTACCCTGCCAGTGGTACTTATCTGTCCCCGGCTATGGACGCCGGACAGTTGTCTAACTGGAACGGCCTGTACTGGGCCGCGACCGGCAACACCGCGACTATTCAGGCCCGCACCTCGACCGATGGCACGAATTGGTCGGGCTGGAGTACGGCTACGGCCACCACCGGCAATGTTACTTTAAGCCTCGCCGCCGGTCGTTATCTGCAATACGGGCTTAATTTGTCCACCAGCGACAACACTCAGTCGCCGGAAGTTCAAACTGTCGCCGGTATTTACGGTTCTTATACCCCTGGCGCGGTCGCAAGCATTGTCGTTTCACCCTCTCAAGCCACCCTGCAAGGCGGCGCAACCCAACAATTCACCGCGCAGGCTTTCGATAGCAACAACGTTCAAGTAAGTGGAACCACTTTTAGCTGGTCTACTACCGGGGGTGGCACGATCAACAGCAGTGGCCTTTACACTGCCGGTAATACAGGCGGAAATTATCCCAACAGCGTAGTTGCGACCAGTGGCGCGATTACCGGCGCGGCCAACGTGACGGTGAACGTTACCCCGCCCGCGCCAACGCTTAGCAGTGTTTCGCCCAATAGCGGGCCGACCAACCAGACCACCGCTATTACCCTGAGCGGCACTAACTTCGTATCAGGGGCAACCGTCAAGCTTGGTACTTTGGCCCTGAGTGGGGTAAGTTTCGTCTCGGCCACGCAGTTGACCGCCCAGGTTGCTTCTGGCACGGCCCAGGGAGTTTACAGCCTGACCGTGACGAACCCGGACAGCCAGAGTGCCACCCTGCCCAACGCCTATACGGTCAACCCGCCGCCCACACCTGCGCCGACCCTGACTTCTGTTTCGCCTACGAGCGGGCCAGCCAATCAAAACACTACGATCACTTTAAACGGCACAAACTTTGTTTCAGGTGCGACGGTCAAGCTCGGCACGCTCAATCTGTCCGGTGTAACCTTCGTTTCGGCCACGCAGGTACGGGCGGTAGTAGCCTCTGGCACGGCCCAGGGAGTTTACGGTCTGAGCGTGACTAACCCGGACAACCAGAGCGCGACGCTTCCAAATGCCTACACGGTCAGTGCGCCGATTGTGCAACCTGCGCCGACCCTGACTTCTGTTTCACCCAATAACGGGCCGACCAACCAGAGCATTTCTATAACCCTGACCGGCACCAACTTTGCGGCAGGAGCAACCGTCAAGCTCGGCACACTCAGTCTGGGTAGCATAACCCTGGTTTCATCCACGCAGCTACGAGCCGTCGTCTCAGCGAATACTGCCGCCCAGGGAGTTTATAGCCTGACGGTTACAAATTCAGACGGCCAGAGTGCCA
Source organism: Chloroflexia bacterium (assembly GCA_038206175.1). Taxonomy (GTDB): domain Bacteria; phylum Chloroflexota; class Chloroflexia; order Chloroheliales; family Chloroheliaceae; genus 54-19. The sequence continues at coordinate 87,555 of JBBRBE010000003.1, forward strand.
CCCTTACCAACGCCTACACCGTTACTCCGCCACCCGTGGCACCGACGATCAGCCAGATAACACCCAATGTCGTAACGAACTCGACCGCTACCACGGTCACGATTTCGGGGACGAACTTTGTCGGCCCAGTTACCATAACTTTGTCGGGTACGACGGTAAGCGGAGCAACGTTAGTTAATGCTACGACGATTACTTTCTCGGTACCGGCAGGCTATACGCCCTCCACTTATAACGTCAAACTTGTAAACAGCAACGGGACAAACACGACCTTGAACAATGGGCTGGTGGTGCTGCCACCAGCGATTGTTCAGACTACCGCGGCCCAATTTAAGACCGGGGCGGTCTTTACCAATACTGCCTCGACCTCGCGGCTGGATGGCGAGTTAAAACTCAAAGCTAGTTTAGAGGACTATTTTAGTGGCCCGACTCTGGATACAAACCTGTGGACTAGCGCCACCTGGTCAAGTGGAGGCAGCGTAGGAGTGAGCGGAGGGAATGCCAGGGTAAGTGGGGCTTACATGCGTACTAACAGTGTGCAACCACTGTCGCGGGTACAAGCTCAACTAAAGTTTGCTTCTAACATGGCTAATCAACACTTTGGGTACTCGGAAGACCTTAGTACAAGCTGGATTCTCTTTAGCGTACCGGCCTGGGATACCTCCAAAATTTATGCCCGCTCGAATATTAACGGAGTTGGCAAAGATACGGCTCTAACTACAACCTTTAACGCCTATCACGCCTTCGTGATAGGCGTGACCAGCACCGCAATCCAGTTTTATGTAGATGGCACGCTGGTGGCGACCCATACAGTCAGCGCAACCGGCAGTCAGTACGTCTGGTTGAGCGGTGGGCCTACCACCGGCACGCTGGCGATGGATAGTGTGGTGGTCGGGACTTATCCGGCTAGCGGTACGTACCTTTCGGCCCCTCTGGACGCCGGACAAACCGCGACCTGGAGCAAATTGTACTGGGCCGCGACCGGCAGCACCGCGACCATTCAGGCCCGCACTTCGACCGATGGCACGAACTGGTCGGCCTGGAGTACCGCTACCGCTACGACCGGTAACGTAGCCCTGAGCTTACCACCCGGTCGTTATTTGCAGTATCAGGTCAACCTTAGCACTGGCACTAACACAACGTCACCAGAAGTACAGACAGTCGCTGCCGTTTACGGGTAGTTACTCGATCCAAACGGGCTAATAAGTTTAAAGTTAGCCATTCAAATCCCTGTTTGCAACAAGGACTTTAGTCTTCCCTGACCGAAAGACTAAAGTCTTCTTCACGTGTGATAGCCCTCCGACAATATTATAAACCGTAGCTGAGCAGTTTCGGCTTTCTCTGGCATTGCTCGGTTAGTCGAGAAACTCCGGCTGTTTTTGGAATTTTAGCCCGGTACCAGTAGAAATAAAGAGCCTTGCATCCAGTGTTAAAATTTGAAGGTAAGCTATACCTTTATTGAGCAAGACAATAAATTAAAGAGAGGTGTGGAATTGGAATGGTTTCAGGTATCATTTCTAAGGTCTTTGCTGGTATCGCAGTTGCTTGTCTTCTGCCGGTTCTTTATCTGGTAATCACCACTTCAATTTTTATTTCTCAGGCATCTGTGGCCGATGGCACGGTGGTCGAACCTAGAAATCCTCAGAACGGGGTAAAGTATCGGTCGGTAATACAATTTACCACTTCCTCTGGGCAGAATGTGCAATACACAACAGGCGTCAGTAGCAGCCCGCCTGAGTTTAGCTACGATCAAAAAGTGCGGATTTATTACGACCCAAATGATCCGGCGGGTTCAGCCCGTGCCGACTCTTTTGTTTCGCTGTGGTTTTGGCCTGCTCTGCTGGGGTTTCTGGGTACTATTTTCGGCCTGGTGAGTGGGGGGCTTTTCCTGGCGGGCTTTGCGCATCGGAGAAAAATAAACTGGCTGGAACAAAAGGGCCAGCCAATAGTGGCTAGAATTACTGATATTCGGCTCAACACCTCGCTCAAAAATAAAGGGAAATCACCTTACGTCGTGCTGGCGCAATGGCACGACCCGGCCCAGAACAAACTCCATCATTTCAGAAGCGACTCGATTTGGTACGAACCCACTTCTCTTTCCGTCGGTAATGATATAAACGTGCTGGTTGACCCTAATAATCCAGACCGCTATCAGGTCATCCTGAAATAACAAGAGAGGCGGCAAATTGCCGCCTCTCTTGTTATTTATCTTAGCCGAAGCGTCCGGTAATGTACTGCTCGGTACGCTCGTTCTTGGGATTAGTAAAAATTTCCTTGGTCGGGCCGAACTCGACCAGTTCCCCCGACCGATCCTTAGCCATCATGAAGACCGAAGTAAAATCGCTGGCGCGGGCGGCTTGCTGCATATTGTGAGTTACGATCACGATGGTGTATTTCTTACGCAGGTTCACCATCAATTCCTCAATTTTGATCGTAGAGATCGGGTCAAGCGCACTGCACGGCTCGTCCATCAAAATTACTTCCGGCTCTACCGCGATAGCACGGGCGATACACAGACGCTGCTGTTGTCCGCCGGATAGAGCCATCGCCGAAACGTGCAATTTATCCTTGATCTCGTCCCAGATGTAAGCTCCCCGCGCACTTCGCTCAACAATTTCATCCAGTTCTTTTTTCTTCTTAACACCGTGCTGGCGAGGGCCATAGCTGATGTTGTCGTAGATAGATTTGGGGAAAGGGTTGGGCTTTTGAAAGACCATTCCGACCCGGCTCCGCAAATTTACCACATCCACGTTGCCAAAGATGCTCTGGCCATCCAGCGTAATATCGCCTTCCACCCGCGATTTAGGGGTCAGGTCGCTCATACGGTTGAGCAGTCGCAGGTAAGTTGACTTACCCGTACCGCTCGGCCCGATGATCGAAGTGATCCGGCGGGCAGGGATTGCCATATTGATTTTACGCAGGGCTTGAAAGTTGCCATAAAAAAAGTTCAAATCATGTACTTCAAGCTTGGTCGCAGTCGTCTCCAACGTGTCGGTAGCGACAGCCTCGGCAGTTGCCACCAGCGATTTAATTCGGAAAGGTTGAGCTTTTGCGTTCAAGCTCTCGGCCATTTCACTCATACCCTAAACCTCTTTTGGAGCAATCAGCTTTGAGCTTTACTTCAAACCCTGTGGCTAAATTGCTGATTGCTTTTTACCCGAAGCGGCCACTGATATAATCTTCAGTGCGCTGTTCCTTCGGAGATGTAAACATTTTCTTAGTGTCGTCGAATTCTACCAGCTTACCAGTGCGCTCTGCTCCGGCCAGCATAAAAGCCGTCTTATCCGAAACGCGGGCGGCCTGTTGCATGTTATGGGTTACGATGATAATTGTAAAGCGTTTTTCCAGTTCGAGCATGAGTTCCTCGATCCGCATGGTAGAGATCGGGTCGAGCGCACTGCACGGCTCGTCCATCAAAATTACTTCCGGCTCCACCGCAATCGTTCGAGCAATGCACAGGCGTTGCTGTTGCCCACCTGAAAGCGAAACACCTGGCTCGTCGAGTTTGTCCTTCACCTCGTCCCACAGGTAAGCCCTTTGCAGACTTTCTTCGGCCACCCGGTCGAGCTTGTGAGGATTGCTTTCGCCTAAAAGACGTAAGCCGGAAACAACGTTTTCCTTGATTGAAAGAGCCGGGAAAGGATTAGGTTTTTGAAAGACCATTCCAATCCGGCGGCGCACGGTAGCCGAGTCAATCTTAGGGTCAAGAATATTTTCGTCGCCCAGTAGAATTTTACCTTCGGCCCTGGCCCCTAACACGACTTCGTGCATGCGGTTCAGGTTGCGCAAGAGGGTTGATTTACCGCAACCGCTCGGCCCAATCAAAGCCGTAATTTCGTTGGGGGCAAATTCTATTGTAACATCTTCGATGGCCTTGTGCTTACCGTAGTAAGCCGTCAAGTGCAGCACCGACATACCTTTACCTTTTTGAGTCGCCGCCTCCGGTTTATTCTCGGCAGCAACTGTCCCATTCTGGCTAGCAGGTTCCATTGACATTGTGCTACTCCAATTTCCTTCTTCCTTGTGCCTTGTTCAATATACGCAAGAACCTGCTACAAAGTTGCTCTGACCCGACTGCGGGTAACGAAGCGCACTCCAAACGACAGCAGTAACACGATTACCATTAGCACGAAAGCCGCCCCCCAACTAAGGTCAACCGCCGCCTGATCGGGACGACGACCGTAATTATACATTATCAGCGTCAAAGCGGGCGTCTGGTCGCTCAGGCCGTTAAAGCTGTCGTTACCACGAGCGGTCAAAAGGATAGGAGCCGTTTCCCCGGCCACGCGGGCCACGCCTAGAATTACGCCGGTGACAACCCCGCTCAGGGCCGCCGGGATTACCACGGTCAGGGTGGATTTCCACTTGGGAACGCCCAGAGCCAGGGCAGCCTCGCGCATTGCGACCGGCACTAGCCGCAAAATCTCTTCGGTGGTGCGCGTGATAATCGGGATCATCATAATCGCCAGAGCCAACGCACCGGCCCAACCGTTGTATTTCTGGCCCGGCACAAATATGGAAGTGTTAATCGCAATCGTCAAAACGAATAGACCCATAATGATGCTGGGAATACCCTGCAACACGTCGGCGGTAAAGCGCACCAGGCGGCCAAAGCGGTTATCGCCATACTCTGAAAGATAGACCCCGGCCAGAATACCAAAAGGAATGCCAACGATAGAAGCCAGCCCAACCAGTGCGCCCGTTCCGAGGATCGCCTGGGCAATGCCGGTATTTGGGGTCGGATTGCCGCCAAAAAGAGGCCGTCCGCTGGTATCGTTGATCAAGAAATCGGGCCGGATTGCCACGGGCAAACCTTTGGTCGTTACCAGGATGAAAATCAAAATCAGGGGGATAATCGCTACCAGAAGAGCCAGCACAAACAGCACCAGCATAAAGCGGTTCATGAACTTGCGGTAACTATAAGATTTGTTGGGATCGGCCACCAGTTCAAGCGGGCGCGGGAGGCGACTTCCTTTTTCCTCGGTGCTGGCTTGCCAGGCTTTCAAGCCTTTCAAACCACCCCAGATAGCGATAATCACAATTGCACCCAGTAGCGAAATGTAGGGGCTTGCCAGAAGCACCAGGGCCGGAAAAACCAGAAACCCGACCAACCGGCCCACACGGGCCAGGGGCGTATCCGACCGCTTCGTTTGCTTCGTGCCGCGTCCTACCAGCACCTGTGCGATCACGTTGATGATCAGGGCAATCACGAACAGCACCAGACCGAGTTCGATAAAGGAGGCAAAGCCGTTGGTATCGGCGGGCGAAATCTCGTTGTAGCTGTTGGCAAACTTACTGGCGACAGTCTCGCCGCGCTCTAACACGGTGGACTGCGGGCCACGCGAAGGGCTGGCACCACCAATGATAAAGGCAACCGCTACGGTTTCACCCAACGCCCGGCCCAGACCGAGAATAACCGCTCCGATAATACCGCGCTTACCATAACTCAGCACAGCTTTGCGAATACTCTGCCAGCGCGTTGCACCCATTGCCAGCATTCCTTCGCGCTGAGAGTCCGGCACGGTGCGGATCACATCCCGGCTGATCGAGGTAATCGTCGGGATGACCATGACCGACAGCACCAGACTTGCCACCAGAATGTCGCGTCCGTTGAAAGCAACGTTAAGTTCACGCCCATTGCTGGTGGTCACTTTGCTGGCAAACATCGGCAGCCAACCGAAGACGTTCGAGAGTGATTTCTCGAAGCCACCGCCCATAATGCTCGACAGGAACTGAACGCCCCAGAAGCCGTAAACTACGCTGGGAACGGCAGCCAGAAGCTCTACCAGAAACGAGAGCGGAGTGCGGAGCCAGGTAGGGGCATATTCCGAAAGGAAGATGGCCGCACCCACGCTGGCAAGCCCGCCGATTAAAAGGGCGATGGCCGAAGTAATCAAAGTACCATAGATGTAATTGAGTGCGCCAAACTTGGGCAAAACCCCATCCTTAGCAAAACCATCACCGGGCCAGTCTACTTTGGTGAAAAATTCCAGTCCATTGTTGCCAATAGCAGGCCAGGCTCCAATGGTGAAAACTATTGCAAAAAGCACTACAATCACTACAATCACGGCGGCGGTAATAGCCGTTATGGTAGCAAATACGCGGTCGCCAACGTTAGTGCCGCTGGCAGGTCTTGCTTTAGCCTGAGTAACCGGGGGAGAAGTGGTTGCCATTGATAAAGCTACTCCTGTTTCCTCTTCATAGCTTTCTCACGCCATTGATCGCTGTGGCGTAAGGTTTATTTTATTATTATATTATATTGTTATCTGGTCTAACAGCAAGTTATAAACACGAAAAACTACGCCTGGCGCAGTCCTCAACCCACCTCGGAATTTCTAAACTGTTGTGGGTGTTTTAGCTTGAACAAAGCTAAGCCGACTTGTCCAAACCAACCCGGCCCTTCCTGCGGGAAGAAAGAGCCGAGTTAGAGTGAGGCGTTCTATAGAATTCCTTTTATAGAATTCCTTCTCAGAAACCCTGAGTACAGAACGCCCCGGTGCTAGCTGAGAAAAACCTTACTTGAGGATGGGTGCGCCACCAGCCGTAACGGTCTTCAACTTGTCTTCGACCAACTTGACAGTTGCAGTGGACAACGGTGCATAGTTGGCCGATTTGGCATCCTGACCACCCTTGTGGACAGCGTACCAGGCCAGGGCTACCACGGCCTGACCTTTGGCAGCGTCAGTGTAGTCTTTGTTGAGCAGCATGTAAGTGGTTGTCACAATAGGGTAAGTGTTTTCACCGGCCTGATTGATCAGGTCAATTTTAAGGGTAGTCGGATCGGGTTTGGCACTTTCCGCCGCCGCACTGATGTTATCCAGGGTCGGCTTGACGAATTTACCCGACGAGTTCTTGACCGTAGCGTAGCTCAAGTTGTTCTGAATAGCAAAAGCAACTTCGTTGTAGCCAATCGTACCAGCCGAGTTCTTGACCAGACCGGCCACGCCATCGTTACCCGAAGCAGTCGTTACGTTAATACCGGCAGCGTCCCACTTGGGTTGGCTCGAACCCTTGCCGCCGATGGCGGTCTTGAAGTCCGGGCTGACGGCCACCAGGTAGCTGGTGAAAACTTCCGAAGTTCCACTGCTGTCCGAGCGAACGGCGAATTTGATGTCCAGGTCGGGCAAAGTCGCGTTCGGGTTTTCAGCCTTGATTTTGGCATCGTTCCACTTGGCAACCTTGCCGGTGTAGATCGCGCCCAGCGTGTCGCCGCTTATGTTCAGGTCGGTTACGCCCGGCAGGTTGTAGGTGAGAACAACCGCCGCCAGCGTTACGGGCAACTGAATGATGTTGGCAAGTTGCTTATTGTTCTGGGTGGCTTCGTCCTGGGTGATTTGCACGTCCGAAACGCTGAAATCAGTCTTGCCGCCCAGGAAGTCTTTGCGACCCTGGCCGCTACCACCGGCGGGATAGTTGATCTTGACGTTCGGGGCCAGTTTGCCCAGTTCGGTCTGCCATACCTTGAGGGCCGGGCTGACCAGGCTGGAACCGCTACCGTTCAGGTTAGCGTTGAGCGAAGCGGCGGGTAAGCTAGAAGGCAGGGCTTCGGTGCTGCCTGTGCTAACCGGCGTGGTGCTACCGGCAACCGTAGTTCCGGCAACCGTAGTTCCGGCAACCGTAGTTCCGGCGACTGTCGTGGCAGCACTGGTGGTTGGGGCGGCACTGGTCATCGCGGCAGCACTGGTCATCGCAGCAGTCGTTGCAGCGGCACTGGTCATCGCGGCAGCACTGGTCATCGCAGCAGTCGTCGCGGCGGCACTGGTGGTCGCGGCGGCACTGGTGGTCGCGGCAGTGCCAGCAGTATTCGTATTGTCTCCACAAGCGGCTAACAGTACCGTAATCAAGAGCATCGCCAGTACGGTCAGGCTCAGCTTCTTGCTCATACTTTTCAAAAACATCAAAATCTCTCCTTATTATTGTGTTTCCAGGGGTCTGTGGAACCGTCCTCCGATATACAGCCCTGATCGAACAGAGTTGTCTACTCCTTAAGAGACTTTAACTGTCAGTCTTTAAGCCCGTTTTTTTAAGTTGTTAAATTTTGGTTAAATGATGTTAACATCTTTTTAAGAAAATGTTATCAAGTAGTAACTCAGTTCTTATGCTTGGTTTATACAGGTTATAACTCTTCAAACACACATCTTTTACACTATCTTTGAGGCTCTTTCCTTAATCGGCTAAGAACAACACAACAATCGGCTAAGAACAACACAACCCTAAGAAAGTTTAGAATCTGTACAAAGCAGCTAAATGTACAGCCCATCTTCTATGGTGTTAAAATATGCCTATCTTAGAACGTATCATTTCTTTCACAAAGACCCTTTAGAATTCGGCAATTGTTCGCTTTTGGCAGCCCGCCCGACACCGCAACAACCTGATTATACTTTTACCTCAACGAGGAGAGGAGAATTAATATGAACGAGGAGAGTTCGATGTTGCCCCAGGAACCCCAGGCCAAGCTGTCCCGGCCTCGCCTGAGTCGCCGCCGCTTTATCAAAAAGTCGGCAGTCGTAGTAGCCGGAAGTGCGTTGAGTGGTGGTTTGCTGGCCGCGTGCGGCGATAGTACCGCGACATCCGGTGTAGGAGCAACCACCAGTGCCGCCGCAACTAGCAATGCAACCAGTGCGGCCAGCGCAACTACCGCTGCCGCCGGAGCCACAACCGCCGCCAGTGTGACGACTGCTGCCGCCACAGATACCACCGTTGTTGCCACGGCAGGGGGTGCACCACTCAAAATTGGAGCGGTTTTGCCGTTTTCAGGCGTTTACACTCAGCTTGGAACCGAAATTATTGATGGTATGAACCTGTACTTCGATTCTATCGGCGGGGTAGTGGCCGGACGCAAAGTGCAGATTTTGAAGGAAGACGAGGAAAACGACCCGCAAGCCAGCGTCCGCAAGAGCCGAAAGCTAATCGAGAGCGACAAGGTTGACCTCCTGACCGGCCTGGTTTCCAGCGCGGTAGCCCTGGCAGTACGCGAAGTGGCCGATCAGAGCAAGACGATCCTGATTGTGTCGAATGCCGGGGCGAAAGACCTGACCGGGGCCAAGTTTAGTAAATATATTTTCCGCACCTCCTTTACCAATGGCCAGGTGGTCTACCCGCTCGGCGAGTGGGCCTACAAGAACGTCGGCAAGAAGATTTTCCTGATTGCGCCGGATTATGCTGCCGGTAACGAATACATCGAAGCTTTCAAGGCTTCTTTTACAAAAGCGGGCGGGACGGTCGCGGGCGAACAAAAACCAGCTTTCGGTAAAACTACCGACTATGCCCCTTACCTGACCCAGATCCAACAGGCTAAACCCGAAGCGGTTTTTGCCTTCTTCTCCGGCACGGAAGCTGTCAACTTTGTCAAGCAATACGATCAGTTCGGCCTCAAAAAGGACATTCCTTTGATCGGGGCAGGCTTTATGATCGAGGAAGATACTCTACCTGCGCAGGGAGCCTCGGCCATTGGCGCACGTACCGCTCTGCACTACGCCTACACCCTGGATACGCCTGAAAACAAGAAGTTCGTGGCCGATTTCCAGGCCAAATTCAAACGTAATCCGAGCGTCTTTGTCTTACAGGGCTACGATACGGCTCGCTTCATAGATGAAGGTCTCAAGGCTGTTGGGGGCAATACCACCAACAAGGATAATTTGATCAAAGCTTTCGAGTCGCTCAAGTTTACCAGTCCTCGCGGGCCGCTTGAGATTGACCCGGCCAACCACGGCCTGACCCAAAATATTTACCTGCGCGAGACGGTAGCCGGGCCAGATGGCAAGCCGACCCCGAAAGTGATCGCTACTTTCGAGAAAATCCAGGACATCAACACGATCTTGAAAAAGTAGCCGGGGTTTAGCCTGATGAACCTGAGTAACCTGACCTTCGATTCGGTTGTGCTACAGTTGTTGAACGGCCTGTCGCTCAGCATGCTCTTGTTTTTGCTGGCGGCGGGCCTCTCGCTGATCTTTGGCATCATGAATGTGATCAATTTAGCCCACGGCGCATTTTATCTGCTGGGAGCTTACCTGGGCCTGTCCATCCTGAACTGGACGGGTAGCTTCTGGCTGGCCGTGGTGCTGGCTCCCCTGGCGGTAGGGTTGATCGGACTTGTAATCGAAACCGGCTTGTTGCGCCGCCTCTATCGCCGCGACCACCTCAACCAGGTGATTTTAACTTTTGGGTTGGCTTACGTGCTGGCCGACGCAATGCGCTGGATCTGGGGTGGTGAACCCCGCTCAATCGCTTCGCCTGCGCCTTTCGATGGCTTTGTACAGGTGCTGGGGCGGCAAGTCCCGGTCTACCGGCTTTTTGTGATCGGGCTGGGACTGGCGGTGGCTCTGGGCCTTTGGTTGGTGCTGGAGAAAACCCGACTGGGCGCAATGATCCGGGCCGGGGTATCGGACAAAGAGATGGCAAGCGGGTTAGGGCTAAATATTGGACTGCTCTTTACCTTGATCTTCACGTTCGGGGCGGCTCTGGCCGGGCTGAGCGGAGTGATTGCCGGGCCGTACCAGAGCTTCGGGCCGGGCGTAGATTTCGACATTTTGATTCTGGCTCTGATCGTAGTCGTCATCGGTGGGCTTGGAACTCTATCGGGGGCTTTTTGGGGAGCATTACTGCTGGGTCTGGCCGATACTTTTGGCCGGGTGATCTTCCCCGATGTAGCCCAGCTTGTCATCTACGCTGTTATGGCCGTCGTATTGCTGACCCGACCCAGCGGCCTATTTAGCCGGGCGGCAGTCTAACGAACAGTCCCGGCTAGTTTCGAGTTTGATCAAATATCGCACACCGCATCGCGTGATAAAGCCTGGTGAATTCTGCTGGACGCCCCGATCCGGCTCTCATGTCGTGTCATTCTGAGCGATGCCTAAGCCAGGTCTTGACTAAAGGTAATCTAAGCGAAGAATCTTCTTGACCCCGCCGGATCGAGATAAGTCAAGAAGATTCTTCGCTTAGATCAGTGCTAATTCAAGAGCTTACTCAGCAGTCGCTCACACCCGCAGGGCGTGACAGACTCAAAGGCTTGCAAGAGACCTGGAAGGATTGCAAGAAACCTGGGTTATAATAGTGGCAGGCGAAACGAGCAGGAATGAGTATTGAAAAAGCAGAGCAGAATAAGCAAGTTGAGGCAGGGTCGGAAGGTCAGGGTGCTGGACAGCGACCGCTGAATACGCTCTGGCCGGGGCGTGGCTGGCTGGGTTGGGGCGTGGGGCTGCTGGCTCTCCTGGCTCTGGCGGTCTACCCTCTGCTGAACGGGCAAGATACTTTCGCGGTCGGTCTCCTGACCGAAATGCTGATCTATGGCCTGTTTGCGCTCAGCTTGAATTTACTGCTAGGCTATACTGGTCTTGTTTCGTTCGGACACGCCTCTTTCTTTGGCCTGGGAGCGTACAGCGTAGGCATCCTGGCAACCCGCGTGGAAAACAATTCTTTTCTGGTCGGGATAGCTGCCTCACTGCTAGTTGGTGCGGTCGGCGCACTGGTGCTGGGCTTTTTCTCGATCCGCACATCAGGTATTTACTTCTTGATGCTGACCCTGGCTTTCTCCCAGATGCTCTATGCTATCGCTTTCAAGTGGACTGATTTCACGGGCGGCTCAAACGGCCTGACCGTCCGCACGCCCGAACTGAACCTGTTCGGCTGGACGGTAGACCTGGGCCAGACCAGCGGCCTTTACTGGGTTACTTTAGCCTGCTTTGTGATCGGCTTTTTCGTGCTGCGCCAGGTTGTGCAGTCGCCCTTCGGTCATAGCCTCGTCGGTATCCGCGACAACGAAAGCCGCCTGACCGCACTGGGCTACCAAACCCGCAACTTTAAGCTGCTGGCCTTTGTAATTGCCGGAGGGCTGGCGGGCGTAGCCGGTGCGCTCAACGCTTACCACAACGGCTTTGTTTCGGCTAACGAGTTTTACTGGACGACCAGTGGCCTTGTCCTGGTGATGGTCTTGTTGGGCGGCAAAGGCAGCCTGGTCGGGCCGGTGCTAGGAGCTTTCTTTGTGCGATTGGCCGAGCAGTTCATCCAGGGGCAGAGTTGGAGCCTGGGCAGCTTTGTGGTCAGCGAACGCTGGACGATGGTGCTAGGACTGGTCTTTATCGTCTTTGTGCTGGTTGCGCCGAGTGGAATCGTGGGGTTGTGGCTAAGCCTGGTTGGGCTGGTCCAGCGGCGCAGAGGCCGGGCGGAGGCCGGTCTCCTCGAAGCCAAAGGGGGAGAATCCCTATGAGCCTGGGAACATCAACCGAAGTTGGCCGAGCCGCTTTGCAAGTAACCGGCCTGAGCCGTAATTTCGGTAGCTTGCGGGCGGTTAATAATGTTAGCCTACGGGTCGAACCGGGCGAACGGCGGGCGATCATCGGCCCCAACGGAGCCGGAAAGACCACGTTCTTCAACCTGGTAAGCGGGGCAATTCCAGTCAGTGCTGGTTCAATTCGGCTCGGCAACCGCGACGTGACGCGCCTCCCGGACTGGCGGCGAGTGCGGTTGGGTCTCTCGCGCACCTTTCAGCGCAACAATCTCTTTACCAGCCTGCCGGTTTTCGAGAATGTGCGACTGGCGGTGCAACGTCCGCAAGGGGTCAGCTACGACCTCCTACGCTCGGCTCGTTCGCACACCGGAATCAACGACCGGGTAGGCGAGATTTTAGAACAGGTCGGTCTTTCCGCCCGCGCTAAGACGGTCGTAGCAAATTTGTCCTACGGAGAGCAACGCCAGCTTGAAATCGCGCTGGCCCTGGCAACCGAGCCAACGATTTTGCTGCTGGACGAACCGACAGCCGGAATGTCCGTAGCCGAAACAGGCCGGATGATCACTTTGATCGAAAGACTGCCGCCTGGCCTGACCCTTCTAATTGTCGAACACGATATGGAAGTTGTATTTGCTATCGCCCAGCGCATCACAGTGTTGCATCTGGGCCAGGTCTTAACCGAAGGCGAACCGGCTCAGATTAAAGGCGATCCACAGGTGCGCGAAGTTTATTTCGGGGAAGGCGAACAGTAATGCTCGAACTGCAAGACGTTCACACCTACTACGCTCAGAGCTACATTCTGCAAGGCGTCTCGCTGCACGTGGCGGAAGGCGAAGCAGTGGCTCTCCTGGGCCGCAACGGAGTCGGCAAAACCACTACGATCCGCACGATCATCGGCTTTACCCCGCCACGCCGAGGCCAGGTGCTGTTCCGGGGCCAGCCGATCCAGCGTCTCAAAGCAGCCGAAATTTCGCGCCGGGGCGTGGGCCTGGTGCCGCAAGGACGGCGTATCTTTCCCAATCTCAGCGTGCGGGAGAACCTGACCGTGGCGGCGCGGGGAGCCGAGCGGGGCGGCTGGAACCTGGAAGAAGTCTATCGCTACTTTCCGCGTCTCAAAGAACGCCAGACCAACCTGGGCAACCAGCTTTCCGGCGGCGAACAGCAAATGCTGGCTATCGGGCGGGCCTTGATGACTAATCCTCAACTAGTGCTGTTGGACGAGCCTTCCGAAGGGTTAGCCCCTAAAATCTTGCTTGAAATTGCGGCGATTATAGGCCAGTTGCAGCAAAAAGGTCTTTCTTTCTTGCTGGTCGAACAAAACCTGCGAATGGCTCTGGACATCACCAGCCGAGTCTACGTGATGAACAAAGGCCGGGTAGTCTGGGAAGGTTCTTCCGCCGAATTGCGCGAGAACGAGGCGGTCAAGCATCAGCACCTGGGTGTTTAGCCAGATAACAGGTAGCTGAGAATGCGTATCTGAGCCGGTTAGTCAGAAATGGAGCGAACTATGACTCTTGAAACCAGTCATTTCCAGGTCGCAATTATTGGGACGGGATTTTCCGGCCTGGGTATGGCTATCCGGCTAAAACAGTCCAGCCTGCACGATTTTGTGGTGCTGGAACGAGCCAGCGAGGTGGGTGGAACCTGGCTCGAAAATACTTACCCTGGCTGTGCCTGCGATATTCCCTCCCACCTGTATTCTTTTTCCTTCGCCCTCAACCCGGATTGGAGCCGAGTCTTTTCGCCGCAGCCGGAAATTTGGGCTTATTTGCAGCACTGCGCCGAGCGATACGGAATTATGCTGCATATTCGCTTTAGCTGCCCCTTGCAAGAAGCCGCCTGGGATAACGCCGCGCAGCACTGGCAAATTACCACCCCGCAGGATAGAATCACCGCCGACGTGCTGGTAATGGGCTATGGCCCCCTCAGCGAACCAACCCTGCCGGACATTCCCGGCCTGGACAAATTCCAGGGAACTTTGTTTCATTCGGCCCAGTGGAACCACCATAATCTAAACGGCCAGCGGGTGGCGGTCATTGGCAGTGGAGCTTCGGCCATTCAATTCGTCCCCCAGATTCAGCCTAAAGTTAGCCAGCTTGTGATGTTCCAGCGGACCCCTCCCTGGATTTTTCCCCGGCTCGATAAAACGATCCCGCGCTGGCAACGCAAGCTCTACCGCTTCTTACCTCTGGCGCAACGGCTGGTGCGGGCTAAAATGTACTGGGAGCGCGAATTACGCGGCCTTCCCCTTTTCTATTACAAGGCGGAAAGAACTAAAAAGGTGGAGCAACTGGCTCTGAAATACCTGGCGAAGCAAATCGCCGACCCCACCCTAAGAACTAAACTCACCCCCAACTACGCACTGGGTTGCAAGCGCGTTTTGATCTCGGACGATTTTTACCAGGCCGTAAGCAAACCAAATGTGCAAATCGAGACCGGCAGAATAAAGGAAATTCAGCCCGACGGAGTGCTGCTGGAAGATGGCACAAAATACGCCGTAGATACGCTTATTTGTGCCACCGGCTTTCGGGCGACCGAAGCACCCATTGCCCATCTGGTGCGCGGGCGCGAAGGTCAATCGCTGGCGGAGGAGTGGCGTGAAGCTGCCCAGGCTTATCTCGGTACAACGGTGGCGGGGTTTCCTAATCTTTTCCTCTTGATTGGCCCCAATACCGGTCTGGGGCATAACTCGATGATTTTTATGATCGAGGCTCAAATAGGTTATATTCTGGACGCGCTTCGGACGATGCAGCGAGAAAAAGTACAGGCTATCGAGGTGCAAGCTAAAATTCAAACGGATTTCAACCTTCAGTTGCAGCACCGCTTGCAAGGCACAGTCTGGAATTCCGGCTGTAAAAGCTGGTATCTGGATCAGCAGGGCCGCAACACGACCATCTGGCCCGGCTTTACCTTCCGCTTCCGGCAGAAATTGCGCCGCTTCGACCGGGCAAGCTATAGCCTGACACCCATCAAGGTTCTTCGAGAGAATAATGTCAGAGTGAAAACCTGAGCTTAAACAGCACTTGAAGGAGAACAAACCAGTGAAATTGAGC
The DNA here is from genome assembly GCA_038206175.1 of Chloroflexia bacterium. Classification (GTDB taxonomy): domain Bacteria; phylum Chloroflexota; class Chloroflexia; order Chloroheliales; family Chloroheliaceae; genus 54-19. Next base: position 102,831 of record JBBRBE010000003.1, read on the forward strand.
GGTGTTCAGGCCGGTAAGAGCCGGAGGTGGGAAGTTTTCAGCTTCTTTACCCGCCTGGGCCTGATCGGGTTTGGCGGGCCGCAAGCTCATATCGCCTTGATGCAAGAGCAAGCTCAGGAGGAACGGAACTGGCTGACCAAAGAGGAATTTAGCGAGGCTCTGGCAGTCTGCAACATTCTGCCGGGGCCAGCCTCCACTCAGCTTGCCACCTATCTGGGCTGGTGGCGGGGCGGTGGGGTATGGGGTGGGCTGGCGGCGGCGGTCGGCTTCATCTGGCCCTCGTTTGTGCTAATGCTAAGCCTGAGTTGGCTTTATTTTACCTACGGAGCGTTGCCCCAGATCAACGCTTTTTTTTATGGCCTCAAGCCGGTCGTAGTCGCAATCGTGCTGGCAACTGCCTGGCGACTGGCGAAACCGGCCCGCGGCGACTGGCGGTTCTGGCTAATTGTAACCATTTCTGCCGTGCTGATTGGCGGGCAGTTCTTTAACGATTTTCTGGTCTTTCTCGGCGCGGCCTTGCTGGGCCTTCTCCTCTATTGGAAAGACCGGCCCACGGCAGGAAAGAGCGCAGGGCCAAAAGCACCAGAGCGCGGAAAAAACCCTCCCCTGGAAATTGAGCCCGCCTCACCCGACGATCCCGCTTCCGTCTCGCGTCCGCCGTCCGCTCCGGCCTGGGCCGGGCTAATGATGGTGCAGGCGGGCGGCGCCGACTTTTTTAGCTCCTACGCGACCGACCTGGGCCGGTTGGCCCAACTAGGCTGGTTCTTTTTGCGGGCGGGCGCGTTTATCTTTGGCGGCGGACTGGTGATCATTCCGCTAATCCAGAACGAAATCGTGAACGGTTACGGTTGGCTCACCACCCAGCAATTCCTGGACGGGGCAGCCCTCGGCCAGGCCACGCCCGGCCCGGTGCTGATTACGGGCGCGTTTGTCGGCTATGCCACCGCCGGACTGGTCGGGGCGTTTGTAGCGACGGTCTGTATCTTTCTGCCCGGCCTGACCTTGATCCTGCTGGCCGCCCCGGTACTGCAAAGAGTGCGGCAGTTTCCGCCCGCGAAACCGGCCCTGGCGGGCGTAAACGGGGCAGTAGTTGGGAGTTTGCTGGCCGGAGCGTACCTCGTAGGCCAGACGGCATTTTTCGTCCCTGGAGCCTGGCTTGGCATCGGTCTGGGCGGCAAGACGCTTGACCTGATCACGGTTGGGCTGGCCGTGGTCGCCCTGATTTTGAACTTGAAATATAAGCTCAACACGATCTATTTGTTTTTAGGAGCAGGTCTGCTGGGCTTGCTGCTCAAGTTCGGCGGCTAGGCCGAGCGTTCGGCCTCGAATTCGTCCGGCCCGCCTTCTTGCCGCAAAACGCGCCCGTAGCCGTCCACGAGGTAAACCCGCGTTTCGAGTTCGCGGCTCAGGTCGCGGGCCAATCGTCCGGCCAGGTGCGGCAGATCGCCCTCGCTGGCTCGTGCTTGCCAGCGCAGGTAATAGTTGGCTTCGCTGCTGGGTAGGGGGATTTCTTCGCTCTGTTTTGATTTGAGGTGGAGAGAGAAAACACCCGGCCCGCGCTCCCGATCCAGGAAGAGGTCGCCCGGCCCGGCCTGGAAGCGAAACCCAAGCGGCAAGAGATTTAGGAATTCAGCTAACCTGGCCGGTTTCAGCCGCGCCCAGAAATGAAATTCGTACAAATTGTTGTACAGCACGATGTCCATTGGATTAATTATCTTCCGTCCGATAGTAAAGGGTTACATCCGGTAAAGCAAAAATCAAAGTTTAGTTTAGCCGTTGGTAAAAACTGTTCCGGCCAGGTTCTCCCGGCCAAGAGCCGCCGCGTAAAGGCTGTTCGGTTCGCGGCCATCCACAATTATCACTCGTTCGGCTCCTTCTAAAGCTTTCAGAGCCGCCTCGATTTTAGGGATCATGCCGCCGTAAATCACCCCTTCCTGCACCAATTGCCCGGTTGTAACCGGGTTCAAACGGGCAATCGTGCGCTTCTGGCCGTCCAGCACGCCCGGCACATTCGTCAGGAAAACACAGGCATCCGCCCGAAGTGCCGCCGCGAGATGGGCGGCGGCGTTATCGGCGTTGATATTGTAGATTCCCCCGCCGGGTGTATCGGTGTCGTGGGCGAAAGGCGCGACCAGCACCACAAACCCGGCAGCGAGTAATCCTTCGATCACGTCCGGCTTTACGGCGATAATCTCGCCCACCAGCCCAATGTCGCCGTGCGCAGTGTCGCGGCGGGCTTCCAGAAGCCGCCCATCCAGCCCACTCAGGCCGACTGCCAGCGGCCCGGCCCGGCCTGTAGCCTCGTTAAAAGCTGCCACCAACCCGGCATTGATCTGGCCGCGCAGCACCATCAGAGCCGCTTCCAGCGCGGGAGGATCGGTCACGCGCAGACCGTTGAGAAAGCGTGGCTCGTGACCTAGCTTCCTGAGCAACCCGTTTATGGCGTTGCCGCCACCGTGGACTACCACCAACCGATGCCCCTCCTGAGCCAGGCGCACCAGGTCGTTCAGCGTCGGGTCGGGTGCGCCGGTCGGAGTCTGACCGCCTAGAGTGCTACCGCCTAGTTTGACGACGATAGTTCGAGTCATACGGTGGCCTGTTGCACAAAATAAGCCGGAGTGAGGAATTCGCCGGTCACTTCGCGGACGGCATCATTCCAGTTGTAGCGCGCTCCCAACCGAAACAATTTAAGAAGATACTGCCCGGCAGCCGGATTTTGAACCAGCGACTGGCCTGGCACTTCCCGCTCGACGTAGGCTTGCAACTGCGAAGCCGTCAACTCGCCCAGCAGATAATTCTGGTAGTAAGCCGGAGCAGTTGCCAGGTGGATTTTAGCGGCCCAATCCGGTGCATCGCGCTCGTCCGGGCGAGCGAGCAGTTGAAAGCGTCCGACGTAATCCCACCAGAGCGCATTAAGATCGGGACGGGCCGGGTTTGCATAAAGGTCGCGCTCGAAGTAAACCATCACCAGACCCCAGCGCATGAAAACTAGCAGAGCGAAACGCTGGGCCTGAGTAAGAGCCTGCACGCGCCCGCCTACCTCGGCGGCACTGAGTCCTTTGATTTCGCCCAGCCACTGCCGGTTATTGGGCAACCGGCCCATCAGCATAGCGATTGCCTCGGTCGTGCTGATATGGGCAATCGTCCGCAGCCAGTAAGGTAAAGTCTGGTCAATGTATTTGTCGTAAACGGCGTGGCCGAACTCGTGCAGATTCGTCTCCATCCAACGAGCGTTGGGTTGCAGGTTGCATAACACCCGCACATCGTCGCTCCGGCGGTCAATATGCGTACAGAAAGCATGCTGGCTCTTACCCTCTCGTTCGTACAGATCGCTGCGGGCCAGCACGTCCCGAATTTCCAGGCCCATCCCGTCATAAGTCTTGACCGTCAATTCCTCGATCTCTTTACCATCACGGAAAAGCCCTTCCAGCGGACTGTGGGAACCTTCCGGCGGACGCTGAAAGAACGGATCGGCGTAGTGCCAGGGCCGCAACTCGCGGGCGTCAGCCAGGCCAAAGCGGGAAACCAATTGCATATCCAGTTCGAGCTTGGCCTGACGATAAGGCATTTCGGTGGCGGCTTCTAAAGCCTCCAGCACACCGAAAAGCTCCGCCTCATCTAGTTCCTGCGCAGCCAGAGCGCGGGCGTAGTGGTCGCGGTAGCCGAGTTGCCGGGCGGCTTGATTACGCAATTCGGCCAGCCGCAAAACCGTCGTCGCCACCTGCGCCCCTACTTCCTTACCGGCCAGGTACGCCTCACGCACTTCCTCGGAAGACTGACTCGTTTCTAAAAGCGTCTTTAGCTCGTTATCGCTGAGCTTTTGACCGTGGTAAGTCCCGCGGTGATGGTTGTACTGCGCCACGACCTGCCCTTCCAACCGGGCGATCTCCTCGGCAATGGCCGGGTCGGGCCGCTCTTCTAGGAATTTGGCATACAGCACTTCAACTTCACGACGCAGAAGCGGGTCGGTAATTTCAGCCCGCTTTTCGTACAAATTCCGGCTTTGTTCCCAATCTTCCTGGGCCGCAAAAACTCGCTGGGTTGCCAGGCTCAGCCGCTCCTTCTCGGCGGCGGCTTCCTCGCTGCCGGTAGTATAAAGGTTCCACCAGGCCAGTTCATATTCAGCCACCAGGTCAGCGTAGCGGGTTTCCATCTGCCGCACAAAAGTGTTAGCCTCTTCTTCAAAAGATTTTCTTTGGGCTTTCGTCACAATTTTTCCCTTCGCGTCCTACAAAAGACTTTAATTTCATCTGAGGCTGATTATATCATGGCCGGTTCGGGAGCTATGTTATAATACGAACTAGGATAAGCAGGCCGAGCGCGACCTGCGAATCGGGCAAGGGCCTGGCTAGAAAGTTGGGAATGTTTTGCTTGCCGCTTGTCGAGGGTGAGCCACGAAATTATGGTTGCTTTCATCATTGCGCTGGTGATGTGCCTGGGTGCGCTCACCGGACTGATCCTGGTAACGCCCAGCGTCTTTTATAGCTGGCGGATTGCTCCGCTTTATTATAACCTTGCCCGCATTGCCTTACCTTTTATCACGCTGGGCTATTTCGGGCCTCAACTTTTTGGTATAGCTTTTCCAGGGCGCAACGGCTGGGTTTCCTTAGTCTTCCTGGCAGGCCTGGCATTGGTGATGATAGCAATTGTGGTTTATCTTTACCGCGAACCGGGTGAAAGCCAGCGCAAATCAAGTACAAACGCTGCCTTTCACGCCGATTTAGAAGAAAGTTCTTCCAACCTGCTCCTTCGGACGGCCCTACCGCAAGATTTGCTCGGAGCCGGAACAATCTTTGCCCTGGCCTTCCAGCAAAGCTTCGACCTCGATTTCGGGCCAGACCGCCAGCGAAACGCCCGGTTAATTAGCGAATTACTAGGGATCAAAGCCTGCGAGGTAGAGGTTGCAGTCGTGCCGGAGACCGGGCAGGTGGTTGGGGCAATGTGGCTCGACCTGGGCGACAAGAGCGTGCCAAAGATGACCTTTGGGCGAAGCTGGCCGATTTTGCGTCGCTATTTAAGCTGGCTCCACGCGCTGTACTTTTCGCTCTACGCTATGCCCAGCATCATGAGCCGACGCGGCACGAGCGAGGAAGGTTATATTCAATGGCTGGGAGTTGACCCGGACTGGCAGGGCCACCACATCGGGCGGGCATTGGTCGAGCGGGCTATCGCGCTTAGCCGAGAAAGAGGCAAACGCACGCTGGCCCTGCACACCGAGCGCAGCAACGAGCGCGCGCGTAAACTTTACCAGCGTACCGGCTTTAAAGAAGGCGGCACGGTACGATTCAGCCCGCGAGTACATTATGTCAAGCATCTCCAGGCTTGATTTATGTTTCAGAGGCTTAAATTCAAGCTTATTCGCCTGTTCCTTATGCTATAATTTGCAAGATGATCATTTTTACTAGGGTTGAAACGGACGAATCAAGAAAATGGCTGTAGCGGTTTTATCGGCATACAAACTAAATAAAGCTTTCAATATTTACCCGATCTTTCGGGATGTTACTTTCCAGCTAAACGCGGGCGAAAAGGTCGCTCTGGTCGGCGTCAACGGGGCGGGCAAGAGTACCCTCATGCGGATCATCGCGAGCGAAGAGCGGGCCGACACCGGCGAACTGGTGATGATGCGTGGCTTGAAAATAGCCTACCTGCCCCAGGAAGCCACTTTCGAGAGCGAAAAAACGCTGCACGAAGAAATGTTAGCCGTTTTCGAGGATGTGCGGACGATGCAAACCGAGATGACGGCTCTTGAACACGCGATGAGCCAACCCGAAGCCGATTTCGAGCGGCTGATGGAACGCTACGGCGAACTGACCCATCTTTTCGAGCTTGGCGGCGGGTACGACTACGAAGTGCGGATCGGGCAGGTGTTGAGCGGCCTCAAATTCGAGCGCGAGATGTGGGACATGTCGCTCACCAAATTTAGCGGCGGCCAAAAGACGCGGGCAGCCCTGGCCCGCGCTCTTCTGGCCGGGCCAGACCTTCTTTTGCTGGACGAGCCAACCAACCATCTCGATCTGGCAACACTGGAATGGTTGGAAGAATTTTTGGGCAGTTGGGAAGGTAGCCTGATCGTAATCAGCCACGACCGCTTCTTCCTGGATCGGGTGGTCAGCCGCGTAATTGACCTTAGCTTTGGACGGATCGAAGATTATCCGGGCAACTACACCAAGTACCTGGGTCTGCGGGCCGAGCGGATCGAGCGGGCCATGAAAGAGTACGAGGCTCAGCAAGAGCATATTCTTAAAACTGAGGAATTCATCCGCCGTTTCAAGGCCGGGCAACGCTCGAAAGAAGCCCGTGGTCGCCAGAAAATCCTCAATCGGCTCGAACGCAAAGACCGCCCAAAAGAAAAGGATAAACTGCACCTGTCCTTACAAACCGACTTACGCAGTGGTCGGTTGGTGATGGCAACTGAAAACCTGGAAATTGGCTACCGCTTGAAGGAAGGCCCGAAACCACTCTTTCGCACCCCCGACCTGGAAATCCAGCGCGGCGAACGGGTCGCCATTATCGGGCCGAACGGTAGTGGCAAATCTACCTTCCTCAAAACGATCATGGGCGAACTAACGCCCCTCGACGGGCTGATCGAACCAGGGCCAAGCGTGCGGATCGGCTATTATGCCCAATCGCACGAAGGACTGAACTTTGGCAACACTGTATTAGAAGAGATTTTATGGGCGCAGCCGATGACCGAAGGAGCGGCCCGTAGTTTTCTCGGCCGCTTCCTCTTTAGTGGCGACGATGTGTACAAGAAGGTATCGGCCCTCTCCGGCGGAGAACGAAGCCGGGTGGCCCTGGCAAAGCTGACCCTGACCAAAGCTAATTTCTTGATCCTGGATGAGCCAACGAATCACCTGGACATCAATGCCCGCGAAGCCCTCGAAGAACTCTTGAGCGAGTACAACGGCACGCTTCTGATGGTTTCGCACGACCGCTATTTCATTGACGCCCTGGCAACCCAGGTCTGGGTCGTAGGCGATGGCACCATGAAAGCTTATCTGGGCAATTACACCGAATACCTGGGCTGGCAAAGCCGGGCTAAAGAACGCGAGAACCTGGCCCAGCGTCCGTCAGGCAAACCGCAAGGAGGCGGATCGTCCCGCAACGGACAGGGAACCTCTAAAAACGGTCAGGCAGCCAGTTCTAACGGCTCTAAAAACGGTACAAACGACCATCTACCACTCTCTCCGACCATCACGGCTAGTTCTAGTGCCAACGGTAGTAACGGCCTCAAGACAATCTCGAAGGAAGAACGCCAGCGGCAGCGCAAAGTAACCCAGATCGAGGAGACGATTGCCCGGAAAGAAGCCCGCCTTACCGCTATTACCGAAGAATTGACGGCGGCAGGCGAACAACAAAACCTCGACGAGCTCTCACGCCTGAGCATTGAATATCAACAGGTTAGCGACGAGATCGAACGCCTTTACGCCGACTGGAGTGCCTCGACCGCTTAGTGCAGCCTGCTTTTAAGTAAGTCGGGCCTGTATAGTTGGCTAGTCTCGATAGCCGTAATACTACCTCTCGAAATATACCTCAACGGTGTTAGCCTGGGTTTTTCCGGGCCTAAAAGCGCACTTCCTAGGCTGCGATAGCTTAGTCCACCAGGAGCAACAACTAAAAGGCGGCCAATCCAATGGATTGGCCGCCTTTTAGTTGTTGCTCCTTCGTAAAATTCGGGTTATTTTGCAGAAGGTTGGCAGGTATAGGTTTGCATTTGAACCTTACTAAGGGCAGGCCCACCAACTGCTCTGTAACTATCAACCAGACCGTGACCGAGTGTGTTTTTGTAGGCCGGATTGCAGCTATCGAGCTTGACTGCCGTATCCTGAAGCTTCTTCAATACGTCACCGCTCTTCAAAGTCCGCTGTTTGGCCCAGGTAAGAGCAGCAACTCCGGCGGCAATCGGCGTCGAGAAGCTTGTACCATCGCCATAGGCGTAACCACCCAGGTAGTAAGTACTGTAGATACCAACGCCCGGTGCATCCAGATCAACTGTATTGCTATAATTCGAGAAAGAAGCTTTGCGGTTGCTATTATCCAGGGCCGCAATGCTGCTGACTCTGCTCTCGGCGGCGGGATAGCGCAAGAGGTTCGAGTTGTTGTTACCGGCGGAGGCAAAAATCAAAGCTCCTTTGGTATCGCGGGCGTACTTTAATACGTCATCGAAATCCTTGCTACCGTAATAAGTGCCGAGGCTGATGCTAATGATGTTGGCACCGTTGTCGGCTGCCCAGCGAATACCGGCTATGGCGTCCTCGATGCGTCCATAGCTACTATTACCCACCACCTTGACCGGCAAGATGCGGGCATCGGGAGCGATCTGACTAATGACACCGGCGATAAAAGTGCCGTGTCCGAGTTGGTCGGTTGTGTCACTCGTGCCAGAAAGAATATTGCGTCCGGGCAAGATTTTACCGGCCAGTTCGGGGTGGGCGGCATTTATGCCTGAATCAATTACCGCTACCACGACGCCCGCGCCCCGGCTAATGGTCTGGGCCTGGGCCAGCCGAATTTGTCCGTAGGCGGGCTGGTTCTGAGCGATCTGAACCGACAGAGGATTGCTCTGCCCGTTCGTCAGGGCCGAGGCCGGGTCGAAGGTAAAATAAATTTGCATCGTCTGCATCTGCGAAGCTTTATAGTTGGTCTCGGCAAAAACCAGGCGGGTGTCCCGGCTCATAAGTGCAACCTGAGCGTCGGCAGTCTGACCTGGCATCGGATTTAGCAGGTAAGTATTGGGGTCTGTAAGAACCTGGGCCGTAGTAGTGCCATAAGTCAAGTTCAAGCTATCGGGGCTAAATCCGCTTTGCAGTTGCACCAGTACCCGGTTGTCAACGTCGGCAGCCCTCACCGCCCCCGGCCCTGCCGTGAAGAGCAAGGCTACCAGGGAAGCTAACATCAAAGCTACCACCAGACCGTTCAATTTTGTATGAGTGGCGCGGCGAGCTTCTACAGGCCTGTATCCATCAATTTTAAGTGGGAACATTAGCCGAGACCCCTTTCCTTCAATAGGAACTTGCTGGTAATATTGTAAATAGCCAATTAGGTCAGATCGAAAATTCTTGTTATCTATTATATCATATGCACTTAATTCAGCCAACTTTCTTATCCTAACTAGCAGGGCGGTTGCATAGTCATTTGCTTGACAAAAGGTTGGTAAGCAATAATTCGAGGGCGAGATTAGGGTCATACTCCATCTCCCGGCGGACCTGAGCCAGATCACAACGGCCCTTGCAGTTAAGTAAGCCTACTACCAC
>JBBRBE010000004.1:0-108321 GCA_038206175.1 Chloroflexia bacterium
TGAGCGGGGCTGTCGCGGCAACCTGGCTTGTCGGCAGGCCAAAGAGGGTATTGAGCGCGGGTGAAACCGCAGTAGTAGCCTGAGCTTCCGCCGAATATTCGCCCTGATTGCCCGCATAATCGGTCGCCCGCGCCCGGAAAGAGTAAGATTTGCCCGCGCTACCCCGGAATAAAGCCGACCCAACGCTCGTGCCGCTCTGCCAATCCGTCCAGGAGCCGTTCGTACCCTCGCGGTACTGCACATCGCATAGGGCGGTTGCGCCGCCCGCCACGTTGTCGAAGCTCGACCAGCGCACCAGGAAAGTTTCGGGGCTGGCGACAGGCAAGGTTTCTACCCGCGCCGAGGGCGGCAGGCTGTCAATGCGGGTGCTGGCCTGTTCCGCGTCGGGATATTTGCCGCCGTTGCCCGCCCGGTCGGTAGCGCGGCTGCGGAAAAGGTAGAGCTTGCCGTTGTCACCGCTAAAAACCGTGCTGGTAGCGGGGGTACTGAGCAATAAATCGCGCCAATCGGCCTCGCCCGCCAGCTTGTATTGCACATCGTAACTGGTCAGGCCACTGCCGTTATCTTCGTCTTTGCCGTCCCAACTCAGCGTAAAGCTGGTACTGGTGCTGTAAAGTGGCAAAACCGTTACCCGACTGGTCGGAGCCGCCGTGTCTTTGGCCCGCACGGTCAGCTTGAAGCTAAAATCAGGCGAACCTTTCCCGACCAGCCAGCCGTCGGCTCCTTGCAAAAGGTCAATATGGAGCGAATATTCACCCGGTGCTGCCGGGGTAGCCACCAGGAATTGAGGGTAAAGCACTCGCCCGTTTACCGGGATGTCCTGCGGCAGGTCGGCCTTTAATTCGTCGTAGCCGTTGTCTTTGTTCTTAGGGTCGAGCGGTTTGTTATCGAGGCCGAACCAGCGATAGCCCAGCCGAAGGGCGTTCGGGCCAGCTTTGAACCAGGGTTGCGTGCCGCCGTTCGACAGTTCGAGATTGGTTATTACCAATCGCAGCCCGACCCGCGCTTCGGTCGGCGGGTTGGGCAAAGCCCAGCCTACTTTGAGCGGCTGAGTCTGCGAAAGAGCCGTACCACTTTGGAGGCCCAGCCCTGCCGCCAGCATAACTACAACCAGCCCAACCAGCCCTATTGCTCGCCACAACGTCCCCGACTCTGTGTAGCGTACCGCCATTGCTAATGCCTCTTTCCTTGTTGGCCTCAACTCTTACAATTCCAATTCCAATTCCAATCCCAATCCCAATAGACCGGGTTGCCTCCTTCGTTCCAGCCGGAACTTTCGCTGCCCACCCGCCAGGTGTCCTGACGACCTACTTACCGCCTAGCCGAGCCAGCTTCAACACTGAAAGTAATCGTAAGAAACGAAAACCCGCTCACAAAGGCCATTCTTAGTTATGTCTAGCAAAATTATAGGAGGCCCGGCCCGATCTGTCAATGCATCCTGCCGCCTCACTCAGAGCGAGCTTTTATTCAGGCTGATCTTCGTCTGACTCTGCTACGACCTATGACCTCCTAGCCTTTAGGTACTAAGTACGGGTTTAGAGCCTCTAAAGGGCTGTCTTTTTTCGTTCATTATATGGTATTATGGAAAATATGGTATTATAGACACAATAAATTCCGATAATAGGTGAAGTGATAATAAGCCTTTCAGGTGCAGCAACCCCGGTCACGATTTAAGGAGTATAGACGTTATGAATAGCAGCAGCACTACTACCAAGAAGATTGTTATTGCCGACGATGAACCGGATATTCTTAATATTCTAAGTATATTGTTTCGGGCAAAAGGCTTTGAAGTGCTTGGAGCCAGTGACGGCCAGATGGCTCTCGAACTGATTGAACAGAACCGACCGGCGGCGGCTATACTTGATTTTATGATGCCCAAGCTTGACGGCATCTCGGTCTGTAAGCGCGTGCGCCGCAACCATCCCAATATGTTCATCATAATTATGAGCGGGGTGGGAGCGGATACCCTCAAGGTACAAACCCAGCAAGCCCAGGCTAACGATTACGTCGAGAAGCCCCTCCGAATGAGCCTGCTGGTTGAAAGAATCAGGACTGAACTCGAACGGCAGGACAAGCTCGAAACCGTTTAAGTTCAGCACCCCCTAAAAACCTTTCCAGCTTAGAAAAACCATACAACCGATCCGCCTGGCTGGTACGAACCGGGTGCGGTCTTTCAAAATCTGCCAGACCTGTGGTGCGAGGCGACCCGGTAACGGTTCAAACATCCCCGCCTCGACCGCCTCATCCATCTCGGCGGCGGGACCAGGCACTTTGCAAACTTCAAAAAAAGCGTTGCGATAGTAACCGCTCCTGAGTTTTTCCAGAAAAGGCTCACTGTTCCACCCACCCAGACCGCCTAATTGCGCGAAAATAAACGGGTCGTCCATTTCAAGCGGCAGGTTCTGGCTGGCTTGCCAGAGGCTATCTTCGGCCAGAAGCGGCCCTTGCCCGGCCAGGAAGCGGACATGCGCGGCAATTGCTGGCCCCTGGCTGTAATCCCGCGTGTAATAGCCTTCGGCCAGAAAAGGAATATGCAGTAGCTGGATTAATTGCACCGCCATCAGCACCAGCACCGGCGAAGCTCCCCTGAAATTCAGGCGGCCCAGCCTCAGCCACACCGCAGACCCGCTAAGCCAGCCCACCACCCACCAGGCCAGAAGCGAAGCTATTACAATTAGCTCTATAAAATAATTGTCAAAAGAACCAATTTTACCCAGCGAGAACGAAACCAGCAAGGCCGTCACGAAATAAATCCGCCAGAGATTTACCTGTTTTACCAGCGGTCTTAGCACTAAAACCAGGCTCAGGCCGATCAGCACCCAGTGGCCGCTTAGAAAAACCGGGAACCGCTCGATCACGATCTGGAGCAAGAAAGGTTGTTTAGCGTTGTAAATTATCAGGTGCTGAAAGAAAGCCCCGTCGGTGGTAAGTTGAAAAAAGAGGCCAATCCCCAAAACCGACCCGGCCAGGGTGAAACCGAAGATCAGTAAATATTTCCACTGCCGCCCAAGCACCAGCCATAAACCGATAGCAAGAGGTGCCGCCAGAGCCGATTGCTTGCTTAGAAGGGCCAGGGCGCACACAAAGGCCGAGAGAACAAAAACTTGCGGCGACCAGTTTTGCTTTCGTTCGGCTTGCCAGGCCAGCTTAACTGCCGCCAGGCTCAAAGCTACCGCTAACAGGTCGGTTTTAGCGATTATTCCCCAGCCGTAAACTATAATGGTGGCAAAGGGCGTCGTGGCGGCAGCCAGGCTCAGCCAGATCCTCGCCCGGCCTTTCACCGCCAGGGCCGGAACGCGGGCTACTCGATAAAGAGCCAGGCCGATGTAAGCACAGGCCAGCACGCTCACCAGACGCCCCGCCGCCACCGACCCGGCTCCCAAAAATACCATTCCAAAGGCGTGCAAGTAATAAAAGAGCGGGCCGTAAACACTGGCCTGGTAAGGCGGCCCTTCGTTTGAAGTATACAGGCTGGCCGGAGCAAACCCGTTCCGAAACAACTGACTCGACTCGTAGATGATCGAGCCTTCGCCATATTCGAGGGCGTAGGGGTAGAACAAAACAAAGACGGCCCGCACCACAAAAAAGCCCAGGTACATTGCAAGCAAAACAGCGCAAAGTACCTGGGGAAATTGCTTGAGCGGTCGCGGCGGGTGGTCGGTTGTAGGGGCAGCGTCGGGTAGTACAGACAGGCTAGGATGATTAGTCACGCTCGAACCTCTGGCAAATATTAAACTGTAAGCCGGGCTATTCCTCCGGCTCGAACTTGAGAGAGACCGAATTGATGCAATAGCGCAGCCCGCTAGTCTCACGGGGGCCATCCTCGAAAACGTGGCCCAGATGCGCCCCGCAATTTTTGCAGGCTACTTCGGTACGGCGCATGAAGAAAGAGTTGTCCTCGTGCAGTTCGACATTCTCCCGGTTCACCGGGTTATCGAAGCTAGGCCAGCCTGTGCCGGACTCGAACTTGGCATCCGAAGAAAACAAAGCCTGACCGCAGGCCACGCATTCGTAAACACCTTTCACGTGATTATTAGTAAGTGCGCCAGTAAAAGCGCGTTCGGTTCCCTTCTGCCGGACTACTTTGTACTGCTCCGGGGTTAGCTTCTCTTTCCAATAAGAATCAGGCTTATTTTTTAAGTCTTCCAATGTTAGTTACCTTTCTATTTTTAGTTCCAGGCTTCCTTTTAAGTTTTCACTGGTTAAGTTTTTAGTCAAACTCTTAGCGGTTTTTGCCTGGCGGGTAAAACGAGCTAAACGAGGCCGGGCAAAAGCCGCCGATTTTATCGCCGGTCCGAACCGGGCGGCGGGTCGTCGTCGCGGCGCAATTTTAGCTGTTTTTCAAGCTCCTGGATCAACAGTTCGGCACTGGGCAATTCTTCATCGTCGCGGGAGCGGTTGCGGTCTTCCCGCCCGAACGAGCGCGGCCCGCTAACGTCGTCGTCGTCCTCGTCATCGCCAGGGTCGTCGCCAATGTCGTAATGTTCTTCCAGGTCGCGCACAAAAGTAGCGACATCTTCCTGATTGCTGACAGCCTCGGAGACCTGAGCCTCGAAGCGTAACCCCAGGCTTTGCACACCCTCAAGCTCCAGGCCCAGGTTCCAACCTGTGTTGAGGGCGGACAGGAGACGCCCGGTAACTTTCCAGTTTGTGCTGTTGACCGAAAGATAGCTGGGTGCGGCTCCCCAGATCGAGCCGTATTTAAGCCCGACCTCTTGTACGCGGGCAGTCAGCACGCCCACAATGCCGGTTGGCCCTTTGTAACGCGAACTGCGTGCTCCTAACCCTTCCAGCTTCGCCAGAGTCGCCTCGTCCGAGCTAAAGCCGGTCAACGGTACCGGCCTGGTATGCGGCACCGGGGCCAATAGCGAACCCACCAGCACCACTTCGCTAACGTTGCACTTGCGGCAGATTTCTATAAACAAATCGCTGAAAGTACGCCACTTCAAATCCGGCTCGACGCCCACCAGTGTCACCAGCGAGCGGTTTTGTCCAGCAAATTCGGAAATGTAGGAAACCTGGTTAGTCGGCCAGGTAATCTCGCGTTGCCCTTCGTCGTTCATCTGGGTTTGAGGCCGCGTATCGCTAAAGACATAAAAATCTTCCGGGTCAATAGTGGCAAACGGTATGACTCCCACTCGTTCACCCAGGTAACTTACTGCCGTCGTTGCAGAGTCGGCGGCATCGTTCCAGCCCGAAAAAGCCACGACCAGCAGGGTATCATAGAGTTGGGGCCAGTCCGAAACCTTGATGTAATCCGACATCGCCATAATAAAGAAAGTCCTCTTTCTTTCGCTCTCTTTTCCGATAGCTCTATTTATCGGGTATTAGTTTAACATAGGGCGCAAGTAGGCGACAAACTGGCTTGCGCCAACGGGTTGCTTGTGTTATACTCTGCCTTACCTGAGAGATGTATTGTTCAGGTTTGGCGGGGAGTAGCGCAGCCCGGTTAGCGCGCATCGTTCGGGACGATGAGGCCGGAGGTTCGAATCCTCTCTCCCCGACCTAAATAACTATCTTGAAAATTTGGCCTTCCGGCCATTTTTTTGTTTTATAAACTTTTTAGCTTCCTTTCAAGCATTTTCCCGTAATTTACTTTATTTCAATCTAGTTTTCCCAAAACTAAGCTGTCCCAAACTAATTTACCCCAAATAAAAACTCTTTTTGAATTCTCTGTAAAAGATGTCGATTCGGGCGAAGCCATTCGTTGTTATAGTGAAAGCGACATCGGGTTGCTGGTCTGCAAAGCTTGAATACAGGAGGGTTTACAAATGCACTACATGGTGTTAATTTACGGAAACGAAGCAGCTTCGGCGGCTATGAGCCAGGCTGAAAAGGAGGCCGAAATGGGAGCCTACTGGGGATTCAATAAGATGACCGAAGAAAGCGGACTTAAAACCGGAGGCGAAGCCCTCCTGCCGACTTCCTCAGCTACCACCGTCCGAGTCCGCGAAGGCAAGGTACTGGCTACGGACGGGCCGTTTGCCGAGACTAAGGAGCAACTGGGCGGCTTCTACCTGCTAAAATGCAAAGACCTGGATCAGGCCATCGAGGTAGCGGCCCAGATTCCAGGGGCCGCCACCGGCTCCATCGAAATTCGCCCCATTGTCGAATGGGAATAACCGGCCTGGTCTAGTTTGGGTGGGCAATGGAGCGAAACCGTCCTTTTCGCTCCATTGTCCCGCTCTAAACCTATTTATTTAACAAAAACCGGGGTTATATGCAAACTCACTCACTTCAATTTGAGAATGCGATAGATGAGGTTTTTCGGCACGAGGGTAGTCGGGTACTGGCCGCCTTGATCGGGCGGTTGGGCGACTTTGAACTGGCCGAGGATACCTTGCAAGAAGCCTTGATTGCTGCACTCGAACACTGGCCACAGACAGGTCTGCCGCCTAATCCTGCCGCCTGGCTGGTTATGACGGCCCGGCGCAAAGCGATTGACCGCCTGCGCCGGGCTAATGTGCTGGCCCGCAAACAACCCTTGCTGCAAACTATGGTCGAAACCGACCAATATCAAGAAATTACGCCGGAGTCCTCACCCTTCCCCGACGAACGACTTAAACTGATCTTTACCTGCTGCCACCCGGCCCTGAGCCTGGAAGCGCGGGTTGCCCTGACCTTACACACTCTGGGCGGATTGAGTACAGGCGAAATTGCCACCGCCTTTCTGGTGCCGGAAACCACGATGGCCCAACGACTGGTGCGGGCCAAACGCAAAATTCGGGATGCCGGAATACCCTACGCCGTCCCCGCGCCGGCACATGTAACCGAACGACTGGACGGAGTGCTGGCCGTCCTCTATCTTATTTTCAACGCCGGTTATACCGCCAGCCCCGGCGAAGGGCTGATCCGCCGGGAATTGTGCGCCGAAGCTATTCGGCTGGCCCGCGCCCTGGTTGACCTACTCCATGACGAACAAGGTCTGAACCCTGAGCCGGAAGCTTCCGGCTTGCTGGCCCTGATGCTTTTGCATGAGGCCCGGCGCGAGGCCCGACTCGACCTCCACGGCACCATGATCACTCTGGAAGAGCAAGACCGCACTCTCTGGGACAAAACTTTGATTGCGGAGGGAGTTCAAATTCTGGAGCAAGCCCTGGCCTTCGGGCGACCCGGCCCTTACCAGTTGCAAGCCGCCATCGGTGCTTTGCACGCCCAGGCTTCCCGGCCCCAGGATACCGACTGGTTTCAAATTGCCATGCTTTACAGCGAACTGGTCAACCTCAATCGCTCGGCGGTGTTGCGGCTCAACTGGGCGGTAGCGATAGCAATGGCGACCACCCCCGCCCGTGGCCTGCAACTTTTGGCCGAACTCGAAACTCACCCTGATCTCCAAAATTATTACCTCTTTCACGCCGCCCGTGCCGACCTCTTGCGCCGTGCCGAAAACTGGCCCGCCGCTCACACCGCCTACCTTCACGCTCTCACCCTCACGCCTAACCTGGTCGAGAAAGCTTTCCTGCAACGCCGCCTGTCCGAAGTCGAAGCCAAAATTGAATAAGCTCAGATTTAGCCGTAATGCTTGAAAGAATAGGCAGTGCAGGGCGTGATATGAACCGAGTAGCACTTTGCAATCGCCCTGATAGACCCTGAATTAGCCTTGTGCTTTTCGGCTTCACCTGCTATAATATTACTGAAATACATTTCAGTAATATTATAGCAGGTGAAGCGTGATTTAGAATGAAAAAAGCTGCCCCGGAGATTGAGCTTGAAAAAGAGAACGTTGCGAACGAACTCGGCGACGACCGGCCTGTGTTCGAGCCAGGCAAACTTCGCAACGACTGGCAGCTTTTTACCTCGCACGGGTTAGTTTTGATCTCGGTCCTCAATCATCCTGGCCGCACCGTGCGCGAGATTGGCCTGGAACTAAACCTGACCGACCGGGCGGTGGCTCTGGCTCTGGCCGACCTCGTAGCCGATGATTATATCGTGCGCGAGCGGGTAGGACGGCGCACCTTCTATCACGTCAACGAAGACCACCGGCTTAAATATCCGGTCAGCCCTTTTGGTCAGGCTACGCCGCCGCAACTGACCGTCCGAGCCTTGCACGCCGAAAACCTGGCAACCCACGCTCAACACCGCTCAACCCCAGACCGGCCTTAAACCAACCACACTTCCAGCATATCTGGCCGCCTATTTTAGAGAGATGAAACGGAGTTACCGGCATGAGTACAATTCTTCAGTTTTTGCTGATCCTTAGTATTATCATTGTGACGGCTAAAGCCTTTGGCTACCTTAGCACCTTGCTCGGCCAACCTGCCGTGCTGGGCGAACTGACGGCGGGCGTCGTGCTTGGGCCTAGCCTACTCAACCTTTTTGGGTTGGGCTTTATCACCAAAGGCCCGGCCCTGGAAGCAACCGTGCGCGAACTGGCCGAACTGGGGGTAGTTTTCCTCATGTTTATGGCCGGGTTGGAAACCAACCTCAAGGAGATGTTCAAAGTTGGCAAGGTGGCCGCTTTTAGCGGAGTTAGCGGAGTAATTACGCCGGTTGTCCTCGGTACTTTGTTGTCGCTCCCTTTTGGCTATTCTTTCCAGCAGAGCGTCTTTATCGGTATTATTCTGGCGGCCACCAGCGTCAGTATTTCGGCTCAAACCCTCCTGGAACTCGGCGTCCTACGGCGGCGGGAAGGGTTGGCTTTGCTGGGAGCGGCAGTGCTGGATGATGTGCTGGTCGTGCTGCTCCTCTCGCTTTTCCTGTCGCTGGGCCTGGGGGCGGGCGGCGGTAGCCTCCTCGATGTCCTGCTAGTAATCGGGCGTATGGCCGCTTTCTTCGCCCTGACGATTTTGCTGGGCCTCAAGCTATTGCCCTGGCTCCTGGCCCAGGTCAAAAAGCTCCCGATCAGCCAGAACCTGACCGCTTTTACCCTTGTCCTGGTGATGCTGACGGCCTGGGCTTCCGAATTTTTGGGCGGCGTAGCGATGATCGTCGGAGCCTTTTTGGTCGGGGTGCTGGTTGGACGCACTTCGTACCGGCACGAGCTTGAGCGAAGCTTTAACGTTATTATCTATGCTTTCTTCGTACCGATTTTCTTTGTCAGCATTGGGCTGATCCTTAATCTTGGTACAGTGCAGGCTTCGACCTGGGTATTTGCGCTGGCGGTTAGTTTTGTGGCAATCGTCAGCAAAATATTTGGTTGCGGATTGGGGGCGCGTCTGGCCGGTTTCGACAACTTATCGAGTTTGCGGCTAAGTCTCGGTATGGTCTCGCGGGGAGAAGTCGGCTTGATTGTGGCAACCGTCGGCGTCACCGGCAACATAATAAACGACCAGGTTTACGCTGCAATCGTGGTAATGGTGCTGGCGACAACGCTCTTTACGCCCCTGGCTCTCAAGTGGGCCTTTCGGCGTGAAAAAGAAACCGGACGAACGACGCCCACCCTGGAGGAACCGGCCGAAAGGACCAAAATCCGGGCGGCAGAACCAGGTTCTTGATACTGACAGGGATTTCACCCGCAGTGTTTTCTCAGCAAAGCAGGATTTTTTTATAAAGGGATATTTTATTATTGTAAGAGTATAATTGTAGGAGATTGTAAAAGAAGGTAGGAGAAGGAGCTAAGCCGCGATGAGCGATTATTATTATATGGGCTTGATCTTGCGAAATCTCGACCTGGAAGAAGGGGTCATCAAAGCCTGGACGGAAGTAAACAAATCGGTTATAACCAGCCTGGATTGCGAAGGGCAAAATACCAAACAAGCTTACTACCGAAGGGACGATTTGCCGCTTTTTCCCAGCCTGAGTCGCCTGATGGACAGCGACGACGAAGAACAAAAACTGCTCTTTACTTTGGTGAAAGGTCAGGACGTGTTACAAAAGATGATCGAAGCTACCCAGCGCGTGACGGGCGACCTGAGCCAACCCGGACGCGGCATTTTATTCGCCTGGCCGTTGCCGTTAGTTATCGGCCTGCCCTAGATACCTGACTTCATCCAAATTTACCTATTGTGATAAAGAAAGCAGCTATCCCGGTGTTATTGATAACTCAGGGAGGCAGCCATTCAGACTGGCTGCCTCCCTGAGTTAGTTTTGTAAGCCTGCGCTAGGGCCGGTTGGTACATTTTACGCCTGAATAGTGCAATACTTTCGTTCCTATTGACAAAAGTTACCAAATCCAGGTTAGCACAAGCGGAAATGGCGGCTTAATGTCAAGAAAACAAACGGATGTTCTGAAATACCTCCCTCGGTTTTGTCTGGTCTTCAGCGGCAAAGTAATCACATCTAACAAATGGCAGCAATTGTTACAATTTTTTATTTGTCTAGGACATAACGAATTGCTTTATGTAATTCGTCCGCTGAAACTATTACAGACACATCAAAATCAACCTGGAGTTCTCTAAAGATTTGTAGAGCACTATAAGTCACGCTAAATCCAGCTGTACTAGAGTTAGACCTATAACTACAAAAAATATCGACTTTTAGATTTTTTTTAAGAGTCAGCAGAAAATCTTTGTAGGGTTCTAATTTTGTCCACAGAACTTTTAATTGTTGATCCAAATCTACTTCTCTAGGAAGCTCTACATCATATAGCCACATATCACTATCGTAAAATGTTCCTAATGGACTTTTATCGCCTTTCCGGTGAGTGTGATTTGGTGTGATTTGTAAGGTATTAGATATCTCTTCAAAATTTATAGTCTCACCAGAAATACGAATAGTAGCAGAGTAATTAAAGAAATAAGAT
The DNA here is from genome assembly GCA_038206175.1 of Chloroflexia bacterium. Classification (GTDB taxonomy): domain Bacteria; phylum Chloroflexota; class Chloroflexia; order Chloroheliales; family Chloroheliaceae; genus 54-19. The sequence goes on from JBBRBE010000004.1 coordinate 10,682, forward strand.
TCTGTTGTCATTACTATCGTCCTCTCGATGCTAACCACTGCTTCGCAAGTTCTTGTAAAGCCTTAAGCGTGAGATTGTCGACACCTCTTCTTCCAATTTGATCTTTAACCTTGTGCACATAATCTGAAAAGTCATGTATATTTTCTGGATCTGTAATCCCTTATGATTTGGCAGCTACTTTTATTTTTTCACCATCGTGGGTACCATTACCCCCATATTATCATTTGTATCTGGTTCGTCACCGTAATCATTCTCATTAAGGTTTACGTTTTATTACGGCTAACAAAATATGCAATGATAATAATAAAATCAAATAGTCGAAACGAAATTTACATATTCGTTTCGACTATTTGATGCGTAAGTTACTTTTGAAAAGAGGCCGGTTAGAGGGTTGGCCCGGTGCTACCTCGACGCCCTAGAATGATCAATGCACCCATTGCCCCAAACATCAGCCCTAGCCGGAAGCCTTGCACAAAAGGGTCGGGGCGGCGTGGTTGGTCGTTGTACTTAAACATAACCTTGCAGTTATCTCCTTTCGGCTTACGGCTTGCCGCCTCGGCAGAGGGTTCTAATAGCCGCCCGAATACCGGCCAGGATCGAAGCGACCTTGACCAAAGGCGAGACTACTCCCTCGCCCACATAAGCAACTGTACCTTTGGCACTATCGGCAGTTTCCGTGACCCGGTCAATCAAAGGCCCAACCTTGTTTTCGGTCAGGTTGCGGATGACCACCACCAGAGCCAGAATTGCAGCGATCAGACCAATTGTCACCAGCAAAAGGCCGCAGGCAAACACTGATGTTACGATTATCGCCATCTGGCTCAGCTTCTGCACGGCATCATTCGGCACCCAGATAAAAACCACTAGCGGGATTATTAACACAATTAACGCGAGGGCAATTGCGCCGACGATGATCAAAAATCTGCTCATTGAGCTTAATCTCCTTCTAAATGACCTTGACAGCCTGGACCGTTTCCCACACAGGCTATCTCACTTCGTGCACGCTCAAAACCAGGGGTACTACTTTAGCCTTAGCCAATGCCCAAAACAAAAATGAGACCTTACAACAGGTAAGATAAGTGCTGCGAGCTAACAAGGGAATGAGAAGGTGTGCCGAGTCCAGCACTGCGCTGTACGGCAGACGGATCACCCTGGCCGAAACCGAGCCTGTTCGAGCCAATCCTCAACTCAAGTTCGCCAACTTTACGGCACAATTCGGGCCAGCGACCGAGTGAATATTTTAATATGAAATGAAAAAGTGCTTCGAGCGAGTTCAAGTATAACACAAAATAAAGTTGGAGTTAAGAGTTGAGGTTAAATGCCAGACACCACGACGAACCCTCAACCCCGTGCATGTTCCTATTACCTACCTCTCGGTTGGTAACTTCGCGGCGACCCAGGCTGCCGTACCGCCTTTGACATTAAAAAGGCGGGTATGCCCCGTGCGACTGACCGCTTCGCAAGCCCGCGCACTGCGGCCTCCGCTCTGGCAAATCATCAACACATCTTTGTCGGTTGGAATTTCAGCCAGGTGTTGCGGAACCGTGCCAAGCGGCATCAACGTAGCACCTCTGGCGTGTACCTGAGCGTATTCGCCCGGTTCGCGCACGTCAATCAGGACGGCCTGGCCGCTTTCCAGCATCGCCTGAGCCTCGGCGGGTGTCACTTCTTTATAGCTGGCCGGGCCACTCCCGCCAAAGTTTTGCATCATCCCAATAAACCTTTCTATTTAACCCGATAGCTTTCGTTTAGTTTAGTAGCTTTCCTGCTGCCTATACCAAACTATTGTATCACCTGGAGCCTGTTTAGCTCAAACCAGAACTTGAAGTAATCATTTAGAGAGAATATTATTTTTCTCTAAATGATTCGGCCTATGTTTACATCGCCTGGCGTTGACGCGGGCTTGGACTGCGGCCTATAATTTCACTCAGGCAGTAAAATCGTGAGCCTTGATTTATTAGCATTTTGAGAACCAGGCAGGCATTACCCAACCGGAAGGTCGCCACCAGAAATGATCGAAGACACTTTCTACGATAGTGTAAGCCTGCATCGTGTGAGGCTAGGGGATTTTGCAACGGTTTACCGCCATAGCGGGCGCGATTGGCAGGACGCTGAAAGCATCGTGTTTGTTCACGGTAGCCTGGTTTCGGGGCGATGGTGGGAACCGGCCCTGGCTGCTTTTCAAGAGCTAATGCCCAACAAGTATGCCTGTTACGCGCCGGATTTGCGCTCTCACGGCGACGCCGACACGCCGAGCCTGGTAACGGGGACCGACTTTGTGGGCGATCTGCTGGCTTTACTGGATCAGATTGGTCTGCGGCAAGCCCACCTGGTCGGCTGGGCGATGGGAGGCGAGGTGGCGACGCGGTTCGCCCTGGCTCACCCGGAGCGGTGCCTCTCGCTGGTACTGATAAGTTCGCTTTCGCCCTACGCCACCGCCGAACTGGGTAGCCAGGCCACCCGCGAATTTTTGGCCCAGGCGACCGAGCGGGGCGAGTTCGAGGCGGTCGCCCGAATCATCCGGGCTAACAGCCTGCGGGATGGCCGCTTTCCCCTCGATAATAGTCCTCCCGGTAACGCCCTTTTCTACTATCTTTTGCAGAGCGTGATGAATGTCCACTACTTCCCGCCGGAAGAACCCGGCCCTTCCAGCTTACGCCTCTCAGACCTGACCGAACGGCACACCGACCTGACCCTGCCGGTGCTGAGCGTCCACGGCAACGCCGATGCCTCGATCCCGCCCGAATATTGGGAAACCGCCCGCCGCGCCTGGGCCAACCACCGCTTCGAGGAAACCATTTTCGAGGGAGGCGGCCATTCTCCGCCAATCGAAGGGCCACGCCGCTTTGCGATTACCCTCGATGAATTTTTTAGCACTCTTTAGCCGCGTATACCGCTTCAATTTTATTTAAATCCAAATATCGGTCTGGGCTGAATAAATCAGGTTTAAAAGGTCTATTCAGCCTCCCTGCAATATGCTAGAATTATGTCCAGTATACGGTCTGCTCGCCCGATGCGCTCCCCGCTCTCAAACCGCTATACACCCCTCTTTGCAAGTTGTATCAAGCAGGAATAACCTAAAACCTCTTTGGCAAAGGAGAATAAAGGCTATGATCACCGTAGATCGGCGTGCGCTAAAGCGGCCCACCCGTAACGCCCTGACGCTGTGGGCTGTCCTGACCCTGACGCTGGGCCTGGCCCTGGGCCTCTGGCCGTCCCAGGCGATTGCCGCCGGGCGTGTCCCGGTCATTATCATTCCCGGCGTAGCAGGCAGCACTTTCGTCACCGGCCCCGGCTACACCTTTCAGGAGAACAACAACGGCCACGGCGGTAGCTATCAGCACACCTACGGCTCGAACGAAACCGTCTGGGTGAACGTCTGGGAAGCCGCCCTGCCCGGTTCGGACGACTACTTCGATACGCTGGGCATCGGCCCGGACGCCGATACACCCTACATTCCTTACTCGAACCTGCGCGTTGGCGGTATATATGATAGTGCCTACGGCGATCTGGTAGATTTCTTGCACCGCCAGGGATATGTGGACGGTGTGACGCTCTTTCGCTTTGCTTACGACTGGCGGCGCGATATTCCACGGGCTACCCTCGATAACCTCGATAATCTGGTGAACCAGGCTCGCACCGCCGCCGGAACGAGCCAGGTTGACCTGATCGGCCACAGCATGGGCGGGTTGGTCGGGCGCAACTACATCAGTAGTCCTGGCGGAGCGGCCAAAGTGCGCCGGATGATCAATTTGGGTACACCTTACCTGGGTTCGCCCAAATTCCTCAAAGCCCTGATGTACGGCGACCAATTCGGGCCGAGTTTCCTGGGTCTGGGTCTGGATCCGGGCGAAGTTAAGGATATGGTGCAGAATATGGCCGGAGGTTGGGAGCTTTTACCCTCGCTGGCCTACTACTCTTTTTACAACAACTCCACAAGCGGGCTGCTCTCGCCGTTTCGGGAAGACCGCGACGTGGACGGTAACGGGCAGGTCGGCGGAGTGCTAAGCTACCCGGCCCTGCAAACTCTGTTGCGAAACCTGGGCAAAAATCAGAACGCCGCCGCCTTCGCCCAAAATCTCCACGACCGCCTGGACACCGCCTGGCCGGGTGGCCCCCGCCTTTCCTTCATCAACGGGAGCGGCCTGGCAACCCTCGGCCAGATTCGGGATTATACCGGCTCGTGCTGGAGTTGGTTCAGCTATCATCCCTGCCCCAAGCAAGATTTTCTGACCGTGGATGGCGACGGCACGGTTCCGTTCTTTAGCGCAACCCCCAAAGACGCCAGCCGTGGCCTCGACCTCAGCGGCAACGCCAGCATCCATCTGGTCAACCGCGAACACGGTGCACTGGTGCAATACGATACTTTCCTGGGTATTCGCACCGGGGATGGCCCTTCACTGACCCTGCTCGGCCAGATTTTGAATAATCAAGTTGATCCGCTTGGCCCCGGCCTCCAGAGCAACGCGCAGAATACCGCCGACCTCACCGCTTCTCGCACCCGCTTGAGCGGTTACTGGATCGGCGTCACCAATGGAGCCGAGCTTGAAGTCTACAACGCGGCGGGTGCGCACACTGGGCATGTGGCAGGGCAGGCCAACAAGTTCGAGCGGGGCGTGGCCGGTAGCCAGGTCGAAACGCTGGGCGACAGCCAGTTTGTCTACCTGCCCGCCGGAAACCGCTACAATTTGCGCATGAAAGCTACCGCCGCCGGAGCGTTCGACCTGAAAATCCGCCAGCTTGACGGCGACGATATTGCACAGTCCGCTCTCTACCTGAACGTTCCGGTCCAGGCCGGAGGAGAGGCACAGCTTGATTTTGCCGGACTAAACGGCTCTCTGCCCGCTTTGCGAGTGGATAGCCAGGGCAACGGCAACTTCGACCGGACGGTAAAGGCTAACCTGCTCGACCGCGCCGCCAGCCAGGACAAAACCGGCCCGACAGTTAACGTCGTCGCACCGCGAGTAGTCAAGACCGGCTCCTTCACCGCCCGGTGGCAGGCCGACGATAGTTTGTCGGGCCTGTCTTTGCAGCAAGGTCTGCTGGACCGCGATACCGCCTCGGCCCAGGTCGTCGCCAACGGGCAATCCCTTAAACTCTCGCCCGGACGCCACTCCTTGCAAGTGCTGGCCCAGGATCGCGCCGGAAACACCAGCGTCCGCGAGGTAGAATTCCAGGTGAGCTAATAGTTAGCAGCAGAAAAAGAAAGCTTCGGCCAAAACTGGCCGAAGCTTTTTAGTTTCGACCCTATTCTTGATTTTAGGGTTACTTTGAAAAGGCTCGAAACTTTCTGTTTTCTCTCACGTAAATTTAAGGTACGAGCGTTAGAGTTGTTTCACAGACGAGGACGCGATCCAAAGCCCCGCTTTTGCTTCCCGCCCCGCCTTCAGTTCAGTTTAGAGCAGGTAAGGCCTACAGAAAATGAGCAAATTTGTGCTTGCGGTGGTCGGGCTAGGGCTGCTGGTCGCCTTGATTGCAGCAGGAGCTTTTGTACCCTGGTTGAGCAGTTTTTTCCTGAGTTGTTTTATCTTCGGGCTGGTCTTTACGGTTGCTTCATTCTTGCTGGGTGGCCTCGGTCACGCTCTAGGTGGACACGATGCTCAGATCAGCATGGGCGAGCATGTCGGACACCTGGGCCACGTTGGACACGGCGGAGCAGCCCACGGCCCACACGCTGCCGGCCACGGCCACGCCACGGACAAGGGAGGCCAGGAGCCAGGCGGCTTGATGTGGCTAAACTTTAATGCTCTGATCCTCTTTGTCACCTGGTTTGGAGCCTGCGGCTATATTGCGATAGCAATCGGCCTGCCAAATCTGGCTGCGCTGGGCCTCGGTATCATAGGAGGCGTGGCAGGCTACAGCCTGGTACTCCTTTTCTTGAACAAAGTTCTCAATACCTCTCAAACCCCTATTATGCGAACTCAAGATTACGAAATGGCCGGTATTCCGGCCCGTGTCAGCAGTTCGATCTTCGAGGGCGGCACTGGCGAAATCATTTATACCCGTTTTGGCACCCTGCGCAGCGAAGCCGCCCGCAGTGTAAACGGCCAACCGATTGCCAAAGGCACCGAAGTAGTGGTATTGCGCTATCAGAACGGGGTGGCCTATGTCGAGGACCTTAAAAATCTTCTCCCCGACCTTCAGACCCAGCTTGAACAACTTTAAATAACTTCCTGATCAGAAAGGATAAGCGTTATGGAAACCACAATTGCAGTTGGTGTTGGTGCGCTGGTCGTGCTGCTGCTGATCATCTGGATCAGTGTGGCCCTCTATCGTAAGGTCGGGCCAAACGAGGCTTTGATCGTCTATGGACGCGGCGGGACGCAGGTTGCCGTAGGCGGCGGGCGGGTGGTCTGGCCGTTCATTCAAGATGCCAAGAAGCTTTCCCTCGAATTGATGAGCTTTGACGTAGCACCTCAGCAAGATTTCTATACCCGACAAGGCGTAGCAGTTTCAGTCGAAGCCGTCACCCAGATCAAGATTAAAAATGATCCGGTCAGTATTGCTACTGCCGCCGAACAACTCCTGACTAAGGTGGCACAGGAACGTGAAGGTTTGATCCGGTTGGTGATGGAAGGCCATTTGCGCGGTATTATCGGCCAGTTGACCGTCGAGCAAATCGTCAAAGAGCCAGAAATGGTAGCCGACCGCATGCGCTCGACCAGCCAGGACGAACTAAGCAAGATGGGGCTGGAAATTATCTCTTTTACTATTCGGGAAGTACGCGACAAAAACGAGTACATTTCAAATATGGGTCGGCCTGACATTGCCCGGATCAAGCGCGATGCCGATGTAGCGACCGCCGAGGCCGAGCGCGATACCGCCATGCGCCGCGCCCAGACCTTGCGCGAAGCCAGCATTGCCCGCGCCGAGGCCGACCAGGTGCGCGTAATTGCCGAAACCGCCTCCCAGACCCGCCAGGCCGAGGCTACCCGCGACCTGGAAATTAAACGAGCCGAGTATGTTGGCTCGATGCAGCGCGAGAAAGCCAATGCCGACAAAGCCTATGACATTCAAACTTCGATCATGGATCAGGAAGCAACCGCTCAGAAAGTGCGGGTAGAGCGGGTACGAAAAGAGGAAGAAGCTAAAGTTCAGGACGCCGAAATCATCCGCCGCGAGAAAGAACTGATTGCTTCCGTCCAGAAAGAAGCCGAAGCCGAGAGCAGACGAGTTGAAATTCTGGCCGAAGCCGACCGCCAGCGCAAAGTATTAGAAGCCTCGGCTCAGTCCGAGGCGATCCGCCTGCGCGGTCAGGCCGAGGCCCAGGCGATTCAGGATCAAGGTCTGGCCGAAGCCGCCGTTATCCGGGCCAAAGGTGAAGCGGAAGCCGAAGCGATGACCCTCAAAGCGGCAGCCTACCACGAATACAACCAGGCCGCTCTGCTGGATAAACTGCTTTCAAGCATCCCGGAACTGGCCCGCGCTATGAGCGAACCACTCAGCAAGGTGGACAAGATTACTATCGTCAGCACCGGCGACAACTCGAACGGACGCGGCTTTGGGGCCAACCAAATTACGGCGGACCTGGCAAAGATGATTGCTCAGGCTCCGGCCCTGATCGAAACCCTGACCGGCCTGAAGATCACCGACCTGATGGAAAGTCTCCCGGCTCTTAAAACCAACCCCAACAGGAAGAGTAACGGCAACGGCCTTCACTCTGACCCGCTCAACCCGGTTACGACCGTCGAAGCGACTCCGACACCGCAAAACAACAACACTAACTAACCCCACACGGTAGCCGAGGGGAATTAAAAGAGGGCAGTCCTTGAATTCAAGGACTGCCCTCTTTCAGGTCTGACCTGCTAAACTTGCTTTATCCTTCAGGCTTTCGCTTGAAATCGTCCTATTGGTTTGCTTTGTAAGTAGGAAGTCCGTCTGGGTTGGGTTATAATCCTGGCGCGTTACCTGGATTTTATCAATCAGGAGGAGTTAAAATGTGCTACGACGATAGGGCGGAACCGCCCTTTCCGCCCGGTGCGTCCGGCCCTGCTCAGGGCGAAGACCTGGTGCTAACTGCCCGCGACGGCACGCGCTTTGCGGCCTACTACGCCAAGCCCGCCGCGCCCTCGAAGGCCCAGATTTTGATCTACCCGGATGTGCGCGGGCTGCATCAGTTTTACAAAGACCTGGCCTTGCGCTTTGCCGAGGTCGGCCTTCCGGCCCTGGCCCTGGATTACTTTGGCCGCACTGCCGGGCTTTCCGGGCGGGACGACTCGTTCGAGTTCTGGCCGCACGTCCAGCAGTTGAAACTAGATAGCTTTTTCCAGGATGTCGAGGCGGGGCTAGATCACCTGCACGGCCAGAGCGACGGAGGCGGGGCGGCGGTCTTCGTGGTTGGCTTTTGCATGGGTGGCTCATTCACGCTCTTGTCCGGCACAAACCCAGCTTTTGGCTTTGCGGGCCTTGTGCCGTTCTACGCCGGGCTGAGCCGGGATTTCGGCGGAAGCGGCACTGTCCTCGACAACGCCTCGAAAGTCGTTTACCCCGTGCTGGGGCTATTTGGCGGAGCCGACGCGGGCATTCCCGAAAGTGACGTGCGACAGCTTGAGGAAAAGCTGGACGCCGCCGGGGTTGAAAACAACATCACGATTTATCCCGGTGCGCCCCACAGCTTCTTCGACCGCAAAGCGACCGATTTTGCCGATGCTTCCGACGATGCCTGGCGGCGTATCCTCGATTTCGTCAACTCTCACTCGTCGGCAGAAGTTTAGCGTCCCTCTCCCTAGAAAGAACCGGGTTTGAAGTTGAAGACAAAGGCCGGGAATTCCCTTTCTCGGCCCGAACCGAATCTGGGCTACCCAACCGAAGTTGTACCACCGTCAGAGCGGCAAAAAGCCAGAACAGCGCGGCCATGTGGCTGTACTCGATGTTGAAAAAATAGTGGTCGAGCAAGCCAACCGCCAAAGCCCCGATGATGCCTCCCACCAGGCTCAACACGTTAGCCTGTTGCCGCTCGTCCGACAGGCGGCCCCACTGGTTCACCACGAAGGCGAAAAATAAGAAAATCAAGAGCAGGTAGGCGGCCAGTCCAACTAGCCCCATTCTTTCGCCAACCGTCAGGTAGATGCTGGACACACCCGCCTGTAAGTCCGGGTCGGGGGCGGCTCCGAAGCCGATCCCAAACCAGGGAAACCGCCCGATGATTGCCAGGGCGTTGCCGTATTCGTCCAGCCGCAAACGCGAGGCGGGGTCTTCCAGGGCAAAGCCGGAGCTAAGCCGTTCCCACAAAAAGGTATTGGGTAAAATCAGGGCGGCCACCCCGATAAAGGGCAGGGCATAGAGCCAGATACGCCGGTACTTGACCGTCGCAACGAAAGCGATCACCGCCACTGCTCCCAACTGCGCTCCGCGTCCGTAGGTCAGGTAAAGCGAAATACTCGGCCCCAGCAGCAGCAAAGCCAAAAGCCAGCGCGGTAAGAGTGGTTTTGCCGCCATCATCTGCGTGATGATCAGCGTGATCGTCAGCACCAGCATACCGCCGTAGCAGTTCGGGTCTACCGAAGTGCCAGTCGCACGCTGGGCGCGGGCCGGGTCATCCAGGTCGTAGCGCAAGATGCGCCCTTCGGTCGGGTAGCCGACCACTCCCAGGGCTACCAGCAAGCGTTCTTGCAAATCTCGGTTCAGGGCGTATAACCCCAACCCAACCCAACCCGCCAGTCCGCCAAGCAGCATCAGGGAGCGCAGCAAGCCGTCTACCGCCTGCTGGGTACGCACGAAGTTAATAATTGGGAAGAACGCCAGGATTGCCAGGCTGAATTTGAAGTAGTTGTGCAGGTCGGTCGCCGTGGCGGTCTGGATACCCAGCAGGAGCGAAAAGAAGCTCAGGCCCAGCAAAAGAAAAATTGCCCAGTCGAACGGCCCGGTCACAAGATGGGCCGCCCCCCGCCGGGCCAGGGCCAGCCCGAACAGCCAGACCCCAAACAGCACCAGCAGGGCGGCTTCCAGCAAGCTAAAAGTCAGCACTCCGGCCTTGACCGGCACAATCCCAAACGGCAACAGGCAACAAATAGCGACGATCAGGCCGAGGGTAAAGCGTGGCCGGGCTATCATCAGGCCCGCCACCACCAGCCCTGCCACCAGCGCAAACCCTAAAAAAGGGTTTGGTAGCAGCATCGCACCTAGTCCAGCCACGACTCCCAGCCCGACCGCCCCCAGGCCCAACCCCAGTTGGCCCGGCCAGCCCTGCCCCAGATTCAATTGTAAGGCACGTCTCGGACGCGACGATGAAATCAGGCTCAAAGAGATTTTCCTGGGTTAAATAAAACTGTCCTGCCGCTCGTTCTAACGCTTACTCCGTCGTTTTTCTTTTATAACAAGAAGTTATAATCTGGAAAGCGATTATACAGGGCAAAAAGAGAGGTGGCAACCACCTGGTCGCCACCTCTCTCCCAACCTATCAGGAAGATATGTTTCAGGAATAAAGCCGATTAAACCAGGCTTATTTGATTGCCAGCTTTGCCACATAGTCGTTAGCGGCTTGTTGCATGGCTTTGGCGGCTTCGCCCGGCTGAAGCGTCCCGGCGATAGCACCTTCCAGGCTGGGCCGAAGAGCGGCCTGTACCGCCCGCATTTCGAGGGCAACGGGCTGAGGTTTGCTCAGGTCTAGCTGGGCCAGCAAGCCGCTCCAGACCGGGTTGCCCTTGACGGCCTCACTCGCCAGGAAAGCTTTGGTGGCCGGAAGCAAATGCACCTTGCTCAAAATCGTCGCTTGCTGCTCAGGCAAAGCCAGCCATTGCAAGAAAGTCTGGGCCGCTTTGAGGCGGTCGCCGCTCGTGTTAGCACCCAAGAAGAAAGTTTTGCCATCGTTCAAAGGAGCCGGATATTTGCCGGTCGCATCAATTTTAGGCAGCGGAGCCACTCCCAGGTCAAGCTTGGCATCCGAGCCAGTCGGATTGATTGCCCCGGCGTACTGCCCGATCAACCAATCCCCGGCCAGGTAAACCCCTAACCGACCGTCTCGAAAAGCATACTCAATCTGGTTATCCTTCACCCGCGATTGATCTCGCACGGTCTTATCCTTGAGCAAATTTTGCAGGAAACCCAGCGAACTGACCATCTGAGGCGTATCGAGGGTGGGCTTGTTCTGGGCATCCAGCAAAGAGCCATCGAACGCACCGAGTACACTGGTCAGGATATAGGGGTCGTTCAGGTCTGCCGCCAGGCCAATTGATTTAGCTTTGGCATCGTAGAGCGGACGCGCCACTCCGCCCAATTCGTTCCAGGTCGTCGGAGCAGTCGGCACGAGCTTCTTGTTGTACAGCATCACCGGCGTACCGCTATAGGTAAACGACACTCCCCACTGGCTCCCCTCTAGCTTACTTCCGGCCAGAGCGTTGGGGCTAAACTTGTCCAGGAAAGCCTGATCGAACGCTTTGTCCGCCGGTTGCAGCGCGTTGACGGCCTTGAAATCGGTGACAAAATCGGACGAAGCCAGGATCAGGTCGGGTAACTTACTCGTTTTGGCTCCCTCTCCGACCGAGTAAATCAGTTCGTCCGGCTCGAAGTGCTGCGTCTGCACCTTCAGACCGGGGTATGCCTTGCGAAAGGTTGCGACCAGTTCGTTCAACGCGCCGGTCTGCTCTTTGGGCAGGGCGTCCCACAGCAGCAGGTCGCCTTTAAGATTAGGATCGATCACCTTGACCGCCGCCGGAGTTGGGCTGGTCGCCCCGCTTTGACCGCCCGCCGGAGTGTACGAACCGCCCGCCGTCGCGCCCGGCACGACTCCGCCGGTTGCCTCCGGGGTAGCGGGTTGGGTTGCGCCCATTGCCGCATCCGTCGTGGTGGCCGCTCCTGTTGTCGTTGCGGTCGTGGTGGTAGTTGAAGCGGTCGTAGCGGTCGTACCTGGGCTGGACTGAACTGCGCTCGTAGTCGAGCCGGAAGCGGGCGTGGAGTTCAGGGCTGCCTCGCCGCCGCAAGCCGCCAGCAGCAGACTCAGGGCCAGCCCGCACAACAAGAGCGCATAGGGCCGCAGCCAGCTTTTCAAATCAAACTTTTTCATAAATTTTGCTTTCCTCCCGGCCTACTTCACAAAGTCCAGCGTCGGGAACTCACCACCCACCACCGGCGCAGGAGCCGTACCGAGCCAGTTCTTCAAAACCGTGCCGTAAACCGAGCGAAAATCGGTCGTCGAGCGCATATTGCCGTTATCGAGATCGGTCAGGCTCGGTTGCTGGCCGTAAAGACCGCCTTTGATAGCACTCTTACCGCCAAGCACGAACATTGGGGCGGCACTGCCGTGGTCGGTGCCGCGACTGCCGTTCTCATTCACCCGCCGCCCGAACTCGCTAAAGGTCATCGTCATCACATCTTCGGCCAGACCATGCCCGGCCAGGTCTTTGTAGAAAGCGTTCAGAGCCTCGCCCATAATTTCCAGTAAGCGCGGATGCGTAACCGCTTCGTTGAAGTGCGTGTCAAAGCTGCCGTCGGTCGAAAGGTAGAACACCCGCGAACCGTAGTCCGCACTCAGTAGCTGCGCGATAGTCTTGAGGCGGTCGGCAAACTGAGATTTTGGGTAAGTGGCGGCGGGCTTATAGGTGGTCGAGGTCAACAGCTTTTCCAGCGAATCGCTGGCGGTCAGGGCGTCCAGGGCGGTCTTGCGCACATAATCAGCCATCGGATTGCTGTTCACCACATTATAAATCTTGCGGGCGGCGGCAAGCTGCGCGTCGCGGTCGGTTTTGATCGCCTGGTCGCCTTTGAACTGAAAGCGATCCAGCCCGCCAAACGACAGGACGACCGTTTTGTTAGTCCAAAATGCCAGAGGTGCGCCGCCGCCTTGCCCGGTGTTACCGATAGTCATACCCAGGCGGGCCAGGGCATCTTTGTCGCCTGCTTTGTCGGCGGCTTCCAGGTAGCGGCCCAGCCAACCATCGTGCGGCGGGCTTTCGGGCTGAGCCGATTGCCAGATTTCCATCGAGCGGAAATGGCTGTAGCTAGGATTAGGGTAGCCAACCCCACGCACGACCGCCACCTGCCCGGCGTCGTAAAGCTCTTTCAGCCCCTTGAGGGCCGAGTTGAGGGCCAGGTCGTTATCCAGTTTCAAAAGGTCGGCCTCTTTCAAGCCAATTGTCGGGCGGGCTTTAAGGTAAGCCGGGTCTGAGAACGGCACAACCGTATTCAGGCCGTCGTTACCGCCGGTCATCTGCACCACCACCAGGGCGCGTTTGCCCTGAGCCAGGTCTGCCGTACTGGCTACCACGCTCTGAGCCAGGAAGTTCGGCGCCATTACTCCGCCCAGGCTTACCAGCCCGCAAGTCTTACAAAAATTTCTACGCGAAAGCATTTCTTTTCCTCGTTATGAAGCATTCTCATTTAGCGTCTGGATGTTACTCGCTAATCGCCAGGGGCTAATCTTATTTCAACATGTAATCGGGGCTGGACATCAGCAGGTGCAGAGTGCCGCGCACGCGGGCATCCAGGTCGCGGGCTTGCAGTTTATTAGAAGCGGCGGCCTCGAAATCGCTGGCCTGGAGGCTTTTCCCGCCGTTCAGGTACTCGGTCAAAGCATCCTTGACTTCCGGCCCAATTTTGCCATCCAGCAACAGACCGGCGAAACGGTCTACCACCGTCCCGGCAGAGTCGGCTTTAGCCAGCAAATCGTAAGGATTGTAGCGGTCCATCTGCTGGCCGCGATTCGTGGTCAGCCCGTTTGCGGCGTTAACCCGGTCGAAGAAAGACGCGCTATTGATCCAGGTCAGGCCACCATCCCAACCTTTGACCGTCGGCGGGTTGAACAGAACCTGGCCCATCCCTGCCGCCGCCCGCGAAACATTCAGGTCAATGTTGTTCGTTCCCAGGCTCTTGATCATTCCAACAGTGTACTCGACCGGGCTTTTGACCAGGGCGCGGTAGGCTTTGTCCGACAAAAACTCCGGCGCAAGGAAAATCGCCCGCAAAAGCTCCTTGATACTGTAATTGCTTTTGGTGTAAACAGCCACCAGGCGGTCTACCAGGGCCGGTTCGGGGTTGTCGTAACCGAAGAACCGCCAGAGCTTGGTCGTGATAAATTTGGCACTTTCGGGCCGGGCCAGCACAATGTCAATAATGTCGTCGCCGTTGAAGGAACCAGTTTTGCCCATAAAAGTTTTCGAGCCGGTATCGTGCTGGTTCTTCTCGAAGACATAGGTGCGGTCTTTGTAGCTCCACCCGGTGAAAGCACGGGCGGCTTCGCGGACATCTTGCTCGGTGTAATTGCCAATGCCAATCGTGAAAAGCTCCATCAGTTCGCGGGCGTAGTTCTCGTTGGGCTTGGCCTTGCGGTTCGATTGGCCGTCCAGGTAATCAATCATGGCCGGGTTGCGCGAAACTTTCTTGACCAGATCGTTGAAATTGCCCAGCGCATTGTCTCGGTACAACTGATTTTGTTCCAGCAGCAGCATGGGGTCTTTGACTTTGGTGTAGGAACTGGTGAAATGACCGTGCCAGAACAGCGTCATCTTTTCCTGCAAGGGCTGGCGGGTACGGGCCATCGTCAGGAGCCACCAGTAAGCCATATCGTTGAGGTCGGCCTGGTAGCCGTTTTCTTGCAGCTTACGCTCTAAATTAAAAGCCAGATTGCCGTCATATTTCAAATTCAAAAGCTTTTCGACCGCCTCGGCGTGGCTCAGAGCGGCCAGTTCGTCTATCTCGGCAGGAGTGCCGCCAAATCCGGCCCGCCGCAGCAGGTGGGCCGCCGCCACTTTGCGGTCGCTCAAAAGATTGTCACTCATACTTGCTTAGTTCCTCGCTTGCTTTTGCCTTATACTACCCTGGGTCTATCCTACATAACAATAATAAACCCCGCACGTTAGCGGGGTGTAATGGCAATGTTAAACCTGTGTAAATGGGTGTGAAGGAAACGCAAGAAGTCAGACTTAGCCTTTGACGATGCCACGAACGGCTTGCTCGGCAAATTCGGCTTTAGCCGCCGCCAGCAGTCGGGGCCGAGCCAGCAGGTCGAGGGCAGTCAGGGCCATCGCCCGCGCCGCATTCAGCATGGCTTCCTGGCCCCGGTCGGAACCAGCCGCCTCACGAAACTCGATGCTATGGCCGTTCACACCCACGGGAGCAATCGCCAGGTAAGGATGAATGGACGGGACGACCTGGCTGACATTGCCCATATCGGTGCTGCCCATCCGCTCGTTGCCGTCCGGCTCTTCGATAGGCAAACCCAGCATTTGAAGCTTCTGGGCGAAAATATCGCCGATCACGCTATTGGTAATCATGTTATCGTATCGGCTCGGCTCGATCACCTGAAATTCCAGGGTAGCCCCGGTCGCCAGAGCCGCGCCTTCGGCGCAGTGGCGGAATTTCGCCAGCACTTCGTCGGCATAGGCGCGGTCGCTGGCCCGGATGCTGAACTGAGCAGAGGCATAGTCCGGCACGATATTAGCGGCCTGTCCGCCGTTGGTAATTACGCCCATAATGCGGGCGTCGTCGCGCAGATGCTGGCGCAGCGCGTTCGCCCCGTTATAGGTCTGGATGATTGCGTCAAGGGCGTTGATGCCTTTGTCCGGGGCGGCGGCGGCGTGACTGGATTTGCCCCGGAAAATAAGGTTAACTCGCGTCGAGGCCAGCGAACCGCGCCCGACCATATTGTAGGTGGCCGGATGAAAAATCAGGGCCGCATCTACGCCTTGAAATAAACCCCGGTTGACCATTACAACCTTGCCGCCACCGCCTTCTTCCGCCGGAGTGCCAAAGACGGCCACCCGCCCCGGCAGATCGTCAATCACCTGACGCAGAGCGAGTCCCGCCCCCAATGCCGCCGTCGCCATCAGATTGTGGCCGCAGGCGTGGCCGATACCGGGGAGAGCGTCGTACTCGGCCAGCACCGCAATCATGGGCGAAGCTTCCCGTCCGGCAGTTGCCACGAAAGCAGTATCGAGGTCTGCCGCCCGGCGTTGCACTGCGTAGCCGCCCGCTTCCAGCCGCTGGGCCAGGAGTGCCGCCGCCCGATGCTCGTTATAGGCGGTCTCCGGGTCGGCGTGGATCGTCCGGCTCACCTCGATCAGTTCCGGCCCGGCCCGCTCGATAGCCTCTAAAATCCGGCTTTCGATGGCCCCATACTGCGCTTCGTCAATCGTCTCGCTTAGCGTCTCTGGCATCTAACTTTTCTCCCCTTTTGTTTCGTAGCTGATTTTCGTCTTAATACCGGAAGCGAATTTGCCAGACCTTCCAGGCCGCTTCGAGGGCAATTCCAGCACTCATTTTAGAAGTACCGGCCACCCGGTCGGTAAAATGGATCGGCACTTCGGTGACACGAAACCTATATTTCTGGCACAAATAAGCCATTTCGACCTGGAAGCAGTACCCGTTCGAGCGCACTCGCTCCAACGGTAGCCGTTCCAGCACTTCCCGCCGAAACATTTTGAACCCGGCGGTGGTGTCGTGTACCTTGAGGCCCAGGACGGCCCGTGAATAGATCGAACCGCCCTTGCTGATGATCCGGCGGATCAGCTTCCAGCTTGCGTCCAGCGAACCACCCACCACATAGCGCGATCCGACCGCGACATCGGCGTTTTCCATCGCCTCTAAAAATTTCTTGACTACGGACGGGTCGTGCGAGAAATCGGCGTCCATCTCGACAATGTAAGTGGCTCCCCGGCTGAGGGCGTGCTGAAACCCGGCAATGTAAGCCGTTCCCAGGCCCAGCTTGCCCGGACGATGCAGCACTTCCACCTGACCGGGGTAACGGCTCTGCCCAAGTTCTTCCGCCAGCGTGCCGGTTCCGTCCGGCGAGTTATCGTCTACCACCAGCACCCGCAACCCCGGCAAGCCCAGCCCGAAAAGCGTTTGCAACAACCGTTCGATGTTAGGAGCTTCGTTGTAAGTCGGTACGATTACCATCAGGATTTTTTCCGCTCCCTCATCCTCACCGGGAAGCCGGGTGTTAGGGTCGAGTAACGCACCGGACGAAACGTTTGACATGGCTAAATTTTACCCTTTGTGATCTGTGTATTTTCTAAAATAAAAAGCCGGAACTACTTCTTAACCTTGTAAATCCGAATGGTCGGGCCGGGCCGGTCGCCTCTGGCCTCCTTAAATTCCTGAACAAGTCCAAACTGCTCGAAAACCTGGCGATAATTCTCCCGCGCCTGGGCGTCGTTCTGACTCAGTTCGAGGTACTGCCCCGAACTCGCTACGAGGTAATCGAATCCTTGCTGGCGATACCAGTCCGGCTCATGTGCTCCAATCGGGCGTTGCTCGTTAGCGTTTTTGTAGCGGTCGGCGGGTAACACCGGCGTACCAGCTTCTAGCCTGATTTTAGCCCCGGCGGGCAGGTTCCGCACGATCCACTCTCCGGCCAGCACCCGCGTATCGGGCTGCGAGTAATAACGGTCGGTCAGGACGCAATTTAAAAGGCCAAAGAAAAAGAAGACCAGCCACAACCCCGCCACCAGCCCGGTACTGCGCCACTTTCGCGCTCGTTCCTGGCCTGGCGCGTGATAGCCGCTCCGGGCCAGCAGCCATCCGGCCAGAGTCACCAGAAAGACCGCACTCAGCACGGCCAGGGGCGGCAAAAGCGGCAGCAAGTTGCGGGCAAAGAAAACTTTGGCCGTCGAAAAAAAGAAGTAACCCACCAGTGGCAGCGAGACTACCAGCCAATCCTCCCGCCGTTGCCGCACCAGAGCCAGCCCGACGCCACCCAACGCTATAAAGCTGGCCTGAAAAGGAAAGCCTTCCAGCCAGAAAGCCCGCAAATAAGCCGACCAGCTTGGCCCTTCGTCCGCTCCGCCATGCCCGGTGATCGTGTAGTGGCGGATTTGAAAAGTAAGCTCGTTGAGGAAACCGAGCGAGTCGAACAGAGCAAATGGCGTCGTCGCCAGGAAAGTTAAGAGGGCCAGCCCGACCGAAGCTCCCAGCCAGAGCGGTCGCCCACGCCGTTCGCGGGGCGTCAGGAAATGGGCCAGAACTACCGTCAAAAGCACGATCCCGACGTTATATTTGGAGCCTAGCGTCAGGCCCGCCACGACCCCCGCCCACAAATACCAGCGTCGCTGCCCGGTGCGGTATAGCCAGGCGGCGAACAGCAGCGTCAGGGTGGCAAAAAACGTGACCGTCACATCAGGAGTAAGATAGTGCGAGTGCTCGCTGTGTAGAGGCAATACCGCCAGGATCAAAGCCGCCAGGAGGCCCACTCCCGGCCCGTAAAGCGTCCGGCCCAACAGGTAAGTCACCCAGACCGTCGCCACACCCAGCCCGGCCACCAGCGTCCGCCCGGCCAGTACGAACCCGGCGGGCGAGATGCCGTTTAAATCGCTGTAAACGCCCCGGCCCACGTCGCCCAGGAATTGCGGCACCGAAACGGCCAGTTGCAGGTAGAAAGGCAAGCTGGGCCAGCGAAAGAAGTGAGGGTTGAGGTCGCCCGTCTGGAGCATCTTGATCGCAGCGTTGGTCAGGGTCGGCTCGTCGGGATTATCCAGGTAAGGCAAGTTCTGGGATAACCCCCTGAAGCGCAGGAGGGCCGCCCCTACCAGAATTCCGGCCAGAGCCAGATATTCCGCCCGCACCCGCACCGCCAGACCTTGCAAGCGACGTTGCACGTACCAGCGCAGACCGACCAGGGCCGCCAGCAGTCCGGCCAGGCCCAGCGCGGGTAGTCGGGAAGGCAAGCTCAACCAGGCCAGGTAAACCCCCAACCCCAAAAGGCCCAGCCCGACCCCAAAAGCCGTTGCCTGAGTAAAAGCCAGCCGTCGCAGAGACGGTTCGGTAGGTTCAAACTGTGGCAAATTTAACTGACCGGGTGGCCCGGCCCCAGGCTCGACGATAACTCCTGCTCCCCACTTACCGCTAAGTTAAAATAAAAAGACCGGGTTCGATTTTAGCAGGTCGGGCCGATAGCGTCAACGAGCCTGGAACGGGGGAGCAGGGGGTTCAGGCCAAATCCTGTGAGAAAGGGTGATCGTTTTGCCAGCCAGTCAACCCGGTAGCCCGGAACCGTTCGAGGCGGCGGATCGTAATCTCGCAAAAGAGCGGGTCAAGGTCGGCGGTAAAGCAACGCCGCCCGCTCTGCTCGGCGACCAGGAGGGTCGTGCCGGAGTGGGCGAAAAAATCCACTACCAGATCGCCCGGTTGCGAACTGGCCGCCAAAATTCGCTCGATGGCCTTGAGCGGCTTCTGGGCGTAACAACCGTTGACGTTTTCTTCGCGGCGGTAAAAGACTTGCTGCACATCGAACCAGACATTCCCGGCGCGGATAGTCGGAGCGCGGCCTCGTTCCAGGTTGTCCCGCACTTCTGCATCAATTTGCTTGTAGTAACCGGCCAGGGTTTTGGGAATTTCGGTGTACTGAGGCGTAAAAGACGGACTGCCCAGCGTGTAATAAAGTAACTCCTGGCGCACGGCCATCCAGTTACGCTGAGTGCCGTAGCCGCGCTGGTTCCGCATCGTAATAAAGCTGCGGGCCTGAAAGGGCGTTTGCCGCATCATCAGCATAATGTCCGGCAACGGCTCGAACCCGGCGTTCTGGTCGGCTCCCAGCCACAGATACAGACTGCTATCGGCGGCCAAGTGTCGGTGGGTGATTTCGACCCAGGCCCGACACCACTCGATATAGCGAGCCAGTTCGCGTTCCTCGAAGGCCACCAGATTATAGGGTGGATCGTGGACGGCCAGGCTTGCCCGCTCGTCCTCCAGCAAAGCTGCTATTTGAAGCGGGTCGGCGGCATCGGCACAGGCTACCCGGTGGCCTGCTTTTTGATCATACCAAATTTCACCTGGCTTCAAACGGCATAGCGGCAACAAACGGGTACGCATTTCGCTCTCACGTTCCAGGCGGGGCAACGAATTTTTTATCATAATACAATTCTAACATTGATTGTGTTTGGGTGTATAATAAAAAGCGGAATTTTAGAAAAATTTTAGTAAATTTTATGGGTTAAGTTGGAGGTAAAATTTCGATGAGTGACCAGCCGGAGTCGCCGCAATCAGAACGGGCGGGCGACAGTTCAGCGGCGGACGGCAGTGGAGCTAATCAGCCCCCCCCTGCCGCACGGCAAAGCTTTAAGGTAGAAGGACGTCCCATTCCGGCTCCCGCAGATAGTTCTTCCCATTCAGCCGAAATTATACATGTGGCGGAGGGTGCGACTACCGGCACCGGGCCAAAAATCGTGCGCGGCACCCGGCCCGGCGACCGCTATGTTCGTATTATGCGCACGACCCAGGCCGATGTGGAACGAATTGCCCCCAAATATGTCCAGCTTTCGGAAGAAAGTATGGCCGCTCGGAGTGGTCGCTGGAAGCAGTTCAAACGTACTTTGATCGGACGGCCCATCGCTACGGCGCAATCCTCCCACGAACGCCTGACCAAGTTTAAAGCCCTGGCCGTCTTCGCTTCGGACGCGCTTTCGTCGGTAGCTTATGCAACGGAGGCTACTCTCTTTGTGCTGGTCACGGCTTCGGTGGCCGAGCGACCGATTGATTACGTCATTCCAATCAGTATCGTCATTTGTATCCTGATCGCCCTGGTAGTCAACTCCTACCGCCAGACTGTGCATGCCTACCCCGGCGGCGGCGGTTCTTACATCGTCAGCAAAGATAACCTGGGGACAAACGCAGGCTTGATTGCAGCAGCGGCGATCCTCATTGACTACACCCTGACTGTCGCGGTAAGCGTAGCGGCAGGCATTTCGGCAATAACATCAGCCGTTCCCGCGCTCAACGGTTATCAGGTTCCGCTTGGCGTGGGAATGATTGTGTTGATCATGGTGGCGAACCTGCGCGGTATCCGCGAGAGTGGGGCAATTTTCGCTATCCCGACCTACATTTTCATTGTCAGCTTTCTGGGCCTCCTGGCCTACGGCACAATCAAAGTGCTGACTGGCAACTATACCCCGGAGCCAGGCGTCCGACCAAGTACGGCGGAAATTCCCGACTTCGGCATCCACCAGATCAGTATCTTCCTGCTACTCCAGGCTTTTGCGGCCGGGTGTAGTGCCTTGACTGGAGTAGAAGCCATTTCGGACGGGGTACAGGCCTTCAAAAAGCCTGAATCCAAGAACGCCGCAATTACCCTGATGACAATGGGCGGTCTTTTGATCGTCTTTTTTATGGGGACTAGCTTCCTGGCCCACAGCCTCAACGCCCTGCCGGACGACCCGAACTCAAAAGAGTACCAGACGGTCATATCTGAAATCGGGCGAAACTTGCTGGGGGGAGACTCGCCTTTCTACTACATTGTTCAGGCTTCCACCGCCCTGATCTTGATCCTGGCGGCCAACACTGCTTTTGCCGACTTTCCGCGCCTGTCGTTCTTTCTGGCGCGGGATAAATTCTTGCCCAATATTTTTTCGTTCCGGGGCGACCGCCTGGCCTATACGACCGGCATCGTGGTACTGACAGTTCTGGCAAGTCTGCTACTGATAATTTTTAACGGCCACACCGAAGCCCTGATTCCGCTCTATGCGGTGGGCGTTTTCCTGGCCTTTACGCTTTCCCAGACCGGCATGGTGGTGCATTGGCAGCGCAAGAAGAAAGAAGGGGCGCGTAACGTTGGACGAAGCCAATTCTTCAACGCGATAGGCGCAGTCGCCACAGGCATTGTGCTACTCATCATCGTCGGAACTAAATTTCTGGTCGGAGCCTGGCTGGTGGTTATCCTGATCCCGCTTTTGTTCCTGATGTTCAAGGCGATCAACCGTCACTATACGAAAGTTGCCGATTATCTTAAAGTTCCCCCCGCCTCGGAAAGTAAGGCCAGCCAGGTCGTGCGTAACCTGCCGGTCAACGGTAGCCGCAACCGCACAATTATTGTGCCGATTTCGCGGATCAATAAAGTCACGCTTGCTACGCTCGATTTCGCCAGTTCGCTGGGCGATAACGCGACGGCTCTTTTTATCAGCGACGAGCCGGAAGCAATCGAAACGATGACCCACGATTGGAAAAATTACGAAATCAAAGTGCCACTGGTAATCCTGGAAAGTCCTTTCCGCTCGGTCATTCCACCACTTCTGAACTACCTGGACGAAATAGAGCGGAGCGACCCCAACGATGTCGTGATGGTGGTGCTGCCGGAGTTTGTCGCCCGGCACTGGTGGGAACAGGTTCTACACAACCAGACCGCCCTGCGCATCAAGCAAACCCTGCTGTTCAAGCCGGGCATCGTGGTGGTGGATGTCCCTTACCATATGCCGCGTAAGGGCGAGGTAAAGGCTTAGCTTTAGCATTTAGCTGGCATCAATTGGCGAAGGAGATAAAATGAAAATACGTATTTTCATTTTATCTCCTTTGCTCTAGCGAGAAATTGGTATGTCCCAGAATCACTTAGAGCCGGTGGTAATCGTCGGCGGTTTCCTGAGCGCACCGGGCGATTACCGTAGCTGGCAGCGTGGATTGGCCGCTCCACCTTACCGGCGGCCTAGTTTTGTGGCCGAGATCGGACGGCTGGATTGGGCCACGACCCGCGACGATACCTTCCGCCCTCAGCTCGTAGCTCTGAGCCGGGTGGTAGAGCAGGCCCGCCGAGCGACCCAGGCCGAACGGGTCTGGCTGGTCTGCCATAGCGCGGGTGGGCGAATAGCCCGGCTGTGGATGGGTGAAAAGTCTTACGGCGGCCTACCCTGCAACGGTCACGGCCTGGTGCGCGGCGTGATCTTCCTCGGTTCGCCCTACAAAACCGAGGAACCCTGGGCCAGGCGCAGCACTACTTTTGCCAACCAGAATTACCCCGGTGCCTTCTACCCCGACCTGAAATATGTCTCGGTGATCGGCAAATCGGTCTTTGGCAAGCCCAATGGCGGGCTGGTGGAACGGCTGGCCTACCGTAGCTACAAAGCAGTTGACCCGGCCCAGCCCCAGCAGTGGGGCGATGGCGTGATTACCCTGGCTGCTGCTCACGTGCCGGGCGCGGACAACTACGTACTGGATGGTATCTACCACGGCTCGATCCTCGGTCGGCCCGGCTACAATGTTTCACCGGCCTTTCAGACCTGGGCCAAATACCTGCTCGAACCGATCCCGGCCTCGCTCTAGTTTTAGCTGACGCTATAAGAAAAGGCTCCGATACAACTGTTGTATCGGAGCCTTTTCTTGTTATTATCTTAAAGATTTTTGCCTCAGACTCAATCTTCAAGAAAGTATTTTAACCTTGTGAGGTGAGGCCAACTCAGAGGTTTTAACTCCTGGTCGCTGGCCCCTACTTGTGGCCTCGGCCACGCTGGTGAGTGTTGCTCAACATCGCGTCAATGCGGGTGGTCGCGCCCTGGTACATCGTGTCGGCCTGAGCCTGGGTCAGTGTACCAGCCTTGACCTTAGCATCAAGCTCGGTCTTGAGGGCAGCCAGGGAAGCATCCTTGACCTTCGCCAGGTCAACGTTCTTGGCTTTCGCAACATCGGCGATGGACTGGCCGTTCTGGAGGTCGGTCTTCAATTCGGCGGTGGTAATGCCGATGGTCTTGGCGGCAGCGTCGAAGATAGCGCTGTTGTCAAGCCCTTTTCCGCCCTCAAAACGTCCGTCGTGTCCGCCAAATCTACCCGGCAATTGACCCTGGAAGCCGTTCTTGGCCGCTTCCTTGATCTTGTCCGCCTGGGCCTGGGTCAGCTTGCCATCCTTAACAGCCTGGTCTACCGTCGTTCCGGCAGCACTCTGGAAGGCCGAGTTTAGTTTAGCTACATCTACGCCAAGTGCCGCCGCAAAATTCTTCACAAAACTATCTCGTAAGTCCTGGAGACCAGCCTTATTCGGGGCGGGTGGGTTTGCGCCAGGACTGGCCGGAGTAGTCTGAGTTGGAACCGGGGTAGTCTGGGCCTGGGCCTGGGCCGGAGTCGCGGCACTGGCCGGCTGACTCACCAGGCTAATCGCCAGTGCCGCGACGAAAACCAGGGTTAGTAGCCCTAAAGTTGCGCCGGTAATAAACTTACGCGTTCTTGTCATCTTAACAATATACCTTTCTTGCTCAATACCATAATCAAGTCGTTTTGTAAGAGCCAACTCCCATCTGTTTCTACCTTCGTGGGTCTGTACCTTTCTCTTACTGAGGTCATGATACTCTCTAAATATTGTCCAACCGTTATCAAACTGCTGAGACTTATCAAATTTTTGCAAAGAAGCCGCAAAAGTGTTAAGCAAGTGTTAAGAACCACCTCAAAAACCTGTTCGCCTCCCCGGATAGTCAGAACGGGGCCAGGTTTGTTAAAATAAGCAGACGAAAAAGGCTTCGAGCTGCCCGGCCACACTCAGGCCGCCGTCATAGTCGCTAAAACCGGGTTAAAACAGTACAAAGGAGATGTTATGGCTAAAGGTTTTGCTTCGACATTGGATACCGAAGATAAAAAGGCCACTTTCGAGGAACTCGCTCCTGGCGTCTACGCCTACACCACCGAAGGCGACCCCAATACCGGCGTAATCGTCGGGCCGGAAAGCGTGATGGTAATTGATGCACGGGCAACGCCAGTACTGGCCCAGGAGTTTATTGCTGAAATTCGGCAAGTCACTGATCTGCCGATTCAACACCTCGTGCTGACCCACTATCACGCCGTGCGCGTGCTGGGAGCCAGTGCTTACGGCGCACCCTACCTGATCGGCCACCGCAATATGCGCCGCCTGGTGATCGAACGCGGCCAGCAAGATTTCGAGTCGGAAAGCGGACGCTTCCCGCGCCTGTTCCGCGATGTAAGTTCCGTACCGGGCCTGACTATGCCCAATATGACTTTCGACCGCGAGTTAATTTTCTTCCTCGGCCAGCGTGAAGTCCGCCTCCTGTATCTGGGGCGCGGCCATACCGACGGCGATACTGCGATTTTCTTACCGCAGGAGCGGGTACTCTTTTCGGGCGATCTGGTGGAAGCGGGTGCAACTCCTTACGCCGGAGACGCTTACATCGAGGAATGGCAGGAAACTCTCGAACGGGTGCGGGCGTTGCGGGCCGAGGCTCTCGTGCCAGGGCGTGGCCCGGCAGTCCGAGGGGCGGCGGTAGAAGAAGCTATTGGCTCAACCAAAGAATTTCTGGCGATCCTCTATCAAACCGTCTCCGAAGCGGTGTACCAGGAAAAAACCCTCAAGCAAGCCTTCGATGCCGCTCATGCAGCCCTGACGCCGCACTTCGGCCACTGGCCGATCTTCGAGCATTGTATGCCCTTCGACGTTAGTCGGGTCTACGACGAAATCTCCGGCACGCGGCCCCGCATCTGGACAGCCACCCGCGACCAGGAGATGTGGCGAGCTTTGCAAGGCTAATGCCCAGCTTAAAAAGACCTATCCCTTTGACCATTCAAGGTCGGAAGGATAGGTCTTCTTATGATTAAAGGCTAGATTACAGTTCTAGCGGAGCATATCCTGGCTGCCCATCTGAGTACCAGTCGGGTCGAGCATCATATTTTCCTGACCTAACTGAGTAGCCGGGCCGGTCGCGCTCTGTTTGGCCTGCATAAGCTGCTGGCCGAGTTGCTCAAGCTGCTGTTCGCTCATCAACTGGCGCACACGCGGGAACAGTTCGCCCTCTTCCTCGCTTACGTGCTGCTGAATGGCCCGCATCAGTTGGGTCATTTTCTGGCCCCACTCTGCCGAGGTGTTGTCCAGAGCCGCAATGTCGGTCAGAAGAAGCTTGGCTTCGCCATGCTCGTGATAGGCTTCCTGCACCAGATCCTGAGTTTCAGGGTGGTTCTTAACCGCCGGGTAAAAAATCTTTTCCTCGATCTGCGTGTGGATGGTCAATTCCCGGTCAAGGTCGGTAAAAAGTTGCTTGAAATCCTGGGAATTGCCGCCCCGCTCGAATTGCTGGAAAAGCGCGTTTACTTTGTCGTGGTCACTCCGCAAAAGCTCTAAAGCATCCATCTCGTTTTGCCTCCTCTAAGTTCCTTACTTCGCAACGCTGCATAAAGCTAACTCGTTGCTCAAGCTTTCTTTCCATCCGAGACCGTTAATATTTCTGGTCTCACATCGTTTTTGTCTCGCAATAAATAATGCAATTTACGGGCCACGAACGCTTAACGGAAAGCAGAAGTTGTGACTGGTTCACCGGCGGAGGGAGAAATCGGCCTGGCTCCACTTCCAGGCGTGGGCGCACTTAGACGCTCAAGCGGACTGGAACCGGGCCGTTCTTTTTCGACCAATGGCGCAGTGGGGCTGGTCGGCTGGGCCGGACTGGTGCCGCCACCCAACCAACCGGCCAGGGCTACCACCGTTACCAGCAATAGCAAACCGATCACCAGACTCTTCCAACCGGGCAACCGCCGGGCCTGGGGCAAGCCCGCCTGAATATATAGCGGCCTGCGGCCTCCCAACCAGGCTTTTAGCCGGGCCACCGGCCCGGAAGCCGGGTGAACAGGCTCAGAATGAAGTAATTGACTCATACCCTCGTTAATCCTTCTCGTTTCGTTCTCGTTTTCGTTCTCGCTCTCGTTTCGGCCTTCTCGCAATAACAGGTCTGATTTGCCCTCAGAGGGCGGCTTTGGGCAATCGGTCGGTGGCGTGCCAGAGATCGGGTAGAGCGTTGGCGTAAAAAGCCGTACCCAGCCAGCCCCATTCCTGGGTCGTCAGGTCGTCACCCTGGCCCCATTGCGTCCCCTGACCGTTTGCGGCAGGGCGAGCCGTCCCCACCAGGCCGGAAGCGTAAAGCCGGTTAGCCGCTTTCGGGTCGAGCGTCAAGAGAGCGGCCAGCCCACCGGCAGTGCTGCTCAGGCTCGAAGCTTCCGTGATAACGGAACCATCCCGGCCATACGCCGCGCTAATTCGCCCTTTGCGCTCTACTTCGTCTCGTAAAAAAGCCGCCTGTTGCAAGAAAGACTGCGCCCGGCCATCCGCCCGCCACCGCCAGTCCAACCCGATCCGCCAGTACACCCGCGCCGCGTCATCGCTAAAGCCTGTCGTATCTGTGCCGGTTTCGGCCAGAGGCAGAGCCGACAGGCTGCCGCTCGTGCGGTCGAGGCCGATCCAATCGGGCGGCAGGCCGCTCGTGCGGGTGGCTCCGAAGGGAGCGGTTTGGGCCGCAAATAGCACTCTGTAAGTGGAGTCAATCAAGCTCGGCCAGTCGTGCGCCGGGTCAACCTCGCCAAAAATAGCGTAAGCATAGGGCGCAAACGAGCCGGGATTAAGCGCAACCTGGGGTTTGGAAACGGCCCAGTTGCCCGCCGCCAGATAGGGTTGACCCTTAACGCTGACGACCTCGTGCTGCCAGATCGCCCCGGCCATCGCTTTGCCCGCCGCCAGCAGGGTCGGGTCGTTCCAGGTGCGGCCCGCCAGCAAAAGAGCCAGAGCCGTATCGCTATCGGCATCCGCCCGCGTTCGCCCGGTCGTAGCCCCACTTCCGGCCTGCCAGCGCATCGCCAGCAACCCATCCTGGCCTAGCAGGTGAGTGCCTGTCCACTCCCAGACCCGCTTGAACTCCGCCCGGTCGGACGACCAGACCGCCCGCAAGAGAGCCTGGGCCTGCGCCTCGGAAGTAACCACGCCCTCGCGGTCGGCATAGGCTCCCGCTTCCTCGAACCGGCTCGACAGATAGTCCCGGCTACCGCTTAACAGATTTTGCTCGGTCTCGCCAACCTTGTTAACCTTCCAAAGCTCCACAATAGTAGAGCCAGTTTGCCATTTTTTGACAAACTGAGCGTTGGCAAGAGCTTCCAGCGCGACGGTATCACCCGTATCTTTGAAAGCTGCTTCCACTCCTGGCGACATGATCAGGTAATCTACGTTCTGGCCGGAGCCGCCAAAAACCCCGTTTTTGATCGCCGGGTCGGACGCGACTTTCCAGTGGCTATGCACGTTGGGGAAGCCTGGCCCACCCAGGCCCGGTTCCCGTAAATCCGTCCACAGGTCGTCACGAGTGATAATCCGGCTGTCCGCCGGAATGTTTTGCTTGATCCAGCTAATTGCGGCCCGCCCGGCATCGGCAGGCCGTTCGGTATAAAGCGGCAGCAGAAGCCCGCCCAGCCAGTAACCCACCAGCAGGCCGGCCCCAACCAATCCGCTCAAAACCGCCCCTGTCCAGACCGGCAACCGCTTTAGCCGGGGTACCCAATCTAAAAGCAAAGCCAGGTTTAGACATACAAAAGGAAGGGCAAACAGCACATAGTAATCGAACACCACCCCGCCCCGGCCCAGGTAAAAGAGCGGAAGCAAGCCCAGCAGAGCCACTACCAGAGCCTGCCGGTTGCGAAGACCGTGCAACAGATTCAAACCGACCGCCGCCGCGCCCCCGACCGCCAGCAGCGGGTCGCGGGGAAACCATTCGGTACGCACCAGTTGCCAGAACATGTTATCCAGGTTGAAAAGGCCGCCGCCGCCCCGCGAAGCTTGCCAGCGCAGGGCATCCAGCAGCGAAACCCGGTCGGTGCCGGTCTGGATGTTGAACAGCAAAAAGCTCAAAGCTTTTCCGGCGGGCAAAAGTTCGCCCTTAAACAAAGCGTACAGAGGATACCAGCTTACCACCCCCAGCATGGGCAACAGCCAGGCCGCCAGCGCAAAACGGCCCTGGTGCGCCCGGCGTTGCTGCCAGGCAATCAACAGCATCACCGGCAGCAAAAACACAGCCGTTTCTTTCGTCAAGAGAGCCAGCCCAAAGCATAGCCCGCTCAGCAAGAACCGGCTCAACCGCCCCCACCCGTCCAACAGCAAATTGAGGCTTAGCAACACCAGAAAGAGCATGACCGTATCCAGCAGCAACATGCGCTGGTAGAAGATCGCCAGGGGCGAAAGCGAAAAAAACAGGTTTGCCACCGCCGCCGCTGCCACACTCGCGCCCAGCTTGCGGGCCAGATTGTACAGAAGCGGGATCATCGCCAGGTGTAATAGCAGCATCAGCACCCGCCCGCTATCAATCGAACCGCCGAAAGTGTGCGGCCCGCCGCTTAGCCCCATCCAGGCCGCGATGAACAGCCAGCCAACCGGCGCGTGGTCGTAGAAATAGGTGTAGGGCGTGAGCTGGCCTTCCCGCAGCACCGCCCAGGCCTGCGCCGCGTAGATGCCTTCGTCGTCCTTGAAAGTGAAGGCCGGGAAGTTGAACATGTTCAGAGCGTGGGCCACGAAACCGACCAGCACGAGACCCGCGACCAGGAAGCCCTCGGCTCCCCAACCGACCCTCAACCTGCGCCAGCTTTCGCCCAGCCCGGCCAGCCACGCCCCGGCCCGGTTTTGGGGTGTCGCCCGTGTGATACTAGCCATGCAAGAGTTCCTCCTGCTTGTCTTTCTCGAAACGAGCCGCCACGATAGTGCGGGCCGCCTCGCTCAGGCGGGGGACTGTTGCCGCCGCCCGGTGCGCTCCGACGTGGCGCGTCTTCTCCCAGCTATTAAAGCCGCGCACGTGCCGCCACAGAGCGCGGAGTGCGCCCCAACCCAGCAGAGCTTGATAGGGCAAGTAAACCAGCAAAAGCCAGAAAGGAGACCACCACCTGGCCCGCAAACGATGCACGGCAGTAAATTCGTACAGGCCCAGCACGCTGATAGCAAACTGAAAGCCCAGCAAGTAGAGCGGCAGCGTACTGACCAGGGCGAAGGCTGCGCCTACTTTCGCAAAAGCGACCATCCACAAACTGATCGGCACGTACAGGAGCGTAATAGCCTGGATCAGGGGGAAAGAAAGGGTGTACAGGGCCAGAGCGCGTTGCTTAAGGTCGGGTAGACGCGCCCAATCGCCCTTGAACAACACCTGCAAAAAGCCCTGGTTCCAGCGCGTGCGTTGCTTGATAAACTGATTTACGCTATCCGGGGTTTCTTCCTTCGTCACATATTTGTCGTCGTAGACGATCCGAATCGGCACGCTGGCCGCGCTCAGACGAATACCCAGGTCGGCATCTTCGGTCAGGCAATGCTGATCCCATCCGCCCAGTCCACTAAGCAAGCTGTGCCGCACAAAAACAGTGTTGCCGCCGAGCGGAACCATCCCGGCCCTAGCGTGAAAATGCAACCGACTTTTGAACCAGAAAAAATACTCCAATACGTTGAGCGAACTAAACCAGTGGTCGGCGTAGTTCATCAACTGCACGCCGCATTGCACTACCGGAGCCGCCTCGCGCAGCATTACGGTATTGACCAGCCGCAAAATATCCGGGTGCGGCTCGTCCTCGGCATCGAAAATCGTCACGACCTCGCCGGTCGCCTGGCGCAAACCGACGTTTAAGCCGTGCGGCTTGTTGATCGGCGGGTCGCTAAAAGTAACCAGCCGGACGTGCTGGACGCCTTGCGCCCGTAGCTCGGCCAATTTTTCTTCGACCTTGCCAATCGTCCCGGCGTCGCCCGCCTCGATCACCACCAGCACCTGCACCAGCGAAGCTGGGTAATTGAGGTCTACCACCCGTTGCATGGTGTCCTGAATGACTGCTTCCTCGTGGCGGGCGGGCAGCAGCACTGTAAAACTAATTTGCGGCTCTTCAAAAGTCGCCGGAGCCTGGTTGCGAGCTTGCTTGCCCTCGTCCTCCCAGGCATACAGCATCAAAGCCGAGCTGTAGGCCGACTGCGCCGTGAGGAGCAGTGAGCCGCCGGTTAGGAACAATTCGCCCAGGTTCATCCGGCCACCTCCTCTTGTATCGGGCGGCTAACCCTGGCCGAAACCGGGCCGACCCGCCAGGTGAGGCGCAAATTGGCCGCAAAGTTCACCAGCGTGGTCAGCCCTATCGCCAGGGTCTGGGCTACCAGATAGTGCAGCCCGACTCCGTTGTGCAGCAGCCCAAACAAGCCGATAGTCAGAAACGCGCCCAACCCGGCGATTACCTGGAAACGCCCAAAGCGTTGTCTCAGGCTCAAGCGGGCCATGCCTTCATCCCCTTTAGGGCGGAAAGTCCACAGGTCGTTGCAGATAAAGTTGGTGAGAATCGAAACCTCGGTAGCGATTACCGCCGCCAGCAGGGTTGGCAACCCTACCGTCACCAACCCTGCCAGCACCGCCAGATTTACCACTGTCCCGCTCAGCCCGACCAAAAGAAAGCGTCCCAGGATAGGGGCTAGACCAATTAAACGCCGCATAGTTCCTCCGTTGTCCTTCCGCATTTAGTAGTTTTGTCCCTGACTGCCCGGCATACTTTCAGTTGCCAGCCACATTCCTTCGGCATCGGCAGGTGCCTCAGCCCGGCCAAGACCGGCCTGGGCCTGCACGTTGGCCCGGCGTTCCCGCAGCTTCCAGACCATCAAGAAGGCTTCGACAAAAATCTTGCGGCTCATCTTGCTTTTACCCAGCACCCGGTCGGGAAAAATAATCGGCACCTCGGCAATCTCAAAACCCTGCCACTCGGCCAGACAGTTCACCTCCACCTGAAAGCCAAAGCCCAGCGAGCGTACTTCTTGCGGCAGATCGAGGATTTGCAGGGTGCGGCGGGCGAAACACTTGAAGCCGCTGGTGCAGTCGTGGGTGCGCAGACCCAGCACCGACCGCGAATAAAGACTGCCACCCCGGCTGATCAACTTGCGATACCAGGGCCAGCCTTCCACCCCACCGCCTGCTACCAGGCGCGACCCAACCGACAGGCCGGTGCGCTGAGCGGCAACCAGAAGCGGCGACAGATATTCAGGCTTATGCGAGAAATCGGCGTCCATCTCGAACAGATAATCGTAACCACGCTCTAACCCCCAGCGAAAACCCGCCAGGTAAGCCGTTCCCAGACCGTTCTTCCCGGCCCGGTGCAGCACGTTCACCCGCCCGTCATACATCCGCACCAGGCTATCCGCTACCTCACCCGTACCATCCGGCGAATTATCATCTACAATCAACACCTCGAATTGAGGGCTTTGGGCCAGCACCTGCGGCACCAACCGGGGCAAGTTTTCCCGCTCGTTGTAGGTCGGTATCACTACCAGACACTTGTTCATCTCTTTCGTTCCTCCAAAAATCTTGTGTTCGGTTTCCTGGTTAACCGGGAAAGGTTGGGCCTGGGCTATAACCAGGTTTTCCCACCGCTTCCACCGGGCACATTCAAATAAAGCCTACCTGCGCTCGTCGTCAGGTCACTTCATAAAAAGGCACAGTAATAGTCTGTTGAAATGCTTGACCTTGCTCCATCGTCAGCGATCAGATCGGCCCGTTTCCTGGCCGCACTGAACTAAGGTCTAATTTCAACCCCGCACCGTCGTGGTGCAATTGACATTAGGAAAAGAAAAAGGAAAGGTAAAACGTACCCACAAGGAAAAGTGACAACTAGGCCACTGGTGGGAAAAAGTTAGGGCAGTACAACAAGAGCCGGGAGTAGGGACGAGCAGTTACGATTACAAAGTATGGTTGATGGATTACAGCCTTAGTATACCGTCGAAGGGTGAACCTTTCTTCTCCAAAACTAGCTAACTTACTCATCGGGCTTGGTTCCCCCTCTTCACTGAGCAGGCAGTTAGTCCCTGAATTGTACCGAGTTCTACCGATACACGATGTACTACTTTGTGGTGTAACCTGGTTAGTTAACACCGTTCGTCTCGTCCTTGAGAGGTAAAATGATCTGGGTCAGGTGTTCGTTAAATTCCTGGTTTTTATGCTGTCTGCCCCGGCCCATTGTCGCGCCGCATCATCCAGCATATAATTATTTTTATAGCAAGAATGTTACCACCGTTGTTAAGATTGCCAACCTATATTTTGTAGTCAAGCTATTAAAACCTGGTTAAATCCTCGGCTAAAAGCAACTACACTATATCTAACAATAAAAACTATTATATGTTAGGGGAATTCAGGAGAAAGAGAAAAAAGAAAGAAAAATTATGAAAATAAAAAGGCGCGACGGGAATCGCGCCTTTAGTGGTTAAATGGGTAGTTGGGTAAGGTAAATTGGTTTTCTCTAGGGCGGGCCGGACTAAGCGGCGGGCAACTCGTTTTGCAGGACGAACAAATCCAACTCAGTCCCGGCTCCATTCGCGTGCTGACCTTCCAGGGCCATCGCCAGAAGCGATACAAATTCATTTACAGAGTTCGCGGGCAACGAGCTAACGAGTTGCCGTTCTCCTTCATCTAACTCAACCGGCTTTTGGGCGAAGCGGCGGGCATAACCCTGATTGTACCGCTCAATGGCTCCTAGCCGGTCGGCCAGAAAATTCTCTTTCATGCTGCGGTCTAGCAGCAAGGCTCCAACGAGCCGATCTAACCGATTATTATCCAGGTTCACAGGCTTCCCCTCCCCGGTGTCCTGTCGGGTCTAGCGAACCCGAAATTTCGTTCAAAAGCGACTGGGCAGAATAGGGTTGGCGTTATACAAAATGCTCTTAAAGGGCCAGTAAAATTGGTGAGAGGCAAATCTAGCTAAGCGGCATCTCTCAACATTTACCAGGGCAATGTAGGCGTATCCATTATCCATTCTCCTTTTATATCCGGCATCTTCTCTCACTCTCACAATCTCTCTGGGGCAGAACAGAGTAGCTTGTTCTACAGGCTGTTCTCGCGTACCGTACTACCAGGGCAAAGTGGGCGTATCCATTGTTTTTCTCCTCTTAAATGCAAGTGTTCTCGACCATCCGACGGTTGCTAGGTTGGCTCAGGGCCGGTGTTACCAGGGTAAGGTAGGCGTGTCCATCGTTTGAACTCCTCTTATTTCTTCTAAAAACCCTCTTGGTAGTCATCGTCGTGGCCCCGGCCACTGGTTTAGTCAGCTCACTTACTACTGATGAGCCTATTGTAGAAAATCGTTCTCACCAAATTCTCACCACAAAAAAGGAGTCAAATTGCTGGTGAGAATTCGCAACCCAAAATGTTTAGCAGGCCAAAGTTAAAATGAGGCAAGCCGTAAAATTTTAGAAAATAAAGAAGATTGCAGAAAAGGCCGGAAGCTAGGCTAGTTTTTGCAGTAGATGAGCAGTTTGGGGCGACGGTTTAAGATCGAGGTCTTGCAAAGCCTTGAGGCATTGGGTAGATTGACGTAAAGCTTCTGGTTTGTTACCCAGTGTCAGCAAACATTCGATAGCGGCCCGATGTGCGCCTTCGTCGTAATTATCTTTGAGCAGGAGTTGCCGCCACAGAGGAAGAGCCATCTGAGGCTGGCCGCGCTCCTGGTAATACCGGGCTAACTTTTCCAGGCCGCGCAGATAAAGCTGCAAAAGTTCCTGCTGCCGCTCCTGGCTCCAGCTAGAATAAACCTGATCCAAAAAGTCGCGTTTGTACAGGCCCAGCGCACGACTAAGCCGTTCCAGGTCAAATTCGCGCCCGGCCAGGATTGTTTTCAAAGCAGTTTCAAACTCACTCACATCATACCAGACCGGGCCTTCGAGATAATAGCTGCCCCCTTTGAGTTTTAGCTCGACCCCTGACGGCAAGACCTTTCGCAAGAGCGAGAGAGTTTGATGCAGCGCGTGGATCGCGTCGCCCGAATCCTCATCTCCCCAGATCGCCTCGATCAACTGATCGCGGTTGCAGGGTTTGTGGTCGAGCAGAAAGAAAAGAGCTTCACGGGATTTATTGTTGCGCCAGCTACGCACCTCTTCCTCGCCCCGCCAGACTCGGCCTCCGTCCAACCCCTGCACTCGCAAGGTAGCAGGTGCGCCGGGCGACAAGGGCCAACCCTCGGCCTCCGCCGGGGCCATACTAGAACTGCGGCGACTCCGACCGCCGGGCAAGTGAGCATTTAGCTGGATCGGTGCGGGCAGGTCGGGCCGCTCTTCGTCAATTTCTTCTCCCATCGGCCCAGGTGCCGAAGGCGATACATCTTCCAGTTCGGACACACCAATAAAACCGCGCCGTCGCAAAAACTGCTCGACGTTCTCGCTAATTTTCTTTCGAGCGGCATACTCGAACAGTGGCGAAGCCAAGCGGATTTCAAAAGGCAAGAAAGGCTCGAAGCGCAGCCCTTCGCACTGCTCGATACTTTCGCTCAAAAGGGCCAGAGCCTTGCGGTACTCACCCATCGCCAGCAGAATAACCGCCTGGGTCAGCTTCGAGCGAGCCTGTTCCAACTGGCTACCGTAGCGGACAAAAACCTCCAACGCTTTCTCTATTGAAGCCAGGGCGCGTTTGTAATAGTGATTATCCAGGTCGAGCCAACTCTGGTTGCGGTAGCCGAACCCGGCCCGTTCCGGCAGTTTGTACTCCTCGGCCAGTTCCAGTCCCAGGCTGATAAGCTGGCGAGCTTCCTCTTTTTTACCTTGCAGGATAAAATTAAGGGCTTGCTCGTTGAGTAGCGAAAGTTCCATTTTGCGTACCTGCCCGGCGCGAGCCAGTTCCAGAGCTTCGAGATAAACGGCTCCGGCCTTCGTGTAACGTTCCATCTCGCGGTAGGCATTGCCCAGGTAGACCAGTCCAAACAGGCGCAGGTAATGGTCGCGCAGGTCTTTGGTCAACAGCAAAGTTTCGGTTAGCTGCTCCTCGGCTTGCTGGAAATGAGATTGCATGTAATGGTTGATCGCGAGGCTGGTACGGCAATAAGCCTCGCGGCTACGGTTGCCGATACGGACAAAAAAGCTCAGGGCGCGGTCGTAGAAAATGTTAGATTTAACCAGTCGGCCTTCCCGGTTGTAAAGCTGACCGAAAGCACTATCAATAATCGCCAGTTTGAATTTATCGTCCAACGCCCGGCAAATCTCCGCCGCATCTTTGAGGTTTTTCTCGGCCTCAGCACTGTTGCCTTCCTCGATTGCTGCCGTTCCCAGCACCATCTTGGCCGACGCAACCGCCTGTTGGCCCTGAGGTGTTTTCATCAGGGCGGCATAGTCGCGCAAGATAACGGCGCAAATTGCCAGAGCTTCGTGGCGATGACCGATCCGCAAGAGTACCTGCGCCTGGTCAGAAGCAGTCCGGGCCGCCAGGTCGCCCGCGCCGCCTTGCCGGTAGAGCCGTTCGGCCTGGGCGTAAGCCGCCATAGCCGCATCGTTATCACCTTTCTCGAAAGCCAACCGCGCCTGAACGCTCAACAGGTGCGGCAAAGTACCTTCGACCTGAGCCGGGATGCTTTCTAAGAGTTCGGCCAAAAGGGTCGTGCGACCGCTTTCGTAGAGGTTATGGGCGATTTCATTGAGTAAATCTGCCGCCCCGCTAAAATCTTCCGCCTTAAGATAGTGCCGCACTGCTTCGACCGAATTGCCAACGGCCTTTTGGACCTGGGCGGCTTTTAGTTCGATCTGGCGGTAGAGTGGGCGGTTCTGGGCCAGTTTAGCCTGGAGAAACTGGCGAAAGAGCGTGTGGTACTGAAAGAAATCTTGCCCGTCGTTTCCTTTCAGGCGGGTAACAAACAGATTACGGGCTTCGAGTTGCGTCAAAAGTTCCGGCGCACGGGCGGCCTCGCCGTCACCGTCCTCATCCAGCAAAGCCTGAGAACTGGCCGCGTTAAACAGGTCCAGGACGCTGGTTTTGAGCAGGAAATTTTGTAGCGAGGGAGTCTGGCTTTGAAAGACTTCCTGAGCCAGATAATCGAAAAGGTGAGCCAGGTCGAAACTGTCCGCTTTGAGGGTAGTAAATTCTTCGCGCCGCCGCAGAACCTTCTGGCTACCCAGAGCCAGAATTACAGCGGTAATCCAGCCTTCCGAATAAGTCGCCAACGCCTGACCAAGCTGTGGGTTGTCAATGTGGTAAAACTCGTGCAAAAGCCCGTTGATTTCCTCGACCGTAAAGGCTAAATCTTCCGAGTCCAGCACCGCGACCATTTGCTTAGCCATCATCTGGGTCAAAAGCAGGTTATCCGGCAGGGTGCGGGAAGAAATCAGAAGATGAAAACCGTGCGGCAAATACCAGACCAACCGTTGCACAAAGCGGTTGACCCCGAAACTTTCGGCAAACTGAAAATCGTCCAGCACCACCAGCGTTTCGCGGAAGGCCTGGCCCTGCGCGGTTCGCCATTCTTCCAGGGCCGCCACAAATTCTTCGGCCATCCGAAAAATCGTTGCTTCCTGGTGCAATTCCTGAATATTCTGGCCCAGAAGTTCCTCGAAGGAGAAACCAAACTCAGGGTAAATCTGGCGCAAGGAGTGAAGCAAATAGCGGCAGAAAACCGCCGGGTCGCGGTCGGATTCGTCCAGCGAGTACCAGGCGATAGCCCGGTCGGTTTCGGCGGCAAAGGAAGCCAGCAAGCTTGTTTTGCCAAACCCGGTGCTGGCGGAAATGAGGCCGAGCCGGTAGTCGAGGCAATCTTCCAGATACGCCAAAAGCCGGGGTCGACGCAGCAACTGCCGGGATTGGGGGAGACTGATTTTGGTGAGAAGTAGTGATTTCATCCAGAGCCTCTAGCTCGTCGCGGCCACTTCTCGGATAGCGAGCGAAAAAAGCTTACTGCAAAAAATCGCGCAACTGCTTGCCGACCCGTGGATGACGCAATTTGCGGAGGACTTTAGCCTCGATCTGGCGGATACGTTCGCGGGTCACGCCGAGTTGCTGGCCGACTTCTTCAAGCGTGCGCGGTTGCCCGCCGCCACCCTCGTCCAGCCCAAAGCGTAGCTCGATAATCTTGCGTTCGCGTTCGGGCAGGGCCGTTAGAGCTTTTTGCACCGCCGCCCGCATCGAAATTTCGGCGGCCTGCTGGTCGGGATCAACTCCCTGGCTGTCTTCGACCAGATCGCCCAGCGACGAATCGCCTTCCTCACCCATCGGCTGATCGAGCGAGACGGGAGCGTTACCCATTGTCATAAGCTGAGTAACTTTGTCAATCGGCATCTGTAACTTGTCGGCCAGTTCTTGCATGGTCGGTTCGCGCCCGTGTTCGCTGGCGAGTTCACGCGAAGTGCGGCGCACCCGACCCAGCGTCTCGTTGATATGCACCGGCAGGCGGATCAGGCGGCTTTTGTCGGCGATGGCCCGCGAAATAGCCTGCCGAATCCACCAGGTCGCGTAAGTCGAAAGCTTGAAGCCGGTCTTGTGGTCATATTTATCCACCGCCCGGATCAAGCCCAGGTTGCCTTCCTGGATCAAATCGAGCAGGGTAATGCCGTTCGAGCTTTGGCTATATCGCCGGGCTACGCTGACGACCAACCGCAAGTTAGCCTCGATCAGCCGCCGTTTGGCCTCGTTATCGCCGCTATCCTTGCGGGTCGCCAGTTCGCGCTCCTCGGCCTGAGTTAGAAGCTTGGTGCGCCCGATCTGCCGCAGATAATCGGCTACCGGGTCGGTGCTGTAGTAGTCGGCAGAAGCCGCCGCTGCCAGCCGTTCGAGTTCTTCATTGGTCTTGGCGACTTCATTTTCCAGTTTCTCAGCCTCGCGCAAGGCCAGAGCATCCGGTTCTTCGGTGGGCGGCAAATCGGGCGGCAGTTCTTCGACCGTCACTTCCAGGTCGTCGGCAGGCACCACGATTGCTCCCACCGGGTCGAGGTTGTCCGCTTCGTCGTCCAGTTCCAATTCCAATTCGTCTTCCGCCAGGCCATTTGACTCAATCGTTCCGTTAGAAACTTTGCGGAGAATGGGGGCGGAAGACCCTTTTTTATTATTGGTGTTAGAATTACTGTATGCCATAGTTGTGGAGATGCCTCATTAAAACGAGGGGAGTGTCCGAAACCCGCTCGATTCGATACTACTGCCTTTTAAGCCTGTTGCACTCTCGTAATTAGTTAGCTGCGTTCACGCGGCCTATTATAACAGATATTAGGGCAAGAGTGGTACACCACGTCCTTATCAAAAAGTGCTATAATGCCCTCGCTGTTGGAAAGAATTAAGCCTGGCGCGATTTTTAGCCGTTTGCTACGCCCCAGGCTCAGTTTACAGGAGGCTTTATTTTCATGACGACGCGGGCTAAAGTTGCCGTACTCAAAACTACCCCTCAGACAGTTCTGGCCGATTACGAACGGCTGATGAAGCTGGCTGACTTCGATAAACATCTCGACCCGACCAAAACTACTATTCTAAAAGATAATATTAGCTGGCACTTTCCCTTTCCAGGCGCAAATTCGACTCCCTGGCAACTCGAAGGCGTTACGAAAGCTCTCAAAGAGAACGGTTTCGAGGACGTTTCGTGCGTGCAGAATAAAACTGTTGTCACCAACGCGTTCAAGGGCGAAGACCTCAACAATTACGTCCCGCTGTTCAAAAAATACGCTATCCCGGTTCTCTACAACTTCAAACCGGAAGATATGACCTGGGTTAAGTACGAACCAAAAGCCAAAATGCTGGTGCTGGACAAAATCTTCCCGGAAGGCATTTACATCCCGGATTATTTCTTCGATAAGAATATCATCCACCTGCCGACGGTCAAATGCCATATCTACACTACCACCACCGGGGCGATGAAGAATGCCTTTGGCGGTCTGCTCAACACTCACCGCCACTATACCCATAGCTGGATTCACGAGACACTGGTAGACTTGCTGGCGATCCAGAAAGAAATTCACAGCGGCATCTTTGCCGTGATGGACGGCACGACTGCCGGAAACGGCCCCGGCCCGCGCACGATGATTCCGGTGATCAAAGATTACGTGTTGGCTTCGGACGACCAGGTTGCGATTGACGCGATTGCAGCCAAGATGATGGGCTTCGACCCGCTCTCCCTCAAGTATATTCGGCTGGCCCACGAAGCCGGGCTAGGTGTGGGCGATCCTACCGAAATCGAGGTCGTAGGAGCCGATATTTCAGGCGAAAGCTGGGGCTTCCGGGTGGGCGACAACGGAGCCAGCCGAGTCGGGGATATGATGTGGTTTGGCCCGATGAAACGCTTTCAGAAGCTTTTCTTCCACACACCACTGGTCAACGTCTTTGTAGCCGGTAGCGAAGTGTATCACGACTATTTGCGCTGGCCGAACGTGGACAAAAAGGTTTTCGAGAAATGGCTGCACAACACCCACTGGGGCAAGCTCTTCCAGGAGTATACTCCCGGCCCTGGTTCCGGCCAGAACGAAGACGCTCAGCCAGTCGGGGCGGGTAAGCTAAGCGATTAGAACCAGGCGAGAAGGGGTAGAAGGAGGAGGAGGGTTTTGAACCTTGAGGCTTGAACGTGCCGGTGGCATCCTATTACATCCGACCAGTTTTCCCGGCCCTTACGGCATCGGCGACCTGGGCGGAGAAGCTTACCGCTTTGTAGATTTTCTGCACGAAACCGGCCAGAAGCTCTGGCAAATCCTTCCTCTAACCCCAACCGGCTACGGCGATTCGCCCTATGCCGCGTTTTCGGCTTTCGCGGGCAACCCGCTCTTGATCAGCCCGGATATTCTGGTAGGCCAGGGTTTGCTCGACCCGGCAGACCTGGACGACAGGCCAGTTTTTTCGGATGCTTCGGTCGAGTTCGGCCCGGTGATAGAGTGGAAAATGAAGCTGTTGCAGCGTTCGTTCGATCTCTTTCAGGATCGGGTCGGGAACGATGGGCAGACCCTCGTAGCCGATTTTGAAACAGAACACGCCGCCTGGCTGGACGATTACGCCCTTTTCATGGCGGCTAAAGCGGCCCACGGCGGAGCCGTCTGGCACGAGTGGGAAGAAGGGCTGGCACACCACCAGCCCGAAGCGGTGGCCGAGTGGCGTCAACGGCTGGCCGGGCCGGTCGCTTTTCAAAAATACCTTCAATTCCTCTTTTTCCACCAATGGGCCGCCCTGCGCCAGTACGCCAACCAGCGCGGCGTGCAGACGATGGGTGATATTCCAATCTTTGTGGCTTACGATAGTGCCGATGTCTGGGCGCACTCTGACCTGTTTTTTCTGGACGAAACCGGACACTCGACCGTGGTGGCGGGGGTTCCGCCGGATTATTTTAGCGCGACCGGCCAGTATTGGGGCAATCCGCTTTACCAGTGGGAACGCCTGGCCCAGACCGGCTACGCCTGGTGGGTCGAACGCTTTCGTACTTCTTTTAAGCTGCTGGACATCGCCCGGCTGGATCATTTCCGGGGCTTCGAGGCTTACTGGGAAGTGCCGGTCAACCAGGAGCAAACGGCGGTAAACGGCCAGTGGGTCAAAGGGCCAGGAGCCAAACTGTTTCAGGCCGTCTTTCAAACTTTGGGCGATCTGCCGATTATTGTGGAAGACCTGGGGATTATCACGCCTGCCGTGGATGCTTTACGCCAGGAGTTAGGCTTTCCGGGCATGCGGGTGTTGCAGTTTGCCTTTGGCAATGACGCCACCAATCTCTATCTGCCCCACAATTACGACCCTAACACCCTCGTCTACAGCGGCACTCACGACAACACCACTACGGCAGGCTGGTTTAGTACGGTCGAGCCGGAGTTACGGGCGAAAGTGCTGCGCTACCTAGATTTGCCGCTAGAAGCCGATTACGATCCAGCCTGGATCGCCTGGAAACTGGTGCGCCTGGCCTGGGGATCAGTCGCCGACCTCGCTATCGCACCCCTGCAAGATTTGCTGGGCCTGGGCGACGAAGGGCGGATGAATGAGCCGGGCCGGGCCGCCGGAAACTGGGGCTGGCGGTATCATCCCGATAGCCTGAACCAGGCTTTGCGCGAACGTCTGCTCGATCTCACACTGCTCTATGCCCGCTACGTACCGGAAAAGAATGAGGCAGAAAGCTAAGCCAGACCCCGCTCTAAATTAAATTCGCAATTAAACATGGAAAATAAAAAGGGGGAAAATACATCCCCTTTTTTGTTATATGCTGTAAAATAATTCCAGGCTTCCTGAGTATTGAAATTTCTCGAACACGAAGAATACTACAAGGAGAATATACTGAAATGAAACAAATTATTTCTACCGCCAATGCTCCCGCCCCTGCCGGGCCGTATTCCCAGGCCGTCGTTGTCGGTGATCTGGTGTTTGTGGCCGGTCAGGTTCCTAAAAATCCGCAAACCGGCCAGACGCCGCAGGACATCGAAGCGCAGACCCGCCAGGTACTCGAAAACATTGCCGCTATTCTCGAAGCCGCCGGGTGTACCATGCGGCAGGTGGTGCGCATAGACGTATTCCTGAGCAGCCTCGACCATTTCCAGGCCATGAACGGGGTGTACCAGACTTTCTTTAGCGAAGGCTTCCCGGTACGTACCACGGTTGGGGTCGAACTGCGCGGCTTCGATGTTGAAATTAATTGCATCGCCCACAAGGGAGCTTGAGCGCATCAGCGTAATTAACAGGCTGATTTGCAAAGAAGCAACCCGGAAACCCGTAATTCTAGCAGTGCTGGTGAGTTCACCACTCCGATTGCCCTACTTCTTCTACAGTAGGAGGAGTGGTGAACTCAGCGATCAGGATTAGTCAGGCTGTTTGTTCTTCTTCCTTTACCTCAACTGATGACAGAGGCACGCCAGTGCTTTCTAAGAAATTCCAAACGTCTGAACAGAAAAAATGATCAATGGTTTTGATGTGCTGCTTTAGCAAAGCTTCACGCCTCATGTTGGGGCGTATATCGCAATAGTAAACACCGTCTAATGGGTTTAACTTGACTGTAAAAGCCTTAAAGTGGCCTGACAAGAAAGTAGAATTGATACCATATACATTCTCATGCTTCGTGCTTTTCCGTTGAACGTCATTAAGGAAAATAGCAATATGCGGTAATGAAGTTTCCATCAGCTTTGAATAAAGAAACTTATCCATGAATATTTTGTCTATGCGATCCTTGCTGGAAGTCTTTACCGAGCCTATTACCTTTAATTCTTCCTGGTTGTACAACAATAAATCATGCTGATAACTCATTTTGAACTGGAACTCACTATCAACATAAATCGGTACGCGCACCATATCCGTGTTACAAGCTACTCCTATGGCCCGAAGCAAAAGCTGGATAAATCGCTCAAATAGATCGCCGTTTACTTTCCGGGCAATGTTCGATTTTCCAGCGGGCAAACCATCGAGTGCTGCTCCAATAGATTGCTGTATAGTATAGATGCTTCTTTTGAGAATATCGCGGCTGGCGGTATCGTTTGGGGTGATGTCACGAACGTTAGCTAAAAGCTTTGTAAATTCGGTCAGCTTGTCGCTTTCTTGTTCTGCATACATCAATTGTGCATTAATCGGACGGGTGATATTGTAATAGCCGTCCTCTCGATATTGATAAAATTGGTAATGGTTTTCATTCTGAGAAATAATCGTTGCCTGTAAGCCCGCTGCGGTAAAAGCAAGGTAGGTTCTGCAAAAATCTATGTACTGCTCAATAGATGTAAAATTCCCTTTATTCGCGGCGAAGTCGGCTAGAAAGGTAATATTCATCTAATAGCTTCCCTACGCGCTGCTATGATTCTGTCGTATTCTATCCATTGCTCAACGCTCTGACGTCGTACTTCACGAATACGTTTAACCGCCCATTGATTGTACTGTGGATTGTTATCACAGCCAAGCCATTTTCTTCCTAATTGCTCTGCAACCACCATTGTAGTTCCTGAACCGGAAAAAGGGTCTATCACCAAGTCGCCAGGATTAGACGAGGCAAGAACAAACTTCCTTATCAATCCTTCTGGCTTTTGGGTAGGATGGGGCGTCTTCTCTCCCATACCATTGCACGTTGTTGGAAATTCTATAACGTCCTTTGGTTTAGCTCCAAGTGGATGGGGTATCCAATTCTCACGCTTTTTCCCGTTCCCAAATTGGCTAGTTTCAGCCTGTGGATGAGAAGGGTATTTTAGCGTATGCGCTCCATATGGGGTGCGTATAGGGTCTATGTTCAACTTGCTCGCTGCTGATTTGCGTAGATGAATTATACTTTCGTGTGATCTGCCCCAATCATTTCCAAGATTAGCTTTGTTCTTATAATGCCATACGAGCCAACGGCATCCAGCAAAATATTTAGAAGCAGGAT
Source organism: Chloroflexia bacterium (assembly GCA_038206175.1). Lineage (GTDB taxonomy): Bacteria > Chloroflexota > Chloroflexia > Chloroheliales > Chloroheliaceae > 54-19. Next base: position 54,134 of record JBBRBE010000004.1, read on the forward strand.
GTTTTAAGTCTGCCAGAATTTCCGAGAAACCGCAGACATAAAGCGAACCCGTCTTTTTGAGAATACGGGCGGCTTGTTCTATCCACTGCAAAGACCATTGAATATAGTGTTCCTGACTCTCGAAATCATCCCAATCCGCTTTATTAATATTGTAGGGCTGATCTGCAAAAACAAGATCGACGCTTTCTTCTTCTAAAGAACCCAGCCAGTCAAGGCTGTTACCCAAATATAAGGTTCCGTTTTGGTGGATAAAATATGGAGAATAACCCGACAAAACAGGCTCAAGGTTTTGTTGATTGAATCTGTCATCTGGTTGTTCAAAAGGAAGTATTTTTTGGCTTGTTTCCATATGCTTTCCTGCTTTTCCATAGTTTATGGCTTCTATTTCAAGCGAGTATAGCACAAATTCCTATTTTCCCTTTTTGATAAAGAGCATACTGTGATTTGTTTCGAGCTAAATTTTAGACAGTTTAGACTATTATATAATTTGGGCTAAGAATGTTAAAATGAGAGATGAGAAATGATAGGTGAAAAAGGAAAAGAAGGAGAAATAAAACAACGCCGAGGGAAACGGCTCGGCGTTGATGGGAAACGAACAACGAAAGGAGATTTAACAAAAGGAGGATACTATTCCAAAAAGCTTTACTAATTTATAGAGCGAGAGAGGCAACCAGGCGGATGCAAAAGCTAGAACGACTTGGCTGTGATGCTGGTAGATGGCCTGGTTGCGGCTCGGAACTACTTTTATTCGATTGATATGCGCTAAGTACGTTGCTCTCTCTTCTATAGTTGTATTATTGCACGCGAACATTACGAACAACATTAAGTAATTCGCCAATTTTGCAAAATTTCTAATTTCGGTTGCATTTTCTATCGTTGACTGCTATGCGCGAAAGGAAGAATGACTTTGAATGGTTTGATCCGCCCGGCTACGCCTTCGGATGCCGCCTCTATTCTGGCGATTTACAGCCCTTATGTGCGCGACACGGCGGTTTCCTTCGAGGAAGAGGTACCAACCCTGGCTCAGATAGAAAGCCGGATCGAGCGAACGTTGCAACGCTGGCCCTGGCTGGTCTGCGAACAGGCGGGCGAAGTAGTGGGTTATGTCTACGCCAGTCAGCACCGCGACCGGGCGGCCTATCGCTGGGCAGTGGACGTGGCAGCTTACGTAAGCCCCACTTACCGGCGGGCCGGAATTGGGCGGGCACTCTACACATCGCTGTTCGAGCTTCTAGGCCAGCAGGGGTATTACCGAGCTTACGCCGGGATTACCCTGCCGAACCCGGCCAGCGTCGCGCTGCACGAGGCAGTCGGGTTCGGGCCGGTCGGAGTCTATAAGGCGGTCGGCTACAAGCTAGGAGCCTGGCACGATGTAGGTTGGTGGCAAAAGGTACTCCCGGCCCCGTCCCCGACCCCAGATGAGCCACCCGCCGAACCGCGTCCTTTTCCGCTGGTGCAGGCCGAACCTGGTTTTAGCCAGGCTTTGCACGCGGGCTTACCACTGCTGAATTTGTGAGGCTGTAACCCGCTAAAAATAGCTCTAACCTGAAAGCCGCTACTTTCAGATTAGAGCTATTTTAGAGCTAATTTTTAAAGCCTGTTATCCGAACGTTTAACTGGGTTTTGGGCCAGTGGCAGAAGTGAGAATATCTCTTGAGAGGCCTCCGTGGTCGAAAACCCGGCGGCTGAACGCTCCCACCAGCGTGATCAGTTCCTGGGTTTTGGCTTCACCCAGAGTCGCAAAAGGTAGCGTATCCATTCGGTCGGTCAGGTCTTCGATCTGTTCGCGGACGGCCTGGCCCTGGTCAGTCAGCTTGCCGTCTTGTAAAAGACCACGTGAGGCCAGGTCTGCTTGCCCTCCCGCCACTTCTTCCTCCGACCAGGCCCGGCTTTGCACCAGGAAAGAAAGCGGCAGACGGGGCGAATAGGCCGCTTGCATGAGAATGCTTTCAACCGGGCTGATCCCCTGGCTCATAAGAGCCACAATATGGCCGTCTCCTCGAAACTCACGCAGCAAGTTTGCGCCGTGCCACAGAGCCACCAGAGGGTCCTGGGGCCAGGGTTGGGCCGCGTAAGCCGCAAACAGGCTGCGACCGCCAATCGGCAACTTCGCCGTGGCTTCCTGGAACAGTTCCACCGCCCGCTCTGGGCCGGGCAATTCGGCTTCGCCCTCGTCGGCAGGAGCCAGCAACCGCCGCAAAGCCTCGCCGACGGCCTTATTGCGCTCCTCGCCGGTGGCATGGGGCGTGGTAGACTGCCAACCTTTTTCGACCAGGGGGATAACATAAGCCGGGTTAAAATTGTAAAAAGTCGAGGCCACTACCTGGCCCGGCACCGGCCCCATCGCCGACGCCCGCGCACAGAAATAACCTTGCCGCCCGTTCAGACCGAGAGTTTTGTAGCGAACCGGAGCTTCCGGCACAAAAAAAATCATCGCGACCAGCGGCTCGAAAGCTTTCTGAGACTGCCGCGCCATTGCTTCAAACGTCATTGTTGGTTAAGTTCCTCTCTTCAGCCTGAGCCAGAGCTTGCTGAATATCTTCGGTATGAATACGCTCGTGTTTATAAATTATCACAAAGAGGCCATACAGGGTTGTTTCGCCATAGGCCGGATGCAAACCCGGCAAATCGAGGTCAGCTTCTCCTACCCGCTCCAGGAACGCCAGCATCCGGCTACGACTGGCTTCCAGTTCGGCCTGCAACTCAGGAATGCTTTTTCCCACCCGGCGACGGAGCATACTGGCGTTGTAGCGGTCTATGTCCAGCCCGGCGGCGGTTTCACGTTGCTGAGGGTCCTGAGCCAGAATACGCTGGGCGATCACTTCCATTCCCCCTTCGGCTCCGGCAATGTGGGCGGCCACCTGTCCCACGCTCCAGCCTTCGTTGCGAGTAGGTAATTCTAACTGAGCCGGAGTCAGGTTTTGCAAGGTAGCCAGCAACTCCTGGCGAGCCTGAGCCATCTTAAACTTCAAGCGTTCGTGGCGGTCGCTCAAATCGGGCCGGGTCGGGCTGAGTTCACTCATACTTATTCTCCTCCCAAGAAAATTGTAGGCGGGCTTGTGTGTAAGCCTATGTTAGCACATCCGGCTCTTTTTTCAAATGAAGTCGCTCTGCGGCCCCAATTGGCATAGCTCTTGCTTCTGAGAAAAGAAGTAGTTGGAAACACCGGGTGGCAGGGGTTCAAGTTGTCACTGACCGACCGGATTAAACGTAGAATAAATATTATTGAAGGCATTTTAAGCTAGAAAATTTGCGAGAGGGAATGACTACATTACTGAACCGGGCGCAGACCAAATGGCGACGCGCTGAGCCTGCTATCAAAAAATTTGAAGCTGGACTTGAAGCTGAATTTGAAACTATCTTTAGTCCAAAAGAAAAAACACTTACGACCGGCCCGCTATTCAACAATCCTTTCAAGCTGGAAGACCTGAGCGTGTTTGACGGAGAAACACTGCGCGAAATAATCGAGAAAGAAGCATTTGGGGTCAAAATTTCCGATCTAGCCTTGAGTTTGCAAGGCGTCGAGGGGCCGCTAGTAGATAAAATCCGGCCCGTCCTCAAAGGTCGTAAACTGGCTCAGTTTCAGCGCGAAACACAGCGGGCCGCGCCGCGCCCCGAAGTCGAAGCCGCCCGCCGCAAGGTACTGGACGGCTTATTCTGGGAATTGACCTACTGGAAAACTCCCGAACTGTACGAAGAATTGACCGAAGGCGAACGCCTCCATCCTGGCATCTTCCGCCAGATCGGGCCGGATTTACAGGGCAAGACCGTGCTAGACGCCGGGGCGGGCAGTGGCCGGGCCACCTTCGAGAGCCTCAAGCAAGGAGCGCGGCAGGTCTATGCCGTCGAACCGTCGCCGGGTTTGCTCAATATTCTGGAAAATAAGCTGGATAGCCAGCCCGCCGGAAGCCGGATTGTACCCTTGCGAGGCCGCTTCGACGCGATCCCGCTCGAAGACAAAAGCGTAGATGTGGCGGTCTCTTGCTCGGCTTTCACCGCCGACCCGGAACAGGGAGGCGAACCAGGCCTGGCCGAACTGCGCCGGGTGACGAAACCGGGCGGTAAAATCTTTATAATCTGGCCCCGCCGCGAAGACCACGCCTGGCTCCAGGCTCACGATTTCCGCTACGTAGCTTTGCCGCTCGACGGGGAAATGAAAGTTCGCTTTCGGTCGCTGGCAAGTGCGGTACGCTGCGCCCGGCGTTTTTATGCCCGCAACGGAGCCGTCTTGAATTACCTGCGAAGCCGCCGCCGGGCGGAGGTGCCTTTCTCGGTGCTAGGCTTCAACCCGCCCCACGATTATTGCTACCTGAAGGTTTAGATACAAAACGCTTTCATTTTCATAGAAGTAGAGTAGAGATGAAGCTGACAAGTAAAAATGAAGCTGAAGCAGTGTTATTTCAGCTTCATTCCCTACCGGCTATGAGTTTCAAAGCTTGCATTTCAGACTACCTTTTTTTCTTCAACCTCGGCCCAATCTATGCTATATAGCTTCTAAATGTTTAAAGAGACAATTGCCTGTAAGGTTTTGAGGTGTCAGGAGCTTAGTTCCGGCCTCGATTTTTGTAACTATTGCAGTCTTTAGATTTGTTCACAGGTATTGCGGCAGAGCTGTCTCGAAAATAGATAATAACCAGGAAAATTTAAGCGAGAGGAAATTGGAAAATATGGCAAGGGCAACTGTGGAAGACCAGGCTGCCGGTCTGAACCGGGAACCAGAACCAGGGCAATCCCGGCCCATACCGAGGCAATCTGGCCCAATTATCGAAGTTCAAGGAGCTTCCAAACAATTCGGCAAGGGCAAGCAGATCGTGCGAGACCTGAACTTTAAGGTCGAGCAGGGCCAGATTTTTTGCCTTTTAGGGCCGAGCGGAAGCGGCAAAAGCACCACGATGCGACTGTTAACTGGCTTGTACCGTCCCAGCGAAGGCCGCGTGCTGGTCTTCGGCCAGGAACCGCATAGTTTTAAGAAAACCTGGCGGCAGAAAATGGGTTACATGCCACAACAATTCGTGCTGTTTCCCGAACTTTCGACCCAGGGCAACGTCAACTTTGTCGCTTCGGTCTACGGCATGAGTTGGTTTGGGCGGCGCAAGAAAATTAAACGCGCCCTGGAATTTGTAGACCTGTGGGAAGCCCGTGACCGCCTGGCCTCGCAACTCTCCGGCGGTATGCAGCGACGGCTCGAACTCGCCGCGACCCTCATTCATAATCCGCAATTAATCTTTGTGGATGAACCGACCGCCGGAATTGACCCGATCTTGCGGGCCAAGTTCTGGGAGCATTTTCACGACCTGCGCGACCAGGGCCGCACGATTTTTGTCACTACCCAGTACGTCACCGAGGCGGATTATTGCGATGTCGTGGCGATCCTCAACCGGGGCCGGGTGCTGGCTCTCGGTGCGCCGGAAGACATTCGGCGGGAAGCTTTTGGCGGCGAGATTATCAACCTGACGCTAGAGAGTTTGTCGGCTCAGGCGGTGAAGGTCTTGCGAAGCCTGCCCCCTGTTCGCAAAGTAAAGCTTATGCCGACCGAGGAACTAAAACTGACGGTGGACAACTCAGGCGAGGCTCTGCCCCTTATTCTAGCCGCCTTGCAAGAAGCCAATATCAATGTACAGAGCATCGAACCTTATCGCCCGGACTTCGAGGAAGTGTTTGTCACCCTGATGGAAAGCGACCAGGAGGACGAGGACGAAGTGGAGCCGGATGACGAGCGCGAGAAAACCGACCGCCAACGCCGGGTGGCCCAAAAACCTGCCGCCGTCTCGCCGTCCCTGCCCGGCCAGGCCGCCCGCCCTGAGGCGCACCCGGTCTCAACTACGGGTCTAAACCGGACTGAGAGCGTTTCGCCACGTTTCGAGGCCGACGGACCATCCGTAGCCGCACTTGCGCCGGTAGAAGTGTCAGCACCCGCGCCAACGGTACGCGCCGAAATGCCCAGCCCGACGCCGGAACCTTCCCCTGGCCCAGCGAGGCCGAATCCAGACCCCACTATGCCGCCCGACCCGACGCCCCTGACTGTGCCAGCCCTACCCGCTAGCCCCGACCCAGGGCCGATCCAACCCGATGGCCCGGATAGCCGGTTGCGCCCGGTAGCTCAACAAAGCGATTCAGCCGCTTTCGGGCCGCCCGCTTCGCCACCACAGCCGCGCCTGCAAGGACGCCCGACCGACAAGCTTTCTGAATCGCCTGAGACAGCCTCGGAAATCGTCCACAACCACAACCTGGAACCCAAGAGGGAGGCGCAGGGCTAACATGAGCTTTCTAATTCGCATCCTGGCTTTTTGCCGCAAAGAGCTTTCCAGTTCGGCTCGCCAGCCACTCAAACTGCTGGGTCTGGTACTTGGCCCCTTCATCATTATGGCGATTTTCGCTGCCGGTTACAACGGCTCTAACAAATTCGATACGGCCCTGGTCGTGCCAAATCGCGCTGGCGTCAGCACTCAACTGGCCGATTATGAAAGCCTGTCGAAAGATACTTTTAATATTGTTCGGGTAACGAACGACCGTAATGCGGCTCTGGCCGACCTCAACGAAGGCCGCTTAGGGGTCGTGATTGTAGTGCCGGACGACGCCCTGGAGCAGATTTACGGCGGACAAAGCGCACAGTTCCCGGTTTACTACCGCCAGCTTAGCCCGCTCCTGGCAAACTACATCGAATATAGCACCTACGTCTACGCCAGCGAGTTTGATAAAGTCGTACTGCGGGAAGCTCTGGCGGCAGCTAAACCGCAGACCGCTCAACTCACGGAATATACCAACCAGATCAACGCCTCCACCGACCGGCTGGAAGCCGCCATGCGGAATAATCAGCCGCAACTGGCCCAGATCGAGCTTGAGCGGATGAAGACAATCACGACCCTGGCTCGTTCTAGTGTTAGTGGGTTGATCGTGCCGGGCGCGACAGACCAGCAAAGCAAAGACCGCAATCTCGTATCCGGTGCGCTCAGCCGCGAGATCGTCCAGAATACCGTAGGCAACTTTGAAACTCGTCTGACTAACATTGACGGACGCCTCAAAGCGATTGACCAGGGCTTGCAAAACAACGACCTGAACTCGCCTCAGCAAACCCAGAACGTGACCGGATTGCGCCAGGAAAACGCCGCCCTTGCAAAAGAAACTACCCGCCTGGCGGCCATTCCACCTGCCGTGCTGGTTTCGCCGGTGCTATCCAAAGCCAAGAATACGATCAAGACCGAAGCCAAATTTACCAATTTTTACGCCCCTGCCGTCGTAATCTTGCTCTTGCAGCATATCGGTATCACTCTGGCGGCCCTTTCGATTGTCCGAGAACGTCAGCTAGGGGCAATTGAAATCTACCGGGTGGCTCCGATCAACCCGACCGAGATTTTGATCGGCAAGTTCCTCAGTTACACCATTTTGTTGATGATAGTCGGGAGCCTCTTGCTGGGCGCGATGTACCAATTTCTGGGTGTCCCGTTTCTGGGCGACCTTTTGCTGGGAGCCGGGGTTCTGTTGACGGCGGCTTTTGCCTCGATAGGGTTGGGCTTTTTGGTCGCCGGTCTTTCGCGTACCGAAACCCAGGCGGTGCAGTGGAGTATGCTTTTGATGCTGGGAAGCTTGTTCTTCACCGGCTTTATGGTTCCACTGATCCAGTTCAACGAATTTGTACGCTATATTTCTTACGCCCTGCCGATGACTTACAGCACGGCTAACCTACAGGACGTAATGCTGGATAACCGCACCCCGACTCTCTTTAATCTTTTGATGCCGATTGCACTCGGTGCGCTCTACTTCCTGATCGGTCGGTTCCTCTACAAGCGGCAGTACAGCATTAGCTAAACGCTACCCCCTGTAGAATTATACTGCTCATAGAACAGGCAAACCTTCGGGCTTGGCCTGTTCTTTTTAGGTGAGTGTTTTAATTATCAGTCATTAAAAAGTAATTAAGAATATTTAGCCTGGGCTAAAGCGGGGCATATATCTTGCTCTTTTAATTTAAGCAAGACAGAGAACCGCCCACCCCGGCCTGGCGCAGGTCAGCCGAATTAAAAGAGCGGTTTTATCTGGAGCAAGAAAAGGAGAAAGGAATAGCAATGAGCCAATCAGAACCTATTCTTATTACCGGCAAAGATGGATTACGAGGCAGTATCATCGGGCCGAGCGCAACGAGCGACCGGCAGGTGATGATTATGCTGGAAAACGGGCGACAAATTCAGGTGCCAGGCGAAACGCTGGTGCGGCAAGCCGATGGTAGTTACTATTTACCGTTAGGACTGGCCGAACTGCAAAGCGCAAGTGCAAGCACTGAAAATGATGGTCGGATCGTAGTGCCGGTGATGGCAGAAGAGCTAAACGTGCAAAAACGCCAGGTGACAACCGGCGGCGTGCGAGTTAGAAAACTGGTACACGAACACCAGGAAACGGTAGACGAGCCACTTTTACGTGAAGATGTGCAGGTGGAGCGGGTGCCGGTCAATCTGATGGTTTCCGAACCAGTCCAGGTGCGCTACGAGGGTGAGACCATGATCATCCCGATCCTGGAAGAAGTGCTGGTAGTGGAAAAACGGCTGATGGTGAAGGAAGAAGTGCGTGTCACCAAACGCCAGACGCAGCACAACGAACCCCAGGAAGTAACGGTACGTAGCGAGGAAGTAGTCGTTGAGCCGCTTACGCCGTCGTCAGGCTACGCTGGCTCGGAAGGCCTTGCACAGGGTGCCGGGCCGAGCGGAACAAGTTATTAGTTTTGCTCAGGCTAATTACAAATTGACAATTGGTTTGCAGGATGTGAATTTATTGTTAATAGAGAAATTATCCAGTTCTGGCACGCAACTTGCCAGGTATAGTGTTGGTAAATGAGTAACGAAACTGGACAGCCCGGCAACAAAACGCATTTACAAGTAACAAGAATTATAGTTGGGTGTTCAGGCAACCGAAAGGAGACTTTGAAGAAATGGCTAAGACAGTAGTAGGTCTATTTGATACAGTAGACGAAGCACAAGGGGTAGTCCAGGATTTAACGAATAGCGGTTTTAATCGCAACGACATCAGCCTCGTGGCGAACGACGCCAACGGCAAATCTGGCAACGTCAAGCCGACTGGCAAGACCAGCGCGGACACTGGCGATGGCGAAGAGGCTGCGGAAGCGGCCGGTAGCGGCGCAGTTTCCGGTACGATGGTCGGTGGCGGCCTCGGCCTGCTGGCCGGTCTGGGTGCGCTGTTGATCCCCGGCATCGGCCCGGTGGTAGCGGCAGGCCCAATTGCTACCGTGCTGGGTATGACGGCTGCCGGTGCCGGTATCGGCGCAGCGGCGGGTGGTTTGATCGGTGCTTTGACAAAAGCCGGTGTGCCGGACGACGACGCCAACTACTATGCCGAAGGCGTGAAACGCGGCGGTACGCTGGTGATGGTTAAGGCCGAGGAAGACCAGGCCGACAGTGCTTACGATATTATGCAACGCCACGGAGCCGTAGACATTGACGAGCGCGGCGCGGATTATCGCAAAGAAGGCTTTACCAAGTTTGACGAAACTTCGCAGCCCTACGATGCTCAACAGGTAGACACTTACCGCACCAACTACGCCAGCCAGCCTCGCCAGACTGCCCAGGCGATGGATACCACGACCCAGACTCGTACCAACGACCAGGGCCAGATGGCTATTCCGGTGATGGAAGAAGAGTTGCAGGTCGGCAAGCGGCAGGTACAACGTGGCGGTGTCCGCGTGTACAGCCAGATGACCGAGCAGCCGGTTGAAGAGCAAGTCACCTTGCACGAAGAGAAAGTAAACGTCGAGCGTCGCCCGGTCAACCGCGCCGTGACCAATGCTGACATGGCCGCCTTCAAAGAGGGTGCTATCGAAGTAACCGAAACCGATGAGGAAGCTGTTGTTAGCAAAAATGCGCGTGTGGTTGAGGAAGTGGTCGTGGACAAGACTGCCCAGGATCGCACTGAGACCATTCGGGACAGTGTGCGCCGCAACGATGTGCAGGTCGAGCAAATCCCTGGCAACGACCAGTACCGCACGACCGAAACGAACACGACCCGCCGCACCAACGATACGGAACCCAAGAGCTACTAAACTCGAAAAGGTTTAGGAGCCAGGACACATTACTAAAGAAGGTTGCCCGGCACAGCTCGGCAACCTTCTTTTCTTATAAATCTCAGGTCTTATAACTTTTTTACGAAGGAGCAAAGTTTATGCAATACGCCGATGACCCGAACGACCAGCAGCTTAAGAAGCCCGGCGAAAGCAAAAAGCCTGCCGAAAGCGATGGCGAAGAAGGGGCTAACAAGCGACGAGTAGGTATGTACGACCGGCCCAAAGACGCTTTCCCGACTATGCAGGTATTATTGATTGTGGTAATGCTGCTTCTGGCGGCCCTCTCGTTTTACTTTTTCTTCCTGCGCTAGACCCAGTTCGGCCCTAAGCCCATAATTGGATAGATCCATAGAAACCAGAAGAATAATCTTTTTCTGGTTTTTTGTTGCTCGCACCGCTTCAAAACTGTGGTCCAAATTGTAGTATTATTAGAGCAGATAATGTGGGCCTTTTCGGGAACAAAATTATAGAATTGAAAAGCCCAGAATTAAACGCGCAAGCATAGAAAGGAAATTAGCAATGGCCGAGCTAAATCTAAAACCAGGCGAGGAAATCTTGCTACACGGCGAAATGTCGTTGCATGGGCGCATCTGGCTGGCCGTGCCGGAGGTTTGGCCGGGCGATGCTTACCTGACTACTCAACGCCTCGTCCACTTCCGGCGCGAGCTTTCCTCGGTTCCGGGCCAGGCCCACGCGCCCTGGCCCGGTTTGTCGTTAGTCAAAGAAACCCGCCTCGATCTGGAAGTAGCCCTTGAAGACATCCAGCGGCTAGGCAGAAGCAAAGCTTTTGGCATTACTCCGGTCTTTAACCTTGAAACGAATAACGGCCAGCGTTACACCCTCAGTCCTAAAACTCCCGACCAGTCGGTGGAAACCTGGCTGAAAGCTCTGCAAGAAACGCTCCGCAACCAGCACACCCGCCGCCTGAGCGAAGGCCCCGCCGGAAAGTGGACTATTCACCAGGCGTAATGGCAATTGACAAACCTTCTTAGTCAGGTATATAGCTACGTTTAAATTAGTGCGGAAAAGGGTAAGTACGAAATGCTGCGGGTAGAAAAGTGGGCCAACAGCCTCGCCATCCGGCTTCCTGAAAAAATAGCTGCACAATTAGATTGGAAGCAGAACACTCAGTTGCGCGAAAGTGTGGTAGACGGCAAACTTGTAATCGAAGCGGTGAAAAAGCCGAAGTATACTCTCAAAGATTTGTTATTGCAGGTAACTCCTGAAAATATGCCTGGAGAAATTGATTCTGGCCTGGCAGTCGGCAAAGAGGTCTGGTAAAAGAGCAAAACAGGCTGTTTAGTCAGATGATTAGTTTCTTACTTCTGACGAGTATGTTCCAAAGCGTGAGAATGTAAAGTTGTTTGACGGACATAAAAAAGAGCGGGAGACGAGACTCGAACTCGCGACAGCCTGCTTGGGAAGCAGGTACTCTACCAACTGAGTTACTCCCGCAATTGGTGGTTGGATTATAGCAGACGCCTGGAGCCTTTGTCAACGTCCGGCGGCTTTTTTGGGCTTTGCCAGGGCTTGAGGCCGACAGAGAACGGGCCAGACTTTCTAGCAAGCAACGGCTGAGTATGCTAAAATAAGGCGGGTAGTTTCACTTTTACACTGCTTTTAATTCGGGGCAGCTTTCGGCTCGGCTTCACTTCACAGCTAGTTTACAGGAGTATTTATGGCACTCACGGTTATCGGCTTTTTTAATACTTACGAAGATGCCTTGCGGGTGATGGATGAACTGTTAGCGAACGAATACGACCCGGATTTGATTAAAATAGCTCACGCCGCCGGGCCTAACAATCAGGTAGCCGAAATAGATTACGATAATACGATGGAGCAAGCTCCTGTAATCGAATTCAAAGATGCCACTTTTGGGGCCGATATTACCGAGGAAGACGCCGTTTATTACAGCGACCGTCTGGACAAAGGCGAGGCTTTGCTTTCGGTGCATATCCCGACCGACCGAAATAAGGAGCGCGGTTGGGAAGAGGAAGCTTCCCACGAGATCGAAGAATTTATGTCGGATAGCGGAGCCTACGACCACGAAGTTCGCAAAGTCTACAGCAATCGCGGCCTGACCACCTATCCGCAAAACCGTTGGATGGATCCTATCGGCTCTAACAAGATTGATAAAGACCGTATCTACGAAAGCCGTAGCCCGCTCAACGGCGAAGTATCTAACGTAATCGGCGTGCCGGATACCTCGAATTACCTGGAGGATTTGGAAGAACTTTCGGGCCGGAGCGTGCTGACTGCCGCCGAAATTCTCATCTTGCGCGACAAAGGCAAACTGTAGGAACTTCGCCCCTCGGCTAAACGTTTTGATTTGGCGAGTGAGTCTCATTTGAAGTAGAATTGAGGCTTACTTGCTTTTTTTGTACGGCCTATTGCCCTCGCCCGGATTAGCCCGAAGGAGGTTCCCTATCCAGATTGACCCGCGCATTCGCAAAGTAACCTTTTATAGCGCACTGCTGGGCGTAGTCAAGTCGTTCTACGTCTATTTGCCGCCCGGTTACGACGCACCCGAACGGCAGGCCGAACGCTACCCGGTACTCTATCTCTTTCGGGGCCACGAGCGCGAGTGGGTTAATCTGCACGAAGACGGTTCGCGCAAAGGGCGGAGCATCGTGGATGTTTACCTGGAAGCTTGCCGCGCCGGACAGGTCGGACAAATGATCCTGGTCTGCCCCGGCATCAGCAGCGACGACCATAAAATCCCCGGTCTGCTGGTCAACTTCAAACAGCCCGAACTGGCGCGAGGGTCGGGAGGAGTTGGGACAGGCCGCTTCGAGGACTATTTCATCCGAGAACTGGTCAGTTACATTGACGCGCACTACCGCACGTTGCCTCACCGCCAGCACCGGGGCGTGGACGGTTTTTCGCTCGGCGGCTTTCAGGCGGTCAAAATCGCCGCGCAATACCCGGAATTCTTCGCCACCGTGGGAGCTTACGACGGCACCTTTTTTTACGCCAACGAAAGCGGTAGCCGGGTCAGTCGCAAAGACCGTCTGTTCCTGGCCGGATTGTTCGACCCGGCCTTCGGGCGACCACGGGATATGTCTTATGGAGCGGCCAACAACCCGGCTAACCTGATCATTAACAGCCCACCCCACACCCTCGCCACGCTTTTCTGGATGATCCAGACCGGTCCGGAAGCCGCCGAACCCGCCGACGCCAATTTCCACCGGGGCCGCTATGTGGCGGGCCTCCTGGCGGCACGCGGTATTCCCAACCGCGTACCCCTGGTTCTGCCCGAAGGTCGGCACAACTGGGCGACTGCCGACCGTCATATGGCGATGACTTTACCACTACACTGGCAAGTTTTGAGCGGGCAGAGCCTCAAACCGCAACCGTTCGCGGCTTATTAAAAACCTTTTACCAACCTGAAACTACCGTTGGCCCTTCGTAAGCTTCTTTTGGCCTTTTATTATGTTAAATTTAGCATGAGCCTATGCTGGCTTAGATATTGCTTATGATCATAAAAACGCTTTTGAACCCAACAACATCAGCGAAGATGCTGCCAGGCTTCTCAGCGTTAGCCCAAACAGGAAAATGGAACAGTTTTTAGCAAGACAAGGTAAGGTGAAGTTATGCCGAAAATAGCAGTGCGGCTGTTTTCCAAAGCTACCAGGGAACCTTCGATACTAATTCCCGGCCCACGACCCCGACCGGGCAAAAAATCCCCTCCGCGCCCCCTGATGCTGGGAGTGGTGGGCGATAGCGGCTGTGGCAAAAGTACGCTTGTACGCGGCCTCAAAGAGCTTTTTGGCAAAGGCCGGGTTACGGAGATTTGCCTGGACGATTACCACCGTTACGACCGGGCCGAACGCGCCCGCCTGAACCTGACCGCCCTCGACCCGGCGGCCAACCACCTCGAACTGATGACCGAACACCTGGCCCTCTTGCGCGAAGGTAAGCGCGTCCTCAAGCCGGTCTACGACCACGCGACGGGCCGCTTTGCTCATCCCGAAGCCGTCATGCCGCGCCCGGTCGTGATCGTCCACGGCCTGTTGACTTTTTTCACGCCGCAACTGGCCGACCTGTTCGACCTGCGGGTTTACCTCGACCCGGAAGAAAGCTTGCGGCTGGAGTGGAAAACCGCCCGCGATACGCTCAAACGCGGCTACGACCTGGCCGAAGTGCTACGCCAGATTGAAGAACGCCGCCCGGATGCCCGCGCTTACATCCACCCGCAAAAAGCCGCCGCCGACCTGGTGATCAGCTTCCGTCGTCCGGTTTCGCTCCTGGGAAATACGGCCCTGGATGTCCGCCTGTCGCCCTGCCCTGGCTGGAACTGGCCTGCCCTTCAACTGGAAGGTTCAGGCCGTACCCTGGTTGTGCCGCCCGGCCACGCCCTCGAAATCTCCGGTCGGCTCGACGGGGCCGCCGCCGAACGGCTGGCGCACCTCTTTAGCGCATCCGGCGAGGCTGCCCTTCGGTTCTCTTTAGACACCCGGCATCCGCTCAAAGGCCTGGGCCTGTACCATCACAACGGCGAACCCGGTTCGCACCCCGAACAACGCCAGAGCTTGCCTCTGGCTCTGACGCAACTCCTGGTAGCCGGACGCCTGACCCAGCCCGCTCACATCCTCGATGAGAGTAACCAGGTCGCCTGAGCTTGATAAAATAAAAATCGGGGGGTAAACAGGGCCGCTAAAGGCAACCTGAAACCGGGCAGAATATCTTCGCCGTCGAGTGTATCGGCGATGGTCAGCACTAGCGGCTCAAGCATTTCTTTGTGGTAAACTTCGACCGTCTGGCTGGCCGGATTGATTGCCCAGATTAGAGGTACACCGGCCACCTGATAACGGCGCACCTTGGCGCGGGCAGCCTCTAGCGATGAAGGGTTCTGTATATCACTTGGCGACCAGATTTCGATAGCTAGATCGGGGCGTGGGGCGGCTTTCCTGGTTGGTTCTGGCCGATGCGCGGCCATCCAGAAAGCCACATCTGGTATCGGCGTGTTGTTCGTACCGAGGCGAGTGCTGACTTCTTGCAGCATTTCAGCGGCCTGTTCCGCCGGGTCGAAGCGGTCGTAGGCTTTGATTAAACGGCGAGCAATCTTAGAATGTTCATGACCTGGCACAGGCTTTTCTAGCAACCTTCCCTCGATTAGCTCGTACCGCCCATCGAACTCTGGCAAAGCTTCAAATTCAGCGATTGTATAAGTTCGATCTAGCTGAATAGTCATGGGTTTCCTCTTGCGGCTATAAATCGAGGGCCAGGCCATCGCTGGCAGCGATTATCTGAAGTTGACGGCCCTTTTCGCCAAAAGAAGCCGCCCTTTGCTGAGCCGCTTCGAGCAGACTATCAATAGTATCGTCGTCGTGGGCCGGGTCGTGGTGGTAGAGTACCAGCATCTTGACGCCCGCCCGCAGAGCCGTATCTACGGCGACTTCGGCGGAATTATGGCCCCAACCGACTTTCTGGCTAAGCTCGGCCACCGAATACTGCGCGTCGTGGATCAAAACGTCGGCCTGGTGCGCCATCTCGACCAGATGCGGGTCAATCACGTCGTCGCCCAGCAGGTGGCCCTCCAGCATCGCGGGCAAACTGCGCGGCTCGTGGTCGGTGGCGTACACAATCGTCTTGCCGCCCAATTCCAGGCGGTAGCAAGTGCTGGGCAAAGGGTGTTTGAGCAGGGCCGCTTTGACTTTGCCGCCATCAAGCGAGGCCGGGCCGTATTGCATCGAATAAAACGATAGTTCCGAAGGCAGAGCGTAGAGGCTGACCGGGAAGTAGATTTGCTCCATCTGCCCGGCCAGAATGCTGGTCAGGGTCTGCGAACAATTGCTCCACCCGATGATATTGAAGCGGTTGCCCGGCTTGAACACCGGCCCGAAAAAGGGAAAGCCCTGAATATGATCCCAGTGAGTGTGGCTGAGCAGAATATAACCGCTCAGAGGCGACGGTGAGCCTGACTGGTCGCCCGAAGCAGTCGGCCAACCGCTCGAAAGCAAGTAATTGCCAAGCTCCCGCGCCCCGGAGCCACAGTCGAAAATAAAAAGATGGCCGGTATCGCTGGTCAGGCTGACGCAACTGGTGTTGCCGCCGTAGCGCAGATGATCTACGCCCGACACTGGAATCGAACCGCGGGTTCCCCAGAAGCGCAGTTGCAGGGCGGTGGGAGTTGCCAGAGGCCGGTCGCGCTGCAATTGCATGATAAACTGGCGTTCTTTCTTCCAGGCCGCCAGGCTACCGTCCAGGCCGTTCCACTCGCGCACCTGCTGCAAAGCTCGTTCCATTTCGGCCAGCGGACGCGGTTGGCCGCGATCAGGCTCAACCCGCACCCAGCGAACAATTCCGGTTGGGTCAACCAGCACCGTTGCCCGTTTGCACATCCCGTCTTCGTCCAGCAGGCCGTAAAGCTGGCTGATTTCGTGGCCCCGGTCGCTCACGAGCAGGATATTTTGCAGCCCGATCTGGTGAGCAAAAGCTTTGTGGCAAGCCGGGCTATCCACGCTGATCCCAAAGGTTTGCAAAGCCAGATCGCCCGACAGCTTGAGCAATTCTTCCAGCATCGGCAACTCATCACTGCACACGCTACTCCAGTCCGCCGGGTAAAAAACCAGCAGTAAAGCCTGCTGGCCCAGGTAATCGTGTAGATTTATTTCACCGCAGTTACTTTGAGCCGACCATAGCGGAGACTTTTCGCCTACTTCGATTAGCGGTCTGTTAGTTTGTGGCTGCTGCATCCTTTTCCTTCACCAATTCCCTATCCGAACTTCTAGCTCTAGCTCGGCCCAAACGAAGCCCGACCAGGCAGTATTTGGAGGTAAACCCTTAAAGCTGTTTAGATTTTGAGAGTCTGAGGTAATAACGGCTTAGACCAGCGATACTTTTAGCATCCTCAATTTCGCCTGCCTCGATCTTTGTCAGAGCTTCATCCAGACTTAACCGCACCAGGTCAATATGCTCGTGGGCATCCGGGGCCAGGCGGCTTTCTTGCAAATCCTCGGCTAGATAAAGGTGCAAATACTCGGTCAGAATACCTGGCGCACTGTAAAACCCGCCCAGAGGCGTAATCTTCTCGGCCCGGTAGCCGATTTCCTCCTGCAACTCGCGCTGGGCCGTTTCCAGGGGCGGTTCGCCTTCTTCGAGCGTACCTGCTGGGAGTTCCAGCAACACTTTGCCCACCGCCCGCCGCCACTGTCGCACCAGCACAAGCCGCCCGTCGCGCTCGACTGGAACCATCACGACTGCCCCGCCATGCACTACGATCTCGCGGTTGTAAGATTGGCCCTGGTCGTCGGTGATGTGGTCAACTCGCACCGAGAATTTCTTGCCTTTGTAAATATTCTCGACTTCGACTTTGGCTCTGGCCTCGCGCTCGGCCTGTTCCTCGGCCACACTGGTTTCGTTCATCTTGTTCTACCAACCTTTTCTCGAAGACTCTGCGCAGTTTGCGACCTGCTACTGCTGAGAATTGTAGCAGCTAAAAGCCGTTCTCACAACACCTGGCACTCGCCGTTTAATTTTAATCGGCCCAGGCGGAGCGCAAGGCGGTTCCGGCCTGGTCAAGGGCTTGCCGACCAACCTCCACCTGGCGGGTCATGCCCATAAAGCCGTGGATCATTCCTTCGTAGCGGGTCAGCGTTACCGGCACGCCCGCCGCTTCAAGCCGGGTGGCGTAAGCTTCGCCTTCGTCGCGCAAGGGGTCGTATTCGGCGGTGATAATCAGGGCGGGCGGCAGACTTTCCAGATGAGCGGCCCGTAAGGGAGCGGCATAAGGATTGTTAACGTCGTTTTCGTCGCCCAGGTAAGCTTGCCAGAAATAAATCATGGTATCGCGGGTCAGGTAGTAGCCGTCGGCGTTCTCCTGGTAAGAAAGAGTGCCGGGTTGATAATAATCGGTCACGGGGTAGAGCAAAAGCTGGAAGGCCAGGCGTGGCCCGCCCCGGTCTCGAATCGTCAGAGCCAGAGCCGTCGCCAGGTTGCCGCCCGCGCTATCGCCGCCCACGGCCAGCCGCGAGAGATCGAGATCGAGTTCGGCGGCGTGCTCGACCAACCATTCGGTCGCCGCGAAGCAATCTTCTAGCGGCGCGGGAAATTTATGCTCAGGAGCCAGCCGGTAGCCGACCGAAGCCACCACGCAGCCGCCCCGGTTCGCCAGGGCGCAGCAAATCGCCGCATGTGTCTCAATTGAGCCGAGCATCCAGCCTCCGCCGTGGAAATAGACCAGTACCGGCAACGGCCCTTCGTCGGCGGGCGGTTCGACCAGAGGCCGGTAAAGCCGCATCTGCACCGGGCCACCCGGCCCTGGCACCTCGTAATCTTTGGTCGAAGCGACTTCTTCCGGGTCGGCGGCGAAGTGCAAATAAAGCTGCTCGGCGTAAGCGCGGGCATCCGTGGGCGTCATAGTGTGACGGGGCGGGGCGCCGGAAGCGGCAAGCTCGTCCAGCAAACCTTTTACCTGGGGGTCGAGTGGCATAATTTTTCCCCTGAAAATAAACTTTGATTTACGGCTGATTTGAGCGGAAGGGTTAAAACAGGCAATTTTTGTTTCTCACCTCAAATCACCGGCAAAATCACCAGACATAAAGAGACCTCCAACCGTGGGCCGGAGGTCTCCTGGCAGAAATTACTTTTTGGGTGTAATTTCGCTGTACTTGACGGTCGCAACGCTCAGGATAGCGTCGGGGATTTTGAAGCCCATTCCCTCGGCGGCCTTGAGGTTTACGGCGGTCGGGCCTCTCGGCTGCACCTTGATTTCGAGGTCCTGCGGCTTTTTGCCTTCCAGCAGTTGAGCCACGTAAGAAGCCGAAGTCACCCCGTTATCGAAATAATCGAACCCGATTGCAACTGCCGCGCCACGCGGAGCCGAAGCCGGATCGAGGCTGAACAGAGGTTTCTTGTTATCAATCGAAACCTTTACCAGAGCTTCCAGGCCGTTCACAACGGTTACATCGGTTACGCTCAAAAAGACGTCCGTCTTGTCCACCACAGCATTGGCCGCTTGCAAGACTTCGCCGCTATTCTGGACGGTAGTCGCCACAATCGTCATACCGTATTTGGGAGCCACTTCCTGGGCTTTCTTGAGCGTGGCAACCGCGTTAACTTCGGTCGGGTTATAGAGAATGGTGATGTTTTTGGCGTTCGGGATCGAAGCCTGGATCGCCTTGAGGCCATCCTCGACCGGCGGGAAGGTCTGCACGCCGGTTAGCGGGCCGTGGTCGGTGGCGGTCTTGATCACGCTGGGTACGACCGAGTAGGGGTCGGTTACGCTGTTGAAAATGATCGGCGTCCCGGCGTCTTTGTTGGTGGTGTACATGTTCGACAAAGCCGCCGACCCGACCGCTACAATCAGATCAACCTTGTCGTCGGCAAACTTTCGGCCAATCGTTGCCAGAGCCGGAATATCGCCCAGCGCGTTACCGACCGAATACTCGACGTTCTTGCCCTCCACAAAACCGCACTGCTCCATGCCCTTCTTCGTGCCGTTGATAGCATCTTGCAGAGCCGGGATTGTGTTCTGCACCGCAATACCGATACGGTACTTCTTGCCACTGGTCGAAGCCGCCGAAGGCGCGGTGCAAGCAATCGTTTTGCTGGTCGAACCAGCCGCCGTGGTGGTCGTGCCACCGGCGACAGCCGTACTTCCGGCCACCGTCGTGCCGGTCGGGGCAGTGGTCGTGCCACCGACAACGGTCGTAGCGGCGACACTGGTGGTAGCCGCGACGGTCGTTGGAGCCGAAGTAGTAGTAGTGGCGACTGCCGCTGTGGTCGCAGCAGTCGTGGTCGTGGCGGTTGCGGCTGTGGTCGCGGCGGCACTTGTTGTGGCGGTCGCGGCGGTAGTGGTCGGGGCTGCCGCAGTCGTACCGGCGGCAGTTGGGCCGGTCGAAGTACCGCTGGTGGCTGTATTATCGCCGCACGCCGCCAGCAGCAGGGCTACTAGCATTGCTATTACCAGCACCCCGATAAATTTGCGGGATCGAATGAACATTCCTTACTCCTCCTTGCACTCTTATAGCCTTAAAATATTGTACAGTGTTGCGGGTTGTTACTTTTTTTGCTGCTAACTCAGCAGCAGTTTATCATCGAGGGCGGCATCCTTACGCATCTCGGTGAACTTGCGGATCAGGTCGTTCACCGTCAGGCTGGCTCGTTCTTCGCCACGCACATCCAACATAATCTCGCCCTGGTGCAGCATCAGGGTGCGCGTACCCAGGTTCAAAGCCTGGTGCATGTTGTGCGTCACCATCAAAGTCGTCAGGCGATGTTCGCGCACAAGCCGGGAGGTAATCTGGGAAATCTGCTCGGCCATACCAGGGTCGAGGGCGGCGGTATGTTCGTCCAGCAGCAGCACTCGCGGCTTGATCAAGGTCGCCATCAGCAGGGTCAGGGCCTGGCGTTGCCCGCCCGAAAGCAAACTGACCTTGTTGGTCAGGCGGTCTTCCAGGCCCAGCCCAAGCTGGGCTAATTCTTCCTTGAACAACAGCCGCTCTTTATGGCTGACCCCGGCCCGCAAGCCGCGCCGTTTGCCGCGCAAGAGTGCCATCGCCATATTCTGCTCGATGCTCATCGTTCCGGCAGTGCCTTTGAGGGGGTCTTGAAAGACCCGCCCGATCAGCTTGGCCCGTTGATGCTCCTGCCAGCGCGTCACGTTGCGGTCGGCGATCAAGATGTCGCCCTCGTCCGGGCTGAACACGCCCGCCACCAGATTTAGCATGGTGGACTTACCGGCCCCGTTCGAGCCGATTACCGTTACAAATTCGCCCGGCTCGATAGAAAGAGTAACGCCGCGCAAAGCCGGTATTTCGTTCACATCGCCCCGGTTAAAAGTCTTGTAAGCTCGCTTTACTTCGATCATAGCTGGTTCCTGATGGTGTGTTATTGGACGGTCAAAGCTAGATTTAGTTCCGGTGGAGTTAGCGCACGCGCAAATTTCGCAGTCCGACCCGCTTTCGCAGAGCCGGAACCGCCATTGCAATCACGATTAGCACCGATAGCACCAGCCGGATGTCGTACTGTTCGGCCTTGAAAATCAGGGCGGTATTGACCTCCGGGCTGAGGCCGGTCAGCACACTGGCGTTGAGCCAGCTAAAAAGCACCGCCCCGATTACGCCGCCCAGCACCACACACAGGAGGGTAATGTAACCCGGCGTCTGTGAATTCAAGGTCAGGTAAATCAGACCGGCCAGCCCTGCCGCAATCCCCAGCGTCAAGACTATCCGTAAGAGCAACCCCCAGCTTAATTCCAGGCCGTAAACGCCCGTAAATAAAATACGATACATGATCGAGCCGACCAGCGTACCAAGCAGAGCCATCAGCACGGTGCGCGGGGCAATAAAACTTTCGCCCAGGATTACCGCCGCCAGCCCGATCACGATCAGCCCTTGCCCGATCTGCCCGTCGGCAGTCTGGAGATACTGCGCCAGCAGACCTCCGGCCAGCCCAAACAGAGCGTTCGAGATCACCAGAACGGTCAGCTTGGCCCGGTCGGTATTTACCCCCAACGCCCGGATCATATTTTCGTTGTCGCCGGTAGCCCGTAACGCCAGCCCAAGCTGAGTATTGAGAAACCAGTTGAAAAACAAGATCAACACCAGGGCGACCACGGCAAAAAAGCCCAGTCGCAGCCATTCTTTGGCGATACCGTCCAGGCGGGTCGGGTGAAACAGATTCGTGTAGAGGTCAACGAAGCTTTCGGTGATATTTGGCTTATCGTTGATACTGATGATGGCCCGTGGAGCCAGGACGTGCAGGTTTATACTGTACAATCCGGTCGTCACCAGAATGCTGGACAGGAGACCGTTGATTTTAAGGCGGGTGTGCAAAAAGCCGGTCGCAAAACCGCCTAGCCCGCCGCATAGGGTTGCTACGACAGTGGCACCCCAGGGATTGTTAAACCAGGCGTTGGTATTTCCAGCATCGGCAATCAGGTTGGCCGCCACCGCCGCCCCCAACGTATAACTGCCTTCGATGGTCAGATCGGGGAAATTCAGCACCCGGAAAGTCAGGTATACGCCGATACCGACCGCGACAAAGCCGCAACCGAACACGAACGCGCTGATCCATTTGCTGCCCTGGCCCAGGAGATAGACCGCCAGCAGGAGTACAAACAGCCGAAAGCCCCAGTTTACCAGGCCCGTAAGCTCACGCCGAGAAAGAGTGCGGGTTAGCAAAGAGCGTCCAGGCTGGGGCGAAATTGGGCTGACCGGAGCGACTTCTTCTAGTTTCGATTTTACCGTCAAACTACTGCACTCCTCCTCTGCCAGGTTGCGCTGGTGCGAATCAAAGGTTGTTGCACTATATAACACCTAGATTTAATGATGTTCAGGCAAATTATAACTTGGAGATTTTTCGGCACGAGTTGAAACTACAGGCGGTCCTTGTTGGACTAAGGGGCATTATAGCTAATGCGTCTGCGCTTTACAAATCCCTGGCGTTATAGTCCTGGCTTGAGGTCAATTTGACCACCTTCGGCCCTGCCCTCTATAATGATGCGGTTGTCTCGCCCTGGCGACGCTACGCCGACGCGGACACTTCGGAAGCACTGGCGCAACTTTAGGCCGGGCCTGCTCGTTTTATGGAAGAACTGGCCCAACGTTATACAAAATATAAATTTTTGAGGATAAGCGAGAATAAGCGTGTTTAAAACTTCTGAAACTTTAGAAATAAGCCGTCCCGGTGGAACCGAAAATTCGGTAGCCGAGCAAGCAGACGTCAAACGACCCAGCCTTTCGGTTTTCTTTCCGGCCTACAACGATGGCGGCACGATTGCCAGTATGGTACTGGCAGCCCTGACCACCTGCCGCCGCCTGACCGACGACTACGAAGTGATTGTGATCAACGACGGCAGCCAGGACTATACCGGCGAAGTGCTGGACGAACTGGCGGCAGTTTACCCGGAGCATGTGCGGATTATCCACCACGGCCAGAACCGGGGCTACGGCGGAGCTTTGCGGAGCGGCTTTGCGGCGGCGACCAAAGACCTGGTGTTCTACACCGATGGCGACGCGCAGTACGACCCGCACGAAATGAGCTTATTACTGGAAAAAATGACCCCCGGCGTGGATATTGTGAACGGTTTTAAGATCGAGCGGCACGACCCTTTGCACCGTATCATCATCGGCAAAACTTATCACTGGGGCGTCAAGCTGGCCTTTGGCCTCGTGGTGCGCGATACCGACTGCGATTTCCGGCTGATCCGCCGGGATTGCTTCGACCAGATCGAGCTAACCAGCAATACCGGCACGATCTGCCTCGAACTGGTCAAGAAACTCCAGGATGCCGGGTTCAAGTTTGCCGAAGTGCCGGTACATCACTTCCACCGGGCCTACGGCAAGTCGCAGTTCTTCAACTTTCCCCGGCTGTGGCGCACCGGCCTGAACTTGATCGCCTTGTGGTGGCGACTGATGATCTTACGCGAACACCGCAAGTACACCCAAAGTTTACAAGCCGCCCGCCAAAACGCTAAAGCGTAAAGACAATTTTGCCAAAGTGCTGGCGGCTGACCAGCCGTTCGTGGGCGGCCTGGATGTCGTCGAGCGGATAAGTGCGGTCAATTACGGGTTGCAGGCGGCCATCGGCAGTTAGCCGGAGGACTTCCTGCAACTCTTCTTTTGTACCGCCGTAAGCTCCCAGGATCATCGTCTGGCGGGTGAAAAGGCTCGATAGGTTCAGGCTGGCCGCGCCGCCGGTGGTGGTTCCGCCGATCACGACCCGTCCGTTGCGGGCCACCGAAGCCATACTGCGGTCCCAGGTGTCGCGCCCGACATGCTCCACCACGATGTCCACACCGCGCCGATTAGTAATTTGCCGCACGCGCTTGGCAAAATCCTGCTCGGCATAGTTAATTACTTCGTCGGCTCCCAGTTCGCGGGCTTTTTCCAGGTTAGCGTTGCTGCTGGAAGTAGCGATTACCTGTGCGCCCCAGAGTTTGGCAATCTGGATCGCTGCGACCCCCAGGCCACTACCCGCCGCCAGCACCAGCACCGTCTCGCCCGGTCGCACTCCGGCTTTGCTCACCAGCATATGCCAGGCCGTAATCGCGGTAAAAGTCTGGGCGGCGGCTTCTTCAAAGCTCAGTTCTTCCGGCATCGCTACCAGGCTATCCCCCGGCACGCGCACATACTCGGCGTGTCCGCCGTCGTGCTGCAAGCCCAGCATGTCCCCGCTCAGACGGGCGATTTCTTCGTCGGGGTTCTCCTCCAGGGCAACTTTATCCAGAAAATAAGGAGCGACCGCCACGTGCTGACCGGGCGAAAAGCCGCGCACGTTCGCGCCGACCTCGGCCAGTTCCCCGGCTACTTCCGACCCGCCGATATGCGGCAGAGGCGGCTTGACTGGCGTCAGGCCCGCCCGCATCATCAGATCGAGCCGGTTCAAGGCAGCAGCCCGCACCCGCACCAGGGCTTCGTCCGGCCCGATCTGAGGCATCGGCCTATCCTCGATTTGCAGCACTTCCGGCCCGCCGTATTCGTGATAAATTGCCGCTTTCATGATTTCCCTTCTTTTGTAATGTTTTGTTCTGTTCTGTTCGGTTTTATTCTGTTCTGTTTCACATTTTACTCTCTGCCAGCCCGTAAAGCGCGGTGTGAAAATTGAAATTTAGCCAGTTCTAGCCCTGAGAGTCGCGCTTTAGCTTACGCCGCACCGCCCCCAGGACGATTTTATGACTCCGCAGGTCGGGACTATCTAGTTCCCGGTCAAGCTCGATCAGTCGTTCTAGCAATTCTCTGGCCTCGGCGTACTGGCTCTCGACCTGCAACAGCCCGGCCAGGTTGAACAGCACCGCCGCTTCCCCGGCCCGGTCGCCCAGGGCCTGCCGTAGAGCCAGGGCCGTCCGGTAAAGTTCGAGGGCGCGGGTTCGCTGGCCCAGGCGGTAGAAATACAGCCCGGCCATACCACTCAGCGCGGTCGCCTCGCTGCCCTGGTCGTTCGCGGCCCGGCTAGAAGTCAGAGCGGCCTCGTAACATTCGAGGGACTGCGGCCACTCGCCTCTATTGTAATACGCCGCGCCCGCTTCGTTCAGCCGCGCCGCTTCCACATTCGCCTTCCGCTCGTCATCTGCCATACCCTGATGATACCAGATGCAACCTTTTTTTGAGAAATCAGAGCCTTGTGGCTCCTTCTTTAATAAGCTTTACCCCAAACTAAAACACCGAATTTCCAATATCAAGCCCTCGATTGTAATAAGGATTTAGTCCTTCTGCTCCAACAATTAACTCTAGCAGAAAGTAGTGCATCAGAAAAAAGAAGTTAACAAGAATTTAACATTATCTTAAACCAAAATTAACATTTTTGTTGTTAAATGAAATAACATTCAACATAGTAAACTTGAAGCCAGAAATCATAATTTATTTTACTATTGATACTTTAGTTGGTTAGCTAAATTTAATAAATTGTTTAGAGTATTATTAGTAAAAATCCTACTTCGGAGGTGGCGCGTGCTACTGTTATTAGGCTCAAAGTTTTTCAATCTAAGCTACTTACTCAAGTTTATTAAGTGATAAAACAAGAATATAGACTTTAGAAAGGAGGTTATGTATTGCGCCGCATTTTTCTGAAAGCTTTTCTGGTGAGAAAATTGTAATTTCGATCTTACTTGCTCAGTTATGCTTAACAATGTTTGCCTTTATTCCTGTTGCTCAGGCTAAGGACTTGGACAAAGCAAAAGATGAGGTGGTAAAAGTTAAGCCTATGCCATCTAAGGTAGAGCAACGTGAATATAAGAAGGTACGAACTCTTACAATGAAGGGAAATAGTAGCAAAACTACAACAAATGCTGTATCACCCAACCTCTCCCCTAGTAGCACTGTTACATGTAATGTTTACATGGACACATTTAAGAGTGGGGTTGATTTTTACTATGCTGTTGAAGTTAGATGCAACTCCTTTGTTAACATTTACACTAGCAATTGGGTAGAACTTAATGCTGGTACATGGGCTGTCATCTCTAATACGGAACGAGGCATAGCTTGTAGCAATTGCTCTGTTCAAAGATTGCCCACAGCTGGCCCAGGTGCTTATTACACATACACCCCTAGTTCTGGATTACAAATTCGTGAAGGTTCTTTTACGCAAACTTGTATTCCAAATAGCTGTGATGGAGGCTATGCTTACTCTGGTGCTTATTATTTCTAACGCAAAAACTTCGTTTACACCACAGGCTACAATTTGAGGTTCTAGCAAACTTGTCAAGGTTAGTTTGCGGTTCTACTACCGTCAGGTTTCGGGCATCAAGGCTGGGATCTACAACCTGACATCAGGCTTAAAAACGCTGTTTTGGTACTTGACAAGCTCATCAAAACCTTAACTAGTAAGCTCTGCGTTTACACATATTCATTTTAAGTAATTTCAGATCAGAATGCTAATAACTAAAATTAGCATTCTGATTTTCTTTCCGTTCATTTTAATGTTACGAGGTGACGTTATGCCCTTTGTATCGCCAGTTGATCCTGAAAGACTGGAACAAACTTTAGATGAACTAGCAAAAACAGCCCAATGTCCTCTTTACAGGCTGCCTGACAACACGAGCGGTCTGGCTTTGGCTAATCTTACAGCCAGTTATAACAGCGAACGACTACCCGAAGAAATAACTTTGACTTTTGAAACTCCAAAAGCTGCCACTGTGAATAAGTCTTTAGACCTAACTTCCGGCAGTCCTAAAGCTCCAATTCGCTTTCTGCCTTTTAACCTGATTAGCCAGGATAGAAACAGACTTGTCAGCGCATTCTGGAAATATGGGCCACAAAATGCAGAAAAAGCCCTCTCTAGCGAACCTCAAATCTCCGATTATTCTTTCTCAAGCTCAGGAACAGTTTTCTCAGGTCAAATCCTCTTCTGGGGCCACAGTACAGAATTCTGTTTGTTAAGGTTTTTCTCTACTTCAACGATATTAAGCGGCCTTGCTCATAACCTGTCCCTGGAAATAAAAGACGTTTTGGGGCAACTCGTAGCAGTGCAACCAACCGGGGGCTAATCTTTATCCTGCACAGGATATAAGATTAACCCGACCCCTCACAAATTCCACCATTTTTAATGGCGCACACCAAAAGAGGGAAAGACGCGCTTTCCCTCTTTTGGTGTGCTTTTTCAGAGCAAGGATGATCTACCGCTCGAACGAGCGGGCCGGATTAGGACGGCGCGGCTTGAACCCGCTATCCTCGCTGCGACGGCGTGGCGCGTTACCGTTGAAAGGCCGGTTCCCGCTGCGGGCCGGACGCTCTTCGGAACGGCCTTCGCTCGAACGACCGACGGAACCTTCGCCCTGCCATTCGTTAGCGGGCCGGAAGTTACCCGACCGCTCGGCGGGCCGCTCGGTTTGCCAACCACCCTCGCGGCGAGGCCGGAAGTTGCCCGACCGCTCGGTGGAGCGATCCGCGGCGGGCCGTTCGGTTTGCCAGCCATCCTCGCGGCGTGGGGGGCGGGCCGGGCCGGACTGGGCCGATTGGAAGCGGTTATCACGGTCGCGTGTGCCAAATTCCGGGCGGCGTTCCGGGCGAGGCGGGGCATTATTATCCCAGCTATTGCCAAAAGAACGACGGGGAGCATCTCCTTCAAAACCTTCCTCGCGCTCGCGGCGGAAATCGGCCTGAGCCTGAGCTTTCGTTTCGGCAGTCGCCCGTGGGCCGTCCCAGGCCCGGTGCGTGAAGTCTACCTTGTTGTCCAGCAAAGCCCGTTCGATCTCGCGCCACTTGGGACGATCCTGGCGGGTCAGGAAGGTAATCGCCGTGCCACTCGCGCCATTACGCCCCGTGCGGCCCACCCGGTGGGTGAACAGTTCGGCACTTTCCGGCAAATCGTAGTTGATCACGTGGCTGATACCGCTCACGTCCAGGCCACGCGCTCCCACGTTGGTAGCGACCATCACCTGCACCCGTCCAGTGCGGAAAGCTGCCATCACGTCCTCGCGGGCGCGCTGGCTGAGGTTGCCCTGCAATCCGGCGGCGGAATAGCCTTCGTTTTGCAGTTTGTCGGACAGCTTCTTCACGCCGTGCTTGGTGCGGGCGAAAACCAGCACCGGTTGGCTGTTGTGGATGTCCAGCAGATGACGCAGAGCTACCGCCTTGTCGTCAATGTTCATATCGAACACCAGTTGCTCGATGTCGGGGCGATGCTGCGGGTCGGCCAGCAGTGTCACCTTCGCGTGGTCGGGCCGCAGATGCTTCGAGGCCGTTCCAGCGACCCATTCGGGCAGGGTGGCCGAGAACAGAGCCGTCTGACGCTGGGCGACTGGCGGTGTAACCGACAAAATCGCTTCGATGTCGGGAGCAAAGCCCCGGTCGAGCATTTCGTCCGCTTCGTCCAGCACGACCATGCGCAGGCGGTTCAGCTTGAGGGTTCCCCGGTTCAAGTGGTCACGCAAACGGCCAGGCGTGCCGATCACGACCTGATAGCCACCCTGCGAAAGGGCTTTAATCTGGCCCATCATGCCCGTGCCGCCGTAAACAGGCGTGACACGCACGCCCGGCCCGGCCAGGATCTTGAAGACCTGCGTAACCTGGATCGCCAGTTCACGGGTCGGAACCATCACCAGGGCTTGCAAGTCGCGGGACTGGCGTTGGACGCGAGCCAGGAGCGGAATAGCAAAGGCGGCGGTTTTGCCACTGCCGGTCTGCGACTGGGCTACCAGGTCGAGGCCAGCCATCAGCACCGGAATAGACTCGGCTTGAATAGCAGTCGGGCTGACGAAATTAGCCCGCTTCAAACCTTCGCGTAAGAAAGGAGGCAGGTCGTAGGCGGCAAAAGTTAAGCCGTCCTGAATTTGGGCACTCTCTAAATTTTGAGGTGTCTCTAGTAATGTTGTCATATAAGAAAAAGTATTTTCCTTTTTTCACAAGCCTCTCTAAAAGGAGGCGCAGTGGGAAGCAAGGTTTTAGACAGGTGGCTTCCCTGCTCGGCCTGGTATGGCCTGAGGCGGCTCAGATTAGAAACAAGCTTTTGTTTATTAAGCCCAAACTGGCCTGTTGGCCGAGGTGGGTTGGCTCACGTTTGAGCCTGAACAATCTAAACAGGGTTAGGGTTGGGGGAAAGCTCTCAGGAAGGGGTACGCAGAAGGCCGTACCAGGCAGATGAATCCTTAACAAAACATTCCCGCGAAGAGGGGCATCTTCGCCTGGTCTCCTCTACCATACCATTACAATTCTTTTGTTCGTTATGATTGTAACACACTTGTCAATGTTTTGCATAGGGTTTGGCCTGGCCACCTCCACAAAATGCGCAGGTCTTTTCCGCACCACAACCGTGCTTTTAACCTCCGAATAACTTATCCTTGTAAATAGAGTTATGTAACAGAGTAATTATGTAATAGAATTATAAGGTAAAATACAAGCGTAGTCGAAACAAAAAAATCGAGACAAGCCTAAACTTCTTCTGGCTTCGAGCCTATCGAGGGAAAAGTAACTGCTGTGAAAGCTATTTTACGTCGTCTGCGTTCGCTAACTGCCCGCATGATGCTGAATCACATCCTCGTGGCTGCCCTGACCAGCGTGATTGTCAGCCTGTTGTTGCTGCTGATCTTGATCATGACTATTCAAAACATCAAGGCGACCGATTATCGCTCGGTAGCGATGCTTCACGTGGCTTCCTGGCAACTGGGTGTGCCGGACGGCCAGCCCAACCTGGAGGGGTTGCCGGAAGGGTTCAGCCTGATCGTCGGGTCGGATAACGTGGTGCTGCATAGCTACGGTGATACGGGTTGCCGGGCCGGGATGCCCCTGGCCGAATGTAACCCGGCCTTGCTCAACCGCACCGCCGGAGAACGCTTTTTCGACCGAAACGGCCAACGCTGGGCCGAAGTAGTCGCCCCGACTTTAAGCGGAGCGCGGGTGATCGCTCAGTACGGCCCGCCTAAACCCGAACTGCAACTGACCTTTCCGGGCCTGGACATCAAAGGCAACCTGGCGGTCGTGCTGTTCATCTCCGCTACAATGGCGATTCTCTCGCTCCCGGTGGCCCTGATCCTGGCCTGGCTGTGGGCGCGGCCTCTCGGTCGGCGGTTGCGGTCGGTAGCAAAAGCCAGCCAGCAATTTGCCGGAGGCGATTTTGCCGTGCGGGTAAACGACCGCCGCCAGGACGAAATAGGCGACCTGGCCCGCCAGTTCGACGACATGGCCGCTACGCTCGAACATAACGTGGGCGTGCTGCGCGAACTGGCATCCCGCAACGCCGAACTCGCGGTTCGAGCCGAGGAAGCCGCGATCCAGGCCGAGCGAGTGCGGCTTTCGCGTGACCTCCACGACGACATTGCCCAGCAACTCTTTAGCCTTTCCCTCAGTACCGCGTCCCTGCCCGACCTGATCGAGCGCAGCCAACCGCAAGGAGCGCAACAGGCGCGGGCTATCGCGGGTCTGGCCGAGCAAACTCTGGTAGATTTACGAGCTTTGCTAATCGAACTCCGCCCCTCGGCCATCCTGCAACGCGGCCTGGCCGAAGCTCTGCAAGGGCTGTGCGACGAGTGGGAGAAAATCCATCACGTCGAAGTCACCTGTTCGGTGATGTTAACCGGGCGACGGCTACCCGCCGGGGTGGAAGACGTGCTGTACCGGGTAGCTCAGGAAAGCCTCAGCAATATTGCCAAACACGCTCAGGCCCGCTCGGTGCAGGTTTCGGTCGTCGAAGGCCGCCAGCAAATTACCCTCAGCACGACCGACGACGGCAAAGGTTTTGATCTCGCCGCCGTGACTTCGCCGGGCAAGTTCGGCCTGACCGGGATGCGCGAACGGGCAAGTTCGGTCGGCGGCAAGCTGGCCGTCGAGAGCGATACCCGCCAGGGTACGACCTTGCGGCTGACTCTTCCGCTAGAAAGGGACGATTTATCATGACTATTTCGGTACTGATTGTAGACGACCATGCCGTAGTGCGGCAGGGCTTGAAAATGCTCCTGGAAGCTCAACCGCACGTTAAAGTTGTCGGCGAAGCGGCAGATGGCGCGACGGCGGTCGAGATGGCCCGGCTGATCGGCCCGGACGTGATCCTGATGGATTTGCTCATGCCCGGCATGGGTGGCATCGAGGCTACCCGGCAAATCAATGCGCTCAAGCTTAAAAGCAAAATTCTGGTGCTTAGTTCTTCGCTGGAAGACCAGCTAATCAAAGGAGCGTTGCAGGCCGGGGCGCACGGCTATGTCCTGAAGGCCACGCGCTCCGCCGAACTGGTGCAGGCAATCGAACGAGTAGCGGCAGGCCAGAGCAGCCTCGACCCTGCCGCCACGCGCATCCTCATGCAGCACGTCCAGTCCGACGACCCCCTTTTACTCCTGACCGCCCGCGAACGCGAAGTTTTCGACGCGATGGCGAAAGGCTGCAATAACGCCGAGATTGCCAACCTGCTCAAAGTTAGCGAAGCGACCGTCCGCACCCATGTCGCCAGCGTCCTGGACAAACTAGCCCTGCGCGACCGTACCCAGGTCACGATCTACGCCCTCAAGCGCGGCCTGGTGCGGGTCGAAGATTTACCCTGATATTAGAATATTTCTTTTCTTTTGCAAAGGGGTTAAAGCGGCACGTAAGTCTGGAACAGGATCACGCGGGAGACGATTTCGCCCGCCAGTACACAGGCTAACGCTACATATAAGAAGCCGGTGCTGGACATGTGGGCTTTGATTTTGCAGGTTTGCAGGGTCATGTAAGCCAGAACAATCGGAAAGACGATCCCGACCAGCACCCGCAGCCAGTAGATCGCTCCCCACTTATCGCTCAGGGCCAGCGAACCCGTTACCCAGGGGCCGGAGTTGACCAGCACCAGCACCGCCTGGCCCAGCAGGGCGTAGAGAAAGAGGCGCGTAATCCGGGCCAGCGGCGCGACGGTCAGGTTGGGCGTGACCAGATACCAGTGACCCAGCAACATTCCGGTCTGGACGGTTCCAACCGAAGCGGCTCCCAGAAAGAAGCTGAAAGGAGCAATCCAACCGCCCAGGTAACTCCCCCGGTACAGCATCGCCACGGCAAAGAGGGTGATCGCACAGGCAATCAGGGCCGCGCTCCCGCTTACCTGCCTGGCCCGGTCGGTTCCCAGGCCAACCATGATATTATAAATTACCAGCAGCACCAGCGAAGCACTCAGCCAGAAATCCTGAAAACCGTTCCAGCTCAGGTCAATGCCGGGGTAAAGCTCCTGGCCCCGGCTAAAATCAATTCCGCTCAGGCTTAGACGGGCGCAAAAGGCCACCGCCAGCACGCTCAAACCGACGCTTGCCAGAAAGCCCCGGCCCATCTCACCCCGAAAATCGGTAATTATCAGCACGGCAAAAGTGCCGACGACTATTTCCAGCAGACTTGTGTACAGTACCAGAGGCAGGCTTTCCACCGGGGCTTCTCTCCTCAATAGGCCGAAATTTAGGACTTTTCAGACCTAAATTATAGCACAAAGCCCATCTCGAAGCCGGTTTTACTGGCCTAATGGTGCATTTTGTAACAAACTGCTAATTTTCGAGCCAGGAGCCTAGCCGCCCCGCCGCAAGCGGTTTGCCAGGGTGTCGTAAAAATAATGTTTGGGTTGGACGCGGGCGAAGTAGGCTACGTGCGGGCCATTGCTGACGTTCAGCACGTCTTTATCTTCAATCGAGAAATCTGGCTGGCCGTCAATCGTGACCGACGCGCCTTTGCGGGTACCGACATACATCGTGACGGTCGAAGTTTCCGGCACGACCAGATGACCGAGCAGACTAAGGTGAGGCGCAATCGCGCTAATGGCAATCGCTCGCATAGTCGGCGCGATGACCGGACCGCCCGTCGCCAGCGAATAAGCCGTCGAACCCGTAGCAGTGCTGACGATCACTCCGTCCCCGATATAAGTCGTCACCGAGGAACCGTCCACCTCCAGCTTTACATCAATCACGCCCGACAGGAAAGCCCGGCCCACCACAATATCGTTCAGGGCCAGGTACTCGCCAACTTTCTCGTCGTGGCGTATCAGGGTCGCTTTGAGCATGGCTCGTTCTTCCAGCCAGTGTTCGCCGTCCACGAAAGCCTGAACTTTATCGAGGGCAGTCTTGGGGTCGAGTTCGGCCAGAAAGCCAAACCGCCCGAAGTCTACGCCGGTAATCGGCACGCCGTGGGCTGCCGCCGTTTTCGCCGCGTGCAAAATCGTGCCATCGCCGCCAAAGGCAAACACCAGATCGAGGCCCGGCACGACCTGGGCAAATTCGCCGTTATCCGGCACGATGCCGCGCCAGACCTTGACTCCGGCCTGTTGCATCTTCTTGACAAAGGCAGTAGCTAATTCGTCCGCTTCTTTAGGGGGAGCCGGGCGCAAAACCACGGCTACGTTTTTTAACACTGGCACTCCTCGTTAATTTAAGAAACCGCACATTCTAGTAAAAAATAATGGTAACTATTCAGCCCTGTCACACCCTGTCATTCTGAGCGCAGCGAAGAATCTAGATTCTTCGCTGCGCTCAGAATGACAGGGCGTGACAGCAGCGAGGCTAAGTGAACAGTTACAAATAATCAAGTTTCTGCATCCGGGGTACTCGGTGGATCTTTAGAAACCAGGGCCGGGGCCGTCAGATCGGCGATCAGGGCGGGCAAATCGGGCTGAAGCGGCGGCTCTCCGGCGGGGTCATAGGCCCGCAAGTACGCCAGAAACTCCCGGTTGCCTTCCGTTCCCAGGATCGGCGAAGGGATCAGGCCCAGCACCGCAAAAGCGTTCTGGCCGCACCATTGTACCAAATCCAGCAGCACGGCGCGATGTACGGCGGGGTCTTTGATAATCCCACCCTTGCCGACCTGCTCTCGTCCGGCCTCGAACTGCGGTTTGACCAGAACTACCACCGGCGCACCGGCCATACTCAGGCGGCGAGCGGCGGGTAGCACGAGCTTGAGCGAAATAAAACTGACGTCAATGATGACCAGTTCGGCCAGGGTCGGCCCGGCTTCGTCCACCAAAAGCGGCAGGCTATCCAGGTAACGGATATTAGTCTTATCCAGAGCCGTCACGCGGGAGTCAGTGCGCAGCTTCCAATCGAGCTGATTCTGTCCTACATCCACCCCGATCACATGTCGCGCTCCCCGTTGCAACACGCAATCGGTGAAGCCGCCCGTACTGGCTCCGATGTCCAGCACGAGTCGTCCTGCCGGATCAACGCCGAATTCGTCAAGGGCTTTTTCAAGCTTCAGC
Source organism: Chloroflexia bacterium (assembly GCA_038206175.1). Taxonomy (GTDB): domain Bacteria; phylum Chloroflexota; class Chloroflexia; order Chloroheliales; family Chloroheliaceae; genus 54-19. Next base: position 88,266 of record JBBRBE010000004.1, read on the forward strand.
CCGCCCCGACTGACATAGCGCAAAGTCGCCCCGGCCTTGAGGTTGAGCGTGGCGGCGGCGTGCGGGAGAAGGCTCTCGCCCGGCTTATCAATCCGGCGCGTTCCGGCCAGCACTTGCCCGGCCATCACCAGGGCTTTAGCCTTTTCCCGCGTTTCGGCCAGCCCGCGCTCGACCAACCACTGATCAACCCGCTTTTTGCCGCCCTTTTCAGACTTAGAACCGGGATCGGGCCGGGCGTTGGCCTCGGATTTAGGTACAGACCTGGTATTAGATTTGGAATTAGAAATGGAAAGTCTCCTTATTGCGCATCTCCCGACTGGCTCTCGATCAGTTCGATAGAGCGGCGGCTGCGCAAGTGACAAATCGCCAGAGCCAGGCCGTCGGCGGCATCGTCCGGTTGCGGCGTGAAATCCAGACCCAGCACGAGCCGCACCATTTGCTGCACCTGGTCTTTGGTCGCCCGCCCATAGCCCACCAGAGCCTGCTTGACCTGCAAGGGGGTGTACTCGCGCACCCCAATGTCCCGACTGGCGGCGGCCAGCAACGCTACCCCCCGCGCCTGCCCGACCGCAATAGCGGTGGTGGTATTCTTGTTGAAGAAAAGCTCCTCCACCACCATCTCAGAAGGCTGATACGTGTTGAGCAGTTCGTTTAGCTGGCTGTAGATGCTCAGAAGCCGCCGGGCCAACGGCGTATGAGCGGGAGTAGTGATCGCGCCGTAAGCCACCAACTCGAAGTCGCCCACCGCCTCCGGGTTGTCCGTCGCCCGCACCAGACCCCAACCCATCGTCGCCGTGCCAGGATCAATTCCCAGCACCAGGTCTCTTTCTTTCGCAGAAGGCGGCATTTTCCCCAGACTTTCTCAACGTACCAGACTTAACAATTTTCGTTTTTCAATTCTTCAGGTTTCCACTCGCAACGACCTGATCTAAAATCGAGAATAAACGCCGCCGACCGCCTTTGATTACAAATCAGTTCTTAGAAGCGGCGGCGCGGACGACCACGCGGCGGCGGCTCGAAAAAATCGTCATCATCGTCGCCGTCATCGTCGTCGAAATCACCGCCTATTAATTCGGACAGAGGCAACTCGCCGCTACTCAAAGCTTTCAAAACCTGAAGCATCTCGTACATTTCCGCCGGGTTAGACGGCCCATCGCCGCCCCCGCCTCCACCCAGCGACACGACCCGGCTACCCCGCGCCACAGGAGAACCGAGCAAGATCGGCCTCATCTGTTCGTGGGCCGCTTCTTCCTCCTCCCGCAGGCGACGGTCGCGCTGGGCCGGAGTCTCTTTTGGTTTGGGTGGCAAGGCTGCCGCCGCCGCGCCTTTAGGTTTGCGGCCTCGTTTGCGGCTCCCTTCTCCTTGCCCTTCTCCTTCTTCCACCGCCGCCGGTTCGGGCTGGCTCTGGGCCGGGGAGGGCAAAGACCGCAAGGCCGGAACCGGGGCCGGGTCGAATTCAGGCGCGACCACCGGCATGCCCAGCGCGGCCAGGCGGTCGCGCAGGCGGGCAAAATGGCTTTCGCGCACGAGCGCGGTTCTTGGCCCGGCCCGCCCGATCAAAGCCTCGGCAAATTCGGGCTGGGCGAAAATATCGTCCAACTGGGTACTTTGAGAGGCTTGCAGCGTAACGGCTTTTTCAGCCTGAAGCGGACTGTAATAGCCCAGCCAGCCCTTCAAAGCCAAAAACAGCGGCGGTGGAAGCGGTTGCGGCATCAAGAACGCTCCCATCTTGCGGGTCGGCAGATGCGTCACCAGAAATTCGCTAACCTCCTCCAAAATCAAGCCCTGCACCTGGGCGCGTTGCCCGGCTTCCAGCGAAAGCCGGAACGTCGCGCTCATCTGGGACGGGTTCCAGTTTTCCAGGTCGGCGAACTGGCCCAGGCGGTAATACAGGTACGGATTGCCGGTGTGCGGCTGGACGTGCAGAAGACGGTCGCCTTCGACGGCAAAACTGTTAGGTTGCTGCTGCTTGTAATCGAGGTACACTGGCAAGCCTTCCTTGCCTTTCGGCCCGACTTTTGGCCCGGCCCCTTCGCGGTAAAGCTGCTGCATCACCTCGTCCAGGCGGGTCAGGTCTCCGGCAACCTGGGCGAAAGTCGGGCCGAGCCGCCGGAACAGCAGGCTCTCGCTGGCGGCCAGAGCCAGCAGTCGCTCCAGCATTTCGGCGGTCGGCAGTTCCAGCACCGTTGTTTCCATATAGAGTACCAGCCGCTCGAACTCTTGCGCCCAGGCTCCGATACTGGCCGCGATATTCTGCGCTACCGGCACCCGGCTGTTGTCGTTGAGAATTTGCAGAATGGCCGACCCGCTCAGGCCGCTCCGCAGACCGCGCAGCACGCTCTCCTTCGAGATGCGAAACATCGCCACATCGCCGGTGCTGGTCTGGCTGGCGAAGCGGTCAATCTGGCGCAAGAGTGGCATATGGTGCAGGGGAGCCAGCACCATCACGTCGAAGTTGGGCTGCACCAGCAGAGCTTTGGCGGCCTCGGCTCCGGCGGTTGCCAGTTGGCGGGCCTGTTCGGTTTCGGCCTGGCTGGGCTGGTCGGTCAGCACCGCCAGGCCTAACTCACTCAGGCGGAAAGCCACCGGACGAGCGGCCTCGTCCGCGCTTACCTCGGCCAGACCAAGCCAGGCCAGTGGTTCGGCCAGAAGTTCGGCCAGCCACTCGCCCTCCACCAGTTCCCAATCCTCGCTCAGGCGCAGCAAAGTTCCTTTCTGGCCGCTACGCTGGTTGGGCCGGGCCGGGCCGGGCTTTTTAAGCTTGCTATCGAAACCGTTGTAATATTCCAGACCGAAATAACCCGGTGCGTTATAATAATTATAGTTGTAGGAATACGCACCCTTACTCCGGCGTGTCACCAGCATATCCGGGTCGCGGTCGCGCAAAGCCGCCAGCAAAGCCCGGAAATCAAACCATTGTGCGCTTTCCAGCCGTCCCGCCCGTACCAGATTTTCCAGCAGTCCCAGCACTTGCCCACGAGCAGCCGTCAGGCGGGTGCGGTCGGGAACGTCGGTCATATCCTGGGGAGTGCCATAAAAATTAAGGGTCGGGATGCGCCGGAAATCGTTAAAATTACCCCGCAGCCAGGCCGCCGTCAAAAGCCGGGCCTGTTTGTAGCGCGGCAAAGTGTAAAATTCCTCGGAATTTTCCGGCTTGATTTCAGCCCAGCGTTGCTCGTAGTTGCCGCCCAGCGTCACCATGCCCGTTTCGGTTAGCAAATTCCAGACGAAATTAACTCGCCCCAGGTCGTCCAGCTTTTTGGCCTCGGAGGGCTTGATCCGCTCTTTAACCGTCATAAGTTCGCTGATTTTGACGAAATCACGCTTGCCGACATCGCCCGTATTGACCAGCACCTTGAGCCGCCCTGCCGCCTCGATATAGCGCAAGAAAGCAATCATATCGGTCAGGAGGCTCTCGAAATTAGCGTCCTGGGTCGGCATCGGGGCTTTTCCCTTATCCCGGCCCTTATCGCTACCGCTATATGCGGCCAGAGGTGGCTCGGCGACCAGAGCAGTTTCCTGAAACTGGTCTAACACTTTTGGGTATGACCAGAAAACAACGTTATCCCCGGCAAGCCCGGCGGCATTTAGCTCGTTAACCTTCTGGGTATTGAATTCTACCCCGTGCGCGAAAAGCATTCCGTAAAAGGCTAACATTCCGCCGACAAGCTCGGCCTGAGCCGTATCTGTCCCGGCCTTGCCGTAACGCGCTTCCATGCCCACCCGCCAGGTTGCCAGCCGCACGATCCCACCGGCCCGTTTGATCCGGCTCAAACCTTCTCTGGCCGTCGGCGAAAGACTATTCAGGCTATGTTTAATCTGGGCCTGGCCGTAAAAACGCCGGGCCAGTTGCTCCACCAGGCTGCTTTTCTTGAGTCGGGCGTCGCCCAACCCGCGACTCTGGGCCATCGTGGTCAGGGCTGTCACCGAATACGATTCGAGCAGCCGCACCAGGTTCTTTTCTTTGAGGCTATCGAGAGCCTTTAAATTGTGGCTGTGGTCGGCCTGGAGCGGCCCGCCGCCTTCTCCGGCCTGGCCGATCTGGTTAAATAGAACCTCGAAATTTTTATTCATCTTCTTTTGTTTTGTTGTTTTAAATGAGTTTTACTTGACCACTCGCGGCTCGTAGCCTCGTTTGGTCAGAACTTTGATCAGCTCGGCGGCCTTCTCCGCATCAATCAGAACGGTCGAAGGCGAGAGGCGGCGCACCACGGCGTATTTCAGGTCGGTCGCCAGCAAAGCTTCTTCCAGCACCGTTTCGCTGACGCACTGCAACAGCGTCACGTTCTGATGCACCAGGGCCGGGCCACCCAGCCAGGTCGCCGGGCCTTCCAGCGTTGGGCTGCTATTAAATTCTTTCAGGTCTACGCGCTTTTCCATCATATCTTCCTATCTCCTCCCGTATAACCCCTTTTACCCTTGAATAATCCCAACCAGCCAGCATTATACCAAATAGTCCTCTCTTGCCTGACCTTTGCAAATTTAAGCTCAGGCCAGGCTCTTGGCTTCTTGCCAGAGAGCTTGCAGGTCGGCGGGAGACATCGTTTTAGGCTCAAGCTGGCGGCCACGCACCAGGATTTCCCATTGCTCGAAACGGCGGCGGAACTTAGAATTTGCCAGTCGCAAAGCTTCCTCGGCGTCAATATCCAGCCAGCGAGCCGCATTCGCAAGCACGGCCAGCACATCGCCAAGTTCGTCAATCTGCTCTGCCCGGTTAGAAGCTCGGCGCACTTCCTCGATTTCCTCCACCAGCTTTTCCAGCACGGCCTCGAAGTTCGGCCACTCGAAACCGATTGCACCCGCTTTGCGTTGCAAAGCCTGGGCCTGTTGCAGCGCGGGCATCGCCGCCGGAACCCCCGCCAGCACCGAAACCGACGGATCGCGCTCGGCCCGCTTGATCTCCTCCCAATCGGGGCGGCTGGTCGCTCCGCCGAAAATATGAGGATGCCGCCGGATCAGCTTGGCCGACAGCTCGCCCAGCACGTCGCCAATGCCCCACTCGCCCGCCTCCGCCGCAATCTGGGCGTGCAGCAAGATTTGCAGCAACAGGTCGCCCATTTCCTCGGCCAGGTGGTCGGGGTCTTCGTCCAGCGCGTGCAGAACCTCGTAAGCTTCTTCCAGCAAATGCCGTTTGAGGCTGGCGTGGGTCTGGCGGCGATCCCATTCGCAACCGCCCTCGGCCCGCAAGAGAGCCACCAGGTAATGCGCGTTCGGCCAGGTTCCCGTCGCCGCCAGGATCGGCAAAGGCGGCAGGTAAGCACAGGTGAGGTGGTCAGTCCATTCGGGGTGACGGTCTAGCTCGAAAAGGGGAATATCCAGCCGCATGGCTTCGCCCGGCACCCCCGCCCCGCGCAAAAGCGTCACGGGATGCTCGTCCGGGTAATTCTCCATCAGGGCCAGCTTGACCGCCCCGGCCAGACGCTGGTTATAAACCTGCCCGATCAAAAGAGGCCGCGTCACCGGCAGTTCCAGGCCGTGTTCGCGGGGCCGGGCCGGTTCGACCCGCTCGGCCAGTTCGGTTGCGTCCAGAATTACCAGGCCCTGGGCCAGCGGGTCAAGCTGCAAAGCACTCAGGCAGGGTTCCAGAAAGCTCAAGCCGTCCACAATCTCGACTGGCACACCGGCAGCCGAGGCTCGCGCCAGCAGCCGCAACACGCTGGCCTCACCGACAAGAGGATGCCCCGGCACGGCGTATACCACCGGCCCGGCTTCGTCCTGCCGCCCGGCCAGGTCGAGCAACTGGCCTACAATCGTATCGTAGACCTCGCCAAAAGTCGCCGCCCGGTCGTATACGTCGTCGAAAGCTTCGTGCCGTGGGCCGGGTGGCAGATGCGGCACGGTCGGGTGCTTGGCCGTTCGCAGGTAAAGTACGCGGGCCGCTTCGATTGTCTTAAAAGCCGCCAGGGTTAGCTGGCCCGGATCGCCCGGCCCCAGTCCTACTACTATAATCTTTCGGGCAGACACACTGTTTCCTTCTTACTTCTAATTTAAGGTTTCAAAAATTGCTCGATCCGGGCCTTGTCGCGCAAGCTTTTGATATAAGCGGCGAAAGCTTCCGAGCGGCGTTGCTGCACCAGATCGAACGGCAAAGGCCGCACCTCTTTTGCCAGCGTCTGGATCAGATGGAACCCTTTATCAGTCTTGATCGGGCCACTGGTCGCTCCCGGCGCGAGAGCAAAAGCCGCCGCTTCAAAAGGGGCATCGGTCTGGCCGTGGAAAATCCAGTCCAGGTCACCGCCCTTCTCGGCAGACTCGAAATCGAGCGAGAATTGCTTTGCCAGAGCCGCGAAATTGCCGCCCGCCGTAATCCGGCTGTAAAGCTGGCGAGCCTCGTCCTCGGTTTTGACCAGGATATGCCGGACGTGGGCCTGTTCGCCTTTTTCATCTACCGGGGAATGACGCTGCGACATCTCATCGAAAATGACCAGTTGAGCCAGTCGCTTCTTGTGGTCTTCCTCGCTCAAGAAACGCCGGGCCAACCAGTCCTGATAATTTTCGGGCGTACTCATCTGCTTTTTGAAATCGTCCAGGCGGGCCGCAATTTCGTCCGGCGAAGCCGTCACGTTCTCCTTCGCCGCCGCGTTCGCCACGACCTGATAGTTGATCAAACCCTCGATAGTTTGCAGCCGCAAGTCTTTGAGCAGCTCGACATTCTCGGCGGTCGTCCAGTCCAGCGCACCCCCGGCCCCTTCTTCGGCACTGGCCCGGCTCTCGTCTAAGGCCCGGTTGAACTCGTCTGCCTCGATGGGCGCACCGTCCACTTTGGCGACCGGCCCGCCCGAAGCATAGCCAATTTTGCGGTTGAGCGTCGGCGGGGCCGGGTTGAGGCGCGGGCCTGCGGTACCGTTAGTCGGCCCCTGCCCCTGGCCCAGACCGGGCGAAGTCGGCCCGGTGGAAGTCGAAGGGGTGGACGGGCTGCCGCTGTCACAGGCCACCAGCCCTGCCCCCACCAGCAACAGCAGCAAAAGCAGCCGCACCCTATAAAAGCTTCTAGCGGTTCGTTTCTTCATGGCCGTATTTTAGCACAATCCGTCTTAGATTTAATATTGATAGAAAATAGTGATCCATCCCATATTTATATAAGCAGGAAGTAGAGTATAATCAAGACAAATACGCAAAAGTAATTCGCCTGAGATCAATAACAGGCAGGGACTATATTTTCCTCATTATTTAATCCCATAAAATGGTTTCGGTTTTTGCAGTGGTAGCACAGGAGCTTCAATATGACCCAGATGTTAATTTCGATCAATTCCGGCGTGACCCCCGGTACGCCTAGCGTCGCCGCCCCAAACGGCCTGACCAGAGACAACCTTTTGACCGATTTGCGCGAACTGCGCGAACGAGTAAGCAAGCTAGAAAGAGTGCGCCTCAAGTTGCTTTCGCTCTACATGTTGGTCAGCCCGATGATGAACCGGACAACCACTCTGTTGCAAACCCTGGATGCCCGCCACAGCCCCGAAACGGCCCTGAGCCAGTCGCCCCTGACCATGTATGAAGGCGACCTGCGCTCGGACGGCAAGTGCAAAGGTTATCTGGAAGCTTTGAGCAACGTGGCAGTCGGGCTGAACCGCCTGGTGGATAGCGGCGAACCGATCACCGATCTCTACACCTACAACCGCGAGCTATTAACCATCGCCGACGACATCGAGCTACATGTACAGGGCTATAAAACTTTCGCCTGTGACGCGCTGCCTTACGTGCTGGACTGCCAGGAACTGGTCGTCATTATGCTGCGGAAGATGAAGCACCCCACCAAAATTGACGCTGCCCGCTTAAGGTTGAACAATATCAAAGAAGGAATGCGGCAGTTAAACGTTGACGAACTACGCAAGCACGAAACCGACCTCCTGAGTATCAAAGCCGAGACAATGCTGGTGGCGGCTTGCAAAATTCAACTGGCCTGGACCGAAGCCCGCCAGCTTCAACAGGAAGACATTGACATCCAGGTGCGAGTAAACTGGCTGTTCTACATGGGCTGTCTGGGCATAATCGTAGCCTCGCTGGTGCTTTCGACGGCGGGCAACTTTATGCTAACCCTCAAAGAAACTTCCAGCTTGCTAAACCTGCCCTGGTGCGTGCTGGTCTGGATTTTAATCGGCTGCATCGCGGCCATGCTGCGGCGTTTCAACAATCACCCGGTCTACGTCACCGAAGACTTGATGAAGTTTCTGCTGGGTCGGCCCGCCCAGGCAATGGTGATCGGCATCATCTTCTGGCAAATCTACAAGTCGGGCCTGTTGCCGATCCAGGTCAAAGGCGAAGCCGAACTTCCACTAATCTTGCTACTCTCCTTCCTGATCGGCTTCAGCGACCGCTTCACCGAATATGTGCTGGGTTCGCTGGTTGAAAAATACGCTGGCGGCAAAAAGCCCGCCGACCCCACCGAGCAGCCCAAAAACTGACAGTACAAATCGAGAACGGCGAGGATGCAGACGAAAATAGCCCGGTTCACGTTATGTTAAAGAATTAAAGACCGGATGCGGACATGATCCGCATCCGGTCTTCTTCTCAAACTCTCTTATAACGTGTAAAATTTGCCCTTAGCCCACAATCTCGGCGGCCCGTTGGCGGTCGGTTGCGGCGGCTTCGGTATCGCCCAGGTGGGCGGCGGCTTCGGCGCGGGCCAGGTAAAATTCGGGGGGTGGGAGGCGGTTGAGTTCGAGAGCCTGGTTGAAATCGTCCAGCGCGACGGCGTAATGCTTGAGCGCAGCGTAGACCCGGCCTCGCTCGTAATACCCCCGCCACCACAGGCGGCTACAGGCAATAGCGTGGTTCGCATCAATCAAGGCTTCCTTCGTCCGGCCCAACGCCAACCGCACCGCCGCCCGGCCCGCATAAGCCGTCGCACCCTGAGTAAACCGCAAGCCGTGGGTATAGTCGGCCTCGGCGGAAAGATAATCGCCCATTTCAGCCTGAATTTTAGCCCGCTGGTGATAAAGCAATGCGCCAGTGGGATTGATTTTGAGGGCGCGAGCGACCGTTTCGAGAGCTGCCGGGTAATCCTTCGCTATCATCTGACGGCGAAGCTTGATCTCTAGCAGTTGCAACTGAAAGCCGCGCACTGTCGCCACCAGCATCAAGACCGCTATTAAAAACAAGCCCAGCCCGATCAGCACATAGAGGGGAATTAGAATTAAAACCGGCATACCCTACCTCAGCTTCCAGGTGTGTTTCTCATGTGCGTCAAGTATAACATACCTTCTAACGAACGGGAGAATTTAGCCGTTTGCCGGGCAGGGGGAATGCAAAGTCCTTCTCGGCTAATGTCGCGCCCTGTCACGCCCTGCGGGTGTGAGCGGCAGCTAATCTAGGTCTTGATTAGAAGCAAATCTAAGCGAAGAATCTTCTTCACTAAGCACAATTTTGCTCTTTCAAGAAGATTCTTCGCTACGCTCACACCCGCAGGGCGTGACAAAGGCCAAAACCCGGACTTTGCATTCGCCCTGGCTCGCCGGGTTACTTGCCGCCCAGTTCGACCGTGGCCCAGCTTTCGATCCCGGTCGGGTTGGGAGCGTAGCCGCTCAGGTTCGGGCGCACCGCCACCACGCCGCGCACGTAAGCCAGAGGAATTACCGGCAATTGCTCGTAGATGACATCCTGGGCCTGTTTGTAGAAATCGCGCCGGTCTTTAAGGTCGGCCTGGGCCAGCCCTAAACCGATCAAGGTCTGCAAAATCAAGTTCTCGTAGCCGCCTTCGCCTTGCTGCTTGCCAAAAAACTCACTCAAAAACTCGTCCGGATCGCCGTTATGCCCTTCCCAGCCAAATAAGTACAGGTCGAGTTTATTTGCCAGTCTTTGCTTGCGAAATTCCGGCCAGGCGTAGCTATCCTGCACCGTCACCGTCACGCCGACTTTCGCCAGGTCTGCCGCGATAGCCTCGGCGATCTTTTTAGGGTCGGGGTAGTAGGGGCGCGGCACTGGTAACACCCACAGGTTCAACCGGAGCGGATTTGAAAGGTTGTAACCGGCGTTGTCGAGCAACTGGCGGGCGCGGTCGGGGTCATAAGGGTACGGCTCGTGCAGGTCGCTATAGCCCAGCACCGTCGGCGGCAACAGCACCGAGGCGGGCTGGCCCAGCGTCTGGTAGTAGTCGCGGACGAGCGTGCGGGTATCAATCGCCAGGGCGAAAGCCTGCCGCACCGACAGGTTGTTCATGGGCGCGGCGGTATGGTTCAGGCCCAAAAAAGCCACACTTAAGGGCTTGCGTTCTAACAATTTAAAGGCCGGGTCGCGGGCGGCGTCCGGCACTTGCTCCGGCTTGATCTTATCGGTCGCGGCCACCGTACCTTTGCGCAGTTCGTCCAACCCTTCCTGGTTTTGCTTGAGAACGACGGCAACGATCTGCTTGGACTTCACATAAGGAGCGTTCGGGTCGTCTTCGGCGTAGCGTTCGGTGAAAAACTGACGGTTTTCGCGTAGCACCACGTACTTTGTCTCGCCGCGCACGATCTTGTCTTTGTCAATCGCGTAAAAACTGCTACCGACCGAGCGTTCCATCTCGCCCGTCTCGCCGTTAAACGCACTTGGCGCGACCATCGCAAACTGCGGCAAGGCCAGCACCTGCGGCAAACTGCCCATCGGCGACTTGAGGTTCAGGGTAACGGTGCTGTTAGCGGGATCGGCCTCGACCGAAGCCAGATTGCCGGGGAAGCCGCCAAAGTAGTAAGCCCAGGTTTGAAATTCGCCTTTGTGGTAGAGATTGCCGGGGTCGGCCCAACGGTCGAAGTTAAACTTGACCGCCTCGACATTCAGCAGCGTATCGTCCGAAAAGCGCAACCCCTTACCTATCCGAATCGTGTAATGCAGCCCGTCCTCGCTGATGCCGACGCTCTTGACCAGAGCCGAATTGCGGTACTGCATATCGCTGGGTTTGAACTCGAACAGGGTTTCGTAGACTTGCCGGGTGATTTGCAACGAGGGCCGGTCAATCAGATTGGCCGGGTCGAAGCGGCCTTGCAAAAACGCTACCGGCTCCTGGGCCAGCCCGAAGCAGAAGATTTTAGCGCAATCGTAGGGAAGAGCGGCCCCTGCCGGAACAGTCGCGCCCGGCGCGGCCCCGGCGGTGGCCGTCACCTTTCCCACCGTTTCCACCGTCCCCGCCGCCGTCACCGACGCGGGCAAAGTCGGCGTGGGAGCCGCTCCCTCGTCGCTACACGCCGCCAGCAGCCCAAAAAGCAGCACCAGAACGATTAACAGAGGCGGATATTTAACTTGAAAAGTGAACTTCTTTGCCATCGTAACAACATAACAATATGACAACAAGGCCAAACCTACACCGCTACTTGAGCCAGCCCTGCGCCGTCAGAAGCTCGGCGTTGAGGATGCTGGCTCCTGCCGCGCCGCGAATAGTATTGTGGCCGGTCAGAACGAACCTGTAATGCAGGATCGGGCAGCGTCGCAAACGGCCTACCGTGGTTGCCATCGCGCCCGCGCCGTCCCGGTCGTAAATCGGCTGAGGACGATCCGGCTCGGTTCGCAATAGCACCGGGTGCGGCGGAGCCGTCGGCAAAAGCCTGCGCTGCGGCTCGGCTTCCCATTCCCGCAGGGCCGCCGCTACTTCATCCAGGCTGGCCTCGCGGCCTAACTCGACCGAAACGATTTCGGTATGAGCCTCACGCACGGCCACACGGGTACAGGTCGCCCCAATCGCAAAATCAGCGTCCACAAAGCCCTGCCCGGCCACCAGCCCACCCATAATTTTGAGAGGCTCGGTTTCAACCTTTTCTTCTTCGCCGCCGATGAATGGCACCACGTTATCAATTATGTCAAGCGAAGGGACACCCGGATAGCCCGCGCCGCTCAGCGATTGCAAACTCGTAACTAGCACCTTCTTGAGGCCAAAAGCATCTTGCAACGGTTTGAGAGCCAGCACCAGATGAATCGTGGTGCAATTCGGGTTGGTGACGATAAAGCCGCCTTTGGCTCCCCAACCGCGCCGGGCTTGCTGTTCTTCCAGCATCGCCGAGTGGTCGGGGTTAATTTCCGGCACCATCAGGGGAACGTCCGCGTCCATGCGATGATTGCGGGAATTAGAAAAGACCTTATAACCCGCCGCCGCAAATTTCTCCTCGATTTCCCCGGCAATCTCGCCCGGTAGCGAGGTAAAGACGACATCGCAATCCCACTCCGGGCCGGGTTCGCCCTCGACCAGGGTAATATCGCGGGCGTAAGCCGGAACGTCCGCCGAAAGACGCCACTGAGCGGCCTGACCGTATTTTTTGCCCACCGAGCGTTCGCTGCCGCCCAGAGCCGTCACGACAAACCAGGGATGGCCTTCCAGGAGTTGCACAAATCGCTGGCCGACGGCTCCCGTCGCGCCCAGCACCCCGACTTTGATCGGGCGGGCCGGTACGAACGGGCCGCCACCGCTACGTTGGGCGGTCGAAAAGGGAAAAGGACTCATCTCAACTCCTCCTGCATTTAATACTCGTGGGTTCCCTAGTCAGGCCATACCTGGGCCGAATTGCCTTATGCGGGGCTAACAGGTATGATAGCGCAGGCTCATTAAACAACAGTTTTAGACTAATGTAAAGCGATGAACACGAACAAACGCAAGCTTAAAATACTGGTGACAGGCGGCGGCACGGGCGGTCACGTCAGCCCGGCCCTGGCGACGGTCGGGGCCATTCGCGCCCTGGCCGCCCACCCCCAGGCCGATTGGGAGCCGATCTTCCGCTACATCGGCTCTCAGACTGGCGTCGAGCGCAGGCTGGCTCAGGCTGCCGGGCTGGATTTCGTAGGAGTGCAAAGCGGCAAGCTGAGGCGGGCCGAACGCTTTAGCGGGTTGTTCAGCTTCAAAAATATTGTGGATGTTTTCCGCATCCCGGTTGGAATCGTGCAATCGCTCTGGCAGGTCGCCCGCTTCCGGCCCGCCGTGATTTTCAGTACGGGCGGCTTCGTGTGCGTCCCGCCGATAATAGCCGGGTGGCTTTTGCGAGTGCCGGTGCTGACTCACGAACAAACGGTGCAGGTCGGGCTGGCAAACCGGATCGCGGCCCGCTTCGCCCGGCGGATCGCCCTGACTTTCGAGGGAGCCGCCGCCGACCTGCCGCCACGCTTGCGGGCTAAAACCTTTGTAACCGGCAACCCGGTTCGCCCGCTTATTTTCGGCGGCGATCCGGCCAGCGCCGCCCGGCAATGCGGTTTCGACCCGGCGGACGACGCGCTGCCGAGCCTCTACGTAACCGGCGGGGCGCAAGGAGCGCAGATTATCAACCGGGCGGTCGAGGCGAGGCTGTCCGAACTGTTGCAGATGAGCCGGGTCATTCACCAGTGCGGCGAGCAACCGGCAGGCGAAGAACAGGATTTCGACCGCCTCCAACGTCAGGCCGCCAGCCTACCTCCACCTCTGCGTCGCCGCTACTACCTGACCCGCTTTGTCGGCGAGGAAATCGGCGATATTTTCGCCCTGGCCGACCTGGTGGTGAGCCGGGCCGGAGCCGGAACGGTGGCAGAAGTAGCCGCGCTGGGTAAACCGGCCCTGTTTGTGCCACTGGTACCGACCGGCGGCGACGAGCAAACCCGCAACGCCCGACGCTCGGAAGAGGCCGGGGCCGCCGTGACGATCCGCCAAAGCGAGTTGAACGGCCCGCGCTTGCTTTCGGAAGTGCGCCATTTGCTGTCCGACCGCGCCGCCCTGACCCGCATGGGCCAATCTGCCCTGACCCTGGCCCGCCCCCAGGCCGCTACCGATCTGGCAAAGGCGGTCGTCGAGCTAGGCCGGAACCCCACCCAAAAATAACAAACTATCAATCAAAAACATAGGCAACCAGTGGCGACTACCAGCGAACAACTACCCTTGAAGGGAAAAAGAGTAAAAGCCCCGACCGGCAGCGCGGCCTGGAAGAGGCGGCGAGGAGTGCTGTTTGCGCTACTGGCAACCCTGTGCTGGTCTAGCACCGGCATCTTTATTGACGCCCTTTACACCAACTACGCCCTGACCCCGGTTGAAATCAGTGCCTGGCGAGCTATTTTCGTAGCTCCCGCCGTGGGCCTGTGGCTGGCCTGGCGACATCCCGGCGGCTTGCGGCTCAGCCGCAAAGAGGCTCCGTTTTACTTCTGGTACGGCCTGATTGGAATTGCCCTGTTTAATCTGGTCTGGAGCGTTTCGGTCGAAATCAACAAAGCGGCGGTCGCCACGACCCTCATTTTCAGTGCGCCGGTCTTCGTGGCCCTCGGTGCGCGGTTGTTATGGGGCGACCGGGTGCGGCTCACCCAGGCCGGTGCGATTGTGATCAACTTGCTGGGCTGTGCGCTGGTCGCCGGCGTCTACAATCCGGCGGCACTGCTGAACAGCCCGCTCGGTATGCTGGTCGGCCTGGCAAGCGGAATGAGTTTTGCCGCCTCGACCCTCTTTGGCAAGGCGGCGGCCCGCGCCGGGAAGCGCAATTCGGCCAGTATCATATTTTACACTTTTGCTTTCGCGGCCCTGTGCCTGGTGTTGTTCGGGCTTGCCACCGAAGGCGGGCGGCTTTTCCTCCTGCCACTCGATGGGGTCGGCTGGCTGCTACTGGCGACTCTCTCGCTCGGCCCGACCCTGGCGGGTTACGCTTTTTTCAACCTCAGCCTGCAATACCTCCCGGCAGGAGTGGTCAGCCTGCTCAACACCCTCGAACCGCCGATCACCGCCCTGATCGCGTTGCTGTTGCTGGGCCGCGTGATGAACGGCTGGCAATGGCTGGGGACGGGCCTCATTATCGGCGGCGTGCTGATCATGCAAACGGCCACCTTTGGCCGTTCCCACAGCGCAACCAAAATAGATTAGCGGAGGTTCTGGCACCGCAAAGGTAAAGACCGCAAATTCGGCATTTTACAGTGTCAGATTAACTCCTGTTCTTTACAGATAATGAAATGAAACAAAATTACAATATTTCGATATACCCTTGTGTTCCCTGCACGCGAATTCGTTGCCCATCTTTTATCAGTTTGGTAGCATTTTCTACTCCGACAACTGCTGGTAAGCCATATTCACGGGCAATAACTGCTCCATGGGTCATCAGTCCACCAACTTCGGTAACTAGACCTTTTATGGCTACAAACAAGGGTGTCCAGCTAGGGTCAGTAAAGGCGGTAACTAATATATCTCCATCTTCTAGCTCCGCCTCTTCCATATTTAAGATGACCCGTGCGCGTCCCTCTATAACTCCCGCAGAAACAGCTAGACCTACAATAGCATCGGCTGGGAGATTTTCTCGTTTGTACTCACCGGCAATGATTTCACCATCCGACGTGATAACCCGTGGAGGAGTTAGTTTCTCATATAATTTGTACTCGTCTTTTCGTGCGCTGATGATCTGATAATCCAGTTTATTGGTGCGCACGACTTCACAAAATTCTTCAAAAGTGAGATAGTAAATATCTTCTTTTTCAGGAATAACACCGGCCCGGACGAGTTGTTCGGCTTCTTTGAGTAAAGCCTGCTTATAAACGAAGTAGCGATTGACCATGCCGTATTTTGGATATTCACGATAGCCACTGAAATTGCGAATCAGGCTGATCATTTGTTGTGTCTCCTGGGCTTTTTCTTCACCATCCGGCAATTGTTTCAATCGCTCCAATAACTCTTGCTCTTTTTTCAGAGCTTCCTGCCGCCCTTGCTCAAATTTCCGAGTGCTGGCGTTAGGCTCAAAGTTTTTGATATTACTGAGAATCAGGGGGACAAGGGTAGTTGGTTTTTCACTCCAACGAGTTCTAGTAATATCTATTTCTCCGGCACAGCGCATTCCGTACTTGCTGAGATAGGCATAGATAGCGTCCTGGACTGCCTGTCCGCCCTCGAACTTGACCAGTTCATCCAAAAAGCTATCGTCTTTTACACGCTGCAAATAATCAATTACCTGGGGATAAGGCCGAATCACGTCTGCGACATCCAGGAGGGCCAGACCCATTTCCGAAGTAATATTGTTTGCCACAGATTGAGAGAGCGTATCTGCTACGTTTTTTTCGCCCAACCACTCGTTTATTTTTTCATTGATCCAGACCGAGGCATCCATAGCCCCAAAAATCACCCCCCGGCCCCGTGGGTCAGCTAAAATCTTCTTCAATTGCTGAATGTCTTCCAGAATAAAATCAAATAAATCTACTCCTGATTTCGTCTGGATGCTTTGTTTTAACTCTTCTAGCGATGCCTGACTACTCTTAATTAGATCAGAAACGAGCGTCGGATCATTTTCGATCTGGGTACGAAACCCTGAAAACGAACTAACTTTATTGCTTTTAGCCGAACTCTCCTCGTTTTCCTCACCAGGTAAGGCTGTTATAAAATCGCCTCGCTCTACTATATTCATAAGTGCGTCTCTTATGAGCGGATCATGTTGTCCCATGCCATCTAATAAAGTTTCTCTGCTGGCGGGTGAAGCCAGCAGCGGTGTAACATCAACGAATAATCTTCCACCAGCTTTACGCATGGGTGCGCGGGTCGTTAGCAGGAAAAAAGACAATCCCAATGGTTTGATGGGGTCGGTCATCATTTGTTGATGACCAACCGATATATAGATGTGGTTTTCTTGATCGTTGGCCTCAGGGATGGGGTATAGTGTAGTGATTGGCCGACTCTGCACAATATAAAACGTATCGTCAACCAGACACCACTCGATGTCCTGAGGGCGACCAAAATGTTCTTCGATCTGTCGGCCTATGCGCTCAAGCTCTAAAATCTGCTCGTCCGCCAGCGTTGGCGTATTCTGCTGCTCAGGCTCGATCTGGTGTTCTTGCGTACCGCCATTTTTCAGGGCATAAATAGCCAGTTTCTTGGTGCCTATCTGCTTATTGATAACCTTACCGTTACGCACTTTATAGCTATCAGCATTCACCAGGCCGGAAACCAGGGCCTCACCAAGTCCAAAGCTGGCCTCAATAGATAACACTTGCCGGTTAGAAGTGACGGGATCGGCAGTAAACAAAATTCCTGCCGCCTGCGGGAAGACCATCTTCTGAACAACTACCGATAACTGGACTTTACGGTGGTCGAAGCCGTTTTGAAGCCGATAAATTACGGCCCTCTCGGTAAATAGTGATGCCCAGCACAGGCTGATATGCTTCAGGATCGCTTCCATTCCGATAATGTTCAAATAGGTATCCTGCTGGCCGGCAAAGGAGGCTGTCGGTAAATCCTCGGCAGTTGCGCTGGAGCGTACTGCATAGGCCTTTTCCTCACCCAGAGTGGAGAGGTGGCGGGTGATCTCTTCAATAATGTCTTGCGGAATGGCGATCTCTTCGATGATAGTGCGAAGCTCACCGCTAAGTTCACCGATTTTAGGGCGGTCTTCCAGCTTTAGAAGCGATAACCGCTCAAGTAATTCGTCAATCGCCGGTGTTTGCCCAATGATTCTCCTAAAAGCTTCAGTAGTAATACAAAAGCCGTCCGGCACGTGGATGCCTTTAATCCTGAAAAGTTCTCCCAGGTTCGCGCCTTTACCCCCAACAAGCATAAGTTTTGTTTTGTCAATATGGCGAAAACTAAGCACGAAAGAACTCATAATTTTGAGGTCATCCTTTCCGTAATAAAATAAATAATACCCTTCCAAAAAATCGCATTTAACGTATTATTGCATTATAGCACGAGAGCATTTTTTCCGGGAGCCAACCAGACTCTTTCCTGGCGACCTGGAAGACAGTTTTGGGGTTCAGCCGCCTATTGTTACTAAAGTGTGCTACAATAAGCTTAACTTCAAGCAATTCTACTGGTTGCAAAAAGAGCTAACGTTCATGAGTCTTTTGAGAAAATAGTAATACGAGAGAAAATATATGTTAGAACCCCAGGCTCTGTTTCAACTGGTCGTGGTCGGTTCTTCTGCGGGCGGTATCGAGGCTTTGTCCATATTGGTGGCCTCTCTACCGATACCCTTCCCCCTGCCTATTGTCCTGGCGCAACACCTCGACCCTAAACGGGTGAGCCACCTGGCCGAAATTCTTCGCCGCCACACTACCTTGCCAGTAGTTAGTGTCGACGAACACGAAATACTCGAGCCCGGTACAATCTACGTTGTGCCATCCGACCATCACGTCGAAATCACCGACCACGACCTGACCCTCCTGCCCGACGGAGACGGGCGGCCTACACCCTCCGTCAATCTACTCCTTAGCACTGCCGCCTCGGTGTATGGCGAAAAGCTAATTGCCGTTATCCTGACCGGCACCGGTTCGGACGGTACAGCGGGAGCGCAGAGTGTCCACGAGGCCGGTGGCACGGTCATTATCCAGAACCCGGCCACCGCCGCCTATTCCGGTATGCCCGGTTCGATACCTCCCCAAGCGGTGGATTTCGTGTCTGAGCTAGCCGACGTCGGCTCCCTTTTGGGCGATTTAATCAGTGGCAGGACGGTCGCTACCGTCGCGCAAGAAAACGAGAAGCTTGAAGGCGAACTTAAAACGTTTTTGAGCCAGGTACAAGAACTTATCGGGATTGACTTCAGTACCTACAAGCCCGCGACGATCCTGCGCCGTCTCCAGCGTCGCCTGGTGGCGACGGCCATGCCTGACCTGGCCGCTTACGCCCTTTATCTCACCGCTCACCCCACCGAGTGTGCAAAGGTGGGCGCCGATGTCTTGATCAAAGTGACCGAGTTTATGCGTGATGCCCCGGTATTCACTTACATACAGGAGCAAATTCTACCCGAACTCATCGAGTATAGCCGCTTGCATACCAGGGAACTGCGTTTCTGGTCGGCGGGCTGCGCCACCGGCGAGGAAGCTTATTCGCTGGCAATTATCTTGAGTGAAGCCTTAGGCACGGAACTGACCCGATTCAATATCAAAATCTTTGCGACCGACCTCGATAGCGAAGCCCTGACCTTCGCCCGGCACGGAGTCTACCCGGCTAAAGCCTTTGCCAAACTATCACCGCAGCTAATCAACCGCTACTTCGTTCCCAACCCGGCCCAGACCCACTACGAAGTTACCAAAGCTTTACGGAGTTTGCTGGTGTTTGCCGAACACGACCTGGGGCAACGCGCCCCCTTCCCCCGCATTGAACTGGTGTTATGTCGCAACGTTCTGATTTACTTCAACCGAGAACTGCAACAGCGCGCTCTGCGGCTCTTTGCATTTGCTCTACGCGAGGGAAGCTATTTAGTGTTGGGTCGAAGCGAAACAGTCAATACCCTGCCGGAGTTCTTCGAGCTGGCCGATAGCCAGCAGCGCATTTACCGTCGCCAGGGCGGAGGCAGACGACCGGCAATCCAATCTTTTGGCCTGGCCCTGGCAAATCCTAGACCTCTCTCGTCGCTCCCTCTCCCGCCTGGCTCTTTTAAAGCTAAAACGAACCAGACCATTTCACCCGATGTGCCAGAGCGAAATTTCTCGCTGATGCAAGAAGAAGCTGTCCAAAACCGTAGCACCCGCGACAACCTGTTACTCAAACTACCGGTCGGAGTCGTGGTGGTGGATGCCCACTTTGATATTGTAGAGATTAATTCGGCAGCCCGCCGGATGTTAGCAATTTATAATACCGCTCTGGGCGAAGATTTTGTACACCTGGCCCAGAACCTGCCCCCGCGTGAGTTAAGTCAGGCTATTACCAATACTATCCGCCACAGTACTGTCACTACCCTCGACCTGGTGGAAGTTCCCGATTTAACTATCGGCCAGACTACTTTCCTCCAACTTAGCTGTTATCCCCACCCAGGAACAGCCGCCAGTAGCGTCGTCCCAGTCCACAAAAGGAATGGCGGCGGGGCGACTATAAGTAAGAATGGAAATGAAAACGGAAATGAAAACGGAAGTGGTACCAGGGGTAAGGATGGGAATAGTAATGGGGTTGGCGAGAGTAAGAATGGGGTTGAAGACAACAAGGCGAAAGTGGAACAGGCTCTCATTATAATCACTGACCTTACCACCGAGGTTACAGCCCGACGCAAGCTAGAGGAAGACAATCTTCGCCAGGCTAAATTAGTCCAGGAACTAACCGCACGTCTTACCGTTCTGGAACAGACCAATTCTAATTTAGTCCAGAGCAACAAAGAAATCGGTCAGGCTAACAGCACTTTGCTCGCCACCGAACGCGCCGAATTAGAATATAGCTTGAGCGAGGGGCAGCGAATTAGTAACGAATTAGCCG
>JBBRBE010000005.1:0-100435 GCA_038206175.1 Chloroflexia bacterium
CGAAAGCGCGGAACTTGGCCCGACCGTGCAGAGCCATCGTTTTGGTGATAGCGGCGGTCAGGGTTGTTTTGCCGTGGTCGACGTGGCCGATGGTGCCGACATTGACGTGCGGCTTGGTGCGCTCGAACTTCTGCTTTGCCAATGAATTCCTCCTTGTTAGCAGTTAGCTAATAGCAATTGGCTTATTAGCTGCTCCTGATACTTCAAACTTTTTTCTAAAAACAATTTTCTGGCTTACCGTTCTAGGGATTAACTACTGGCTAACCTTATTAAAGACCTGATTACCAGTAGCTAACTCCTAAGGGCTGGTAGCTACTCGCCCCGCATTTTCTTGATCACTTCTTCCTGAATTGTCCGAGGAAGCGGATCGTAGTGGTCGAACTCCATCGAATAGGAGGCTCGGCCCTGAGTGCTACTGCGCAGGTTATTTACGTAGCCGAACATTTCGCTCAGGGGTACGTAAGCTTGCGTCACCTGAGTGTTACCACCCCGGTTGTCCGAGCCGAGTACCATACCCCGACGGCTATTCAGGTCGCCCAGGATCGCGCCCAGGAACTCGTCCGGCGTAGTTACTTCGACCTTCATCACCGGTTCCAGGATCGTAGGCTGGGCCTTGTTGACGGCACTCTTGATCGCCAGCGAACCGGCAATCTTAAAAGCGTCTACCGACGAGTCAACATCGTGGTAAGAACCGTCGTACAGGCGCACCTTCACGTCAATCACCGGGAACCCGGCAATGATGCCGTTCTTGAGAGCTTCGCGGATACCCTGCTCGACACCGGGGATAAATTCGCGGGGAATTGTACCGCCGACGATACCGTTGACAAACTCAAAACCTTTACCGCGTTCTTGCGGCTCGACTTCGATCCAGACGTGGCCGTACTGACCTTTACCGCCGGATTGCCGCACGAAACGACCCTCGGCTTTGGCCGTTCCCATAATCGTCTCGCGGTAGGCTACCTGCGGGCGACCAACGTTGGCTTCCACGCGGTACTCGCGCTTCATGCGGTCAACGATGATTTCCAGGTGCAGTTCGCCCATTCCACTGATGATGGTCTGGCCGCTATCCTCGTCCGTCTTGACCCGGAAGGTCGGGTCTTCCTCGGCCAGTTTCTGAAGAGCAATGCCCATCTTGTCCTGGTCGGCTTTCGTTTTCGGCTCAAGCGACTGGTCAATAACCGGCTCAGGGAAGTTGATCTTCTCTAGCACGATCTGATGGTCGGGGTCGCACAGCGTATCGCCGGTAAAGGTGTCCTTGAGGCCCACCATCGCCGCGATGTCACCGGCAGTCACTTCTTCCACATCCTCGCGCTTGTCGGCAAAGAGGCGAACGATGCGACCGATGCGCTCGCGCTTGTCCTTTGTGCTATTCATCACGTAGGAACCAGTCTTGACCTTGCCGCTATAGACCCGGAAGAAGGCCAGACGACCGTAAGGGTCGGCCACAATCTTGAAGGCCAGAGCCGAAAAAGGCTGACCGGGTTCGAGAGTGCGAACTTCTTCTTCGTCGGTGTCCGGGTTCGTACCAGTCACCGGGGGCTTGTCCAACGGCGAAGGCAGGTAAGCGACAATCGCATCCAGCAGAGGCTGCACACCCTTGTTCTTGAGGGCGGAACCGCACAGCACTGGCACAATTTTGCGTGCAATTACAGCCTTGCGAAGAGCTGTCCGCAGTTCGTCCGGGCTGATTTCTTCGCCTTCCAAAAAGCGCATGGTCAGTTCATCGTCGGTTTCGGCGATTTTCTCAACCATCGTATCGCGCATTTTCTTGACTTCATCCACCATATCCGCCGGAATTTCGGACGATTCCATCGTCTTACCCTGGTCGTCAGTGTAGATGATCGCTTTGTTATCAATCAGGTCAATGATGCCTTTGAAAGCCTGTTCCAGACCGATTGGCAACTGGATAGCAACCGGGTTCGCGCCCAACCGCTCGATAATCATATCGAAAGTGCGGTAGAAACTGGCTCCCGTGCGGTCCATCTTGTTAGCAAAGCAAATGCGAGGTACGCCGTACTGGTCGGCCTGCCGCCAGACGGTTTCAGACTGCGGTTCGACGCCAGCCACACCGTCGAACACCACTACACCGCCGTCCAGCACGCGCAAAGAACGCTGCACTTCGACTGTAAAGTCTACGTGGCCGGGAGTGTCAATGATGTTGATGCGGTGGTCTTGCCAGGTGCAGCTAACTGCTGCCGCCGTGATGGTAATACCGCGTTCGCGTTCCTGGGCCATAAAGTCGGTGGTCGCCGCGCCTTCGTGAACCTCACCAATTTTGTGAACCAAACCTGTATAATACAGAATCCGCTCTGTCGTCGTCGTCTTACCGGCGTCAATGTGAGCAATAATTCCAATGTTTCTAGTCTTCTTTAGACTATCCAGAGCAGTATCGGCTGCCACAGGATTACCTCCATTTAGGTACTGTTTGGACGGAGGCCAAAGCCCCACAGGTCCTTTTTACTACTACGCTAGCTACTAGCTCTTAGCCACTAGCGGTTAGCTTTTAGCCAGAGGAGCTAATTGCTAAGAGCTAATTGCTAAAGGCTCTCTACCACTTGTAATGGGCGTAAGCTTTGTTCGCTTCCGCCATCTTGTGCGTGTCTTCGCGGCGTTTGATCGTTGCGCCGGTGTTGTTGGCAGCGTCCATCACTTCGGCAGCCAGCTTTTCGGCCATGCTGCGACCGTTGCGAGCATGGGCCGAACGGAGCAACCAGCGAATTGCCAGCGATTGGCGGCGTTCGCCCTTGATGTCCACCGGCACTTGCAGGGTGGCTCCACCGACGCGCTTGGGTTTGACTTCGAGGACGGGCGTAGCGTTTCGCATAGCCTGCTCGAAGACTTCCATCGAGTCGCGTTTGGACTGAGTACCGACGATCTCCAACATATCGTACATAATGCGCTCGGCTACACCCTTCTTGCCACCCTTCATCACTTTATTGATGAATTTGGCAACCATCCGGCTTTTGTACACCGGGTCGGGCATGGTCTCGCGCCGTTGAATTCTCGCTCTACGCGGCATGTGTCAACTCTCCTTAATAGTTCCTGTATATATCACCAGGCGTACCCGCACTGGAGCGGGTTGGGGGCAGCAGTCCGTTAAAGACCGCCCCACCCTCGTCCGGCTTTGCTCCGGCAAGGCCGAAACAATCCTCTAAACGCGCAAAAATTGGTAGAGTGCATTTCCCGGCGGATGTTCCGCTGGATTAATGTCTCTACCGTAAATCGTCAACCAGCTCGAAGGTTTCTTTTACTCGCGCTTCGCCCAAAAACAGCCCGGACTATCGAAAGTGAAGGGCTATTTGGTTGCAGGTTGGTTTGATTCACCTGTTGAAGCACCTTTCACCTGGCTGGTGAACTGTACTTCTGCCATTGTCCGCTTTTTTTCTAAAAAAGAAGCGGAGTGGCTGCTCCATGCCCGACGAAGCCGGGCTACGAGCGTGGCGAACGGTTTAGACCTCTTCTAGTTCGATGAGAAGAAAGAGTTAAACAAAACCGTCCGACCGCTAAAACTTCCAAAAACAGACGCCTGAGCTGATTTTAGCCGGGGCGGGCCAGGCTACTTGCGACCCTTTGCCGGGGCTGCCGCGCCCTTGCCCTTCGCAACCTTCGTGCCGTATTTCGAGCGGCCCTGTTTGCGATCCTTGACACCCTGAGTATCGAGCGCACCGCGTACAATGTGATAGCGCACGCCCGGCAAGTCCTTGACCCGACCACCCCGGATAAGGACGACAGAGTGTTCTTGCAAGTTGTGGCCTTCTCCGGGAATATAAGCAGTTACTTCCATACCGTTCGAGAGACGGACACGAGCAATTTTACGAAGAGCCGAGTTCGGCTTCTTGGGGGTCATGGTACGTACCTGCGTACACACCCCACGCTTCTGGGGCGCACCCTTGCCACGGGTGGTTTTGCCCTTGAGCGAATTAAGAATAAAGCGCAGCGCGGGAGCTTTGGTCTTCTTGATGGTTGCGACGCGGCCCTTCCGCACTAGCTGGTTAATAGTCGGCAACTAAACTTCCTCCTGGGTCTTACCCTTCCGTGCCAATTTCTGTTCCGGCGGTTCGGCCCTCTATCGTTCTGGACCGTCCGCACAGTCGTCAGGTGACTCACATTAAAAAAGGCTCAAGAGCCATCTGGTCATGCTGAGCGACATTTATCTCAGTGCAAGTGTGGATTATACAGGGTTGAACCTCACTTGTCAAGCCTAATGAAACCCTCTTACCTCCGCGAAAGCGTAGACCCAAACCTGAGCCGAAGCTTTTGTGAAGGGCCAATTTGCTCTTACACTGAGAAGGTTAACAGCAGCTATTTACAACAGCAATCCCTTTGGTACAATAAAATCGAGTTCCATAAGTAGTAAGACACTGGTTAGTATGTGTTGCCGGACAATCAAGTTGTAAGTGTCCGAGCTTTCCTTATCTTTAGCGGTAGCAACAAGAAGAGGAGCAATATAGATGACGACCCTACCTGATCCCAAGCATCTGGGCGATTTGGCCTTCTTGCGGGCTGAATTAGCCGCTTTACGGCAGCAAGTCAGCACCCAGGCTAGCCGGATCGAGCAACTAGAAGCCCTGCAACCGGCCCCAACACTCGCCAAACTGGAGAGGCTGGAAAGAACTCCGGCCAGCCGTCGCCGGATGCTCAAAGGAATGGCGGCGGTAGCCGGTCTAATGGTGGCCGGGGCCGCGACTGCTACAGCTCAGGCCGCCGACCCTACCCCTCAACCGGCGGGAGGCAGAAGTGGCCCCCCAATGCCTCAGAGTGATGGCAACCCTGTTCTTGTGGCTAGTATAGTCAAGCCTACCAGCGCAAACTCAGCCCCTACTACAATCCAAAATCCTACTGTTCCTTTTCTAAGCTTCTTGATGTTTGAGGTTTCTAACAAAAACGATATTACCAGTGGCCTCTTTTCTATTA
Organism: Chloroflexia bacterium; assembly: GCA_038206175.1. Lineage (GTDB taxonomy): Bacteria > Chloroflexota > Chloroflexia > Chloroheliales > Chloroheliaceae > 54-19. The sequence goes on from JBBRBE010000005.1 coordinate 4,915, forward strand.
CTAAACGGATAGGTATAGTAGGGGTAGTTGGCGGCGAGGACGATAAGCCTAACGATGCTATTAGAATAGGCGTGTGGGGCCAGGTTGAACCCAACGGAACAGCAGAAGGTTTCGGGTACGGAGTTTTGGGTACGGCTCTGTTTGCCAGCACCGGGACCGGTGTGCGCGGTGAGGGTTTTTATGGCGGCAGCTTCAAAGGTACATCGGCCCCCCTCTACCTGGAAAATCCTACCGCCCTCGAAGGGCCACCAACCGGACTTACTATTACCCACAACGCGGGCGAACTTTACGTGGACAAGATTAAAAGCCTTTATTACTGCATCGAGACGGGCGCACCGGGTAAGTGGCGGAAGATCGCTGGGAAACAAAGTGCGCCTATCGGAGCTATTTTTGAAAGCTACCCGACTGCTGGAACCTTCCACGCTCTCCCCCAGCCCGACCGTTATGTTGATACGCGCAGTGGCTTTGGCGGTGTAACCGGCCCGGTCACGGCTGGCACAATTTATAACTTTGCCCTTACCGGACGGCCTGGCCTGGGTAGCGGCACACCCGCCAGCCCTACCGGGCGAACTATTCCAGCAGGTGCAACCGCCGTAGTAGGAATTTTCGCTGTCGTCAACCCGGTGATCACGGCTGGCGTCGGTTTTGCCACCCTTTTTCCTGGCAATACCCCGGTCGGGCCAATTCCTCCTGTCGCTAACCTCAACTTTGTCCAGAACAACATAACCGTCTCGACTTCTTTTGTCGCAAATATTTCCAATCTAGGTAAGCTTAATGTCGTGGTCAACCGCCCGACCCAATTCCTTCTGGACATCGTAGGCTATTATCTGTAAAAAGTGGAGAACACCAGGCCGAAGTTAAATAGACGCGGCCTGGCTTTTTTAAGCATTTGAAGATGTAAATCAAGCCGATTTTTGGCTGCGCACTCCCTTGAGCAAGAGCCGGACTGCCGCTTTTAGCTCGGTGATGTCTGGTCCTTGCCATTCGAGGCCGCCTAGCTCTTCGTAGAGTGCCAGACGCGCAGGGCCGCGCTCGGCTTCGACCTCGGCCAGTTGCGCCCGGCTCAAACCCATCTCGCGCTCGAAACGGGTTAACAGTTCCTCCCGACGGCGTTCTTTAGCACGCTCTCCTAGCCATTTGACGATCCGAGGTTCGTACTGCTCTATTATCCGCCGGGCGTATTGGAGCGAAAAAGTCTGATCGCGGTCGAGGTCGGCGGCGGGTAATTGCGCCGCTTGCAGAGCCAGTTCGATTCTTTGAGTGTGTTGCTGGTAAAGCTTTTCGTTTCGCTTGTCAGTCTTTCCTTTGAGCTTGACCGCTTCCCACCATTCGACCGAAACCTGTGCAAGCCGGGTGTGGCCGCTGACCCACTCCTGGGTTGGGGCGATATGCAGGCGGTCGTAATCCAGTTGCAATCTTTGGGCTTCCGATAGAGCGACTTCGCGCACCTCGAACGGTTGCATTGCCATTTCAAGAGCATTGAGGCTTTCGGGCCACCGCCAGCGTCGCGCCCGGAAGCGAAAGTAGGAACGATGCGCTTTCAGCCGCTCGACTATCTCCCAAAAATCCCCAATTATATAGAAAGTGTCGCCGTAGCGTACCTGGACTGCTACCATTTTAACTTAGACCAGATTTCAGCTTTCACTCTTGCGCCTTCACTCTTTTTGCAATCATTTCCACCGCCCTATAATATTTTACGCCGAACTAATATCTTAACGCAACCGAGCCGAGAAGCCAGCTAATAAATGTCCTTTCTGCTCAATTGTGCTAAAATTGGCCGGACAATAACACAACCTGGTAAAACATAAGATAGAAATGCCTAGCACAGGAGCAGCCTTTTGGATACCACCGACCGCCTGGATAAAGAGAAAGTGGCAAAGCTTAGTTTTGAAGAAGCTTTCGACCGCCTGAACGAAATGGCCGCCAGCCTCGAACGGGGCAACCTGAGCCTGGAAGAATCGCTAGCTTTATACGAAGAAGGCGTGTTGCTCTCGCAACATTGTGAACGGCTGCTCGACAACGCCGAACTGCGGGTTAGCGTGTTGAAAGACGAATAAGGAAGGGGCCAAGGCTGGAAATAAAGTCCAGCCTCGCTTAGTTGACGCTCCCTGGAGCCTATGTTAGACTCACGGACGATTGGGGCGGCAAGAGTCGCTTTATTTAGGGCATAATCAAGCGGAATTTTTGGACTAAAAACCTTTGTCATCAGTTGAAATATTGCTCCGGGCAGCTTTTGCATGGTTAATTTATCCCGGTTTATTCTTTTTAATCGTAGTCGGCACGTACTTAGAAGGTGTCCGGCGACAATTTGCCGTGCGGACGGAAGGCCGGGAGCCACCTCCTCTCCTACAACCTTTTTACGACCTGGCTAAAATCTGGCGTCGTCCGGCAGCCGTGCCTGCGGGAGCAATCGTAGCAGGAGAGGAGACCGAAGCGAACGGCCTGGCGATGGCTCGACAGGAGGGAAATCGGCTGGCTCTGTACGCGCTTCCCGTGGGCGGACTGCTGGCTCTGGCAACCGGGGTAGTGTTGTTGCCGCTACCGGGCAACCCCTGGCCCTTCCTGACGACTGGCGGAACTCGAACGCCCGCACTCGGAGCAGATTTGCTGGGCGTGGGTTTACTTTTGCTAGTTCCTGGGCTGGCAGCAATGCTGGTCGGGTCGCTGGGTGGCTCGGTTTATGGACAGTTAGCCGGTTCACGCATCTTTCAACTGCTGGTAATCGGCGCGGTTCCATATGCCGTGGCGGTTTTCGGCCCTGCCCTGGCTTACGGTTCGCTCAACTTGCAGATGGTGGCTTCTTCGGAAAGCATGGCAATGATCGGCACGAAAGTTTTGTGTGGCTTGCTCTATCTGCTGTGTCTGCCGGTGTTGTTACGCTTGCGGCCTCTGGCGGCCTCGACGGGCGAAGTTTTGGAAGGCGTGATGGTTGATCTGAGCGGCCCACCGCTGGCCCTCTTCGGCCTGATGCAAAACGCCGAACGGCTGGCTTTACCACTGGCTTTTGGAGTGCTGTTTGTGCCGTTCGCCGCTACCAACCCATTTTTGCTGTTGGCCGGGCTGGGCCTGGCTCTTGGACTGGTGGCGACGGTCGAAACCTTGTTTAGCCAGGTGCGTATGCGCGATGCCTTGAATTTTTACCTGCGGGTGGCTAACCCGGCGGCCCTGGTGTTACTAATAATAGGGGCTTTTGCGGTTAAGGTCTGAGGAGCTATGCTAAACGATTTCCTTAATAATGGTCTGCCGGGGTGGATCTTGCTGGTAGTTGCGGCAGGTCTTTTGATCTACGGGCTGGCGGCAATCTGGACCCACCTGCCGGGTAGCCTGCTCTTGCAAAACCTCTTCCGTACTAACCGGGTCGAACTGCCTCGCCTGGGCCGACCTTTGCCCGTGCTGGCAACCGGCACCGAAGGCGAGGAAAGTACCGTCCTGGTGCTGGCCCGTGCGCCCCTACCGCTCAACCCGGATGGCCCATCCACCCGCGATCTGACTAACATTATCTACCCGGTCGCCGGACGCAATGGTTTGCACTTTGCCTCCGAACGCTGCACCAGTTGCGGGCTGTGCGCCTACGTTTGCCCGACTGGAGCCGTCACGACTTCGCCGGATGAAGGCGGTTATCTCCGCCGCTTCGACCTGAAAGCTTGCATTTACTGCGGCCTGTGCGAATCGGCCTGCCCAACTCAAGCTATCCGTCTGACGCTCAATCTCGCTCCCTCCCAGCCAACACCCCAAAGTTTAGCGGTAGTCGGCCACCTCGACCGGGTGCCGTGTTCGCGCTGTGGGCGGGTCGTGCCGGAAACCGATTTATTAGCCGAACGAGTCTACGATTTACAGGACGACCTGGAAGAGGATGATTTGAGCCGCCAGAGTTATGCCGTTAATCCGCAAGGAGTCTGCCTGGAATGTCAAAAGCGAGTGCTGGAAGCCGAGGAAATAATATGCGGGTAGTTATATGCGAGTAATTGTAACGGGTGGAAACGGACAGGTCGGCAGTGCGCTGGTAAACCTGTTGCAAGCTGAAAGCGGCCACGAGGTAGCCGTGCTAACCCGCGATAAAGGCGACATCACCGACCGGGTGGTGGTGCGCCGGTTTGTCGGAGCGTTCCAGCCCGACGTAGTGCTGCACGCCGCCGCTTACACTTACGTTGACCAGTGCGAAAGCGACCCGGATACGGCTTACCGCATCAATGCGCTGGGAACCCAGAACCTGGCTCTGGCCTGTGCCGCAAGTGGAGCCGCATTTTTGAACATCAGCACGAACTGTGTTTTTGACGGCCTCAAAGCCACCCCTTACTACGAATACGACACCCCAAACCCGACCAGCGTTTATGGCCGCAGCAAATTAGCCGGGGAAGAGTACACCAAAACCTTGCTCACGCGCTACTATAACGTGCGGACTAGCTGGGTTTTTGGCCCCAGACCAACCGAGGGCAAACTAAACTTTGTGCGCCGGATGCTACAACTAGGCGACGAACGCGGAGCGGTTTCGGTGGTGGACGACGAGGTAAGCAATCCAACTTACGCGCCTGACCTGGCGGCGGCAATCTGGCAACTGGCCCAGACCGAAGCTTTTGGCACTTATCACCTTATGAACGAAGAATCGATCAGCCGTTACGACTGGTCGGCTGAAATCTTCCGGCTGGCCGGACGCGCCACGGTGAAGCTGAACCGGGCTAAACTGGCCGATTTTCCCCGGCCCACCCCGCCGCTCTATCAAAGTGCCTTGCACAATTTTGCCGCCGCGACCAATCTTTCCATTCGCTTACGGCCCTGGCAAGCGGCCCTGGCCGAGTACCTGGCCCAACCAAATTGAACGAGATGAACTATTCGGTAATAATCCCAAATTACAACGGAGTGCGCTTTCTGGCTGGATGCCTCGACTCGATCCAGGCCCAGACCCTGCCGCCGCTTGAAACGATCCTGGTGGATGATGCCAGCACCGACGGCTCGGTTGAGTTTGTGCGGGAAAAATATCCCTGGGTAAAGTTGATCGTGCGCGAAAGCAACGGCGGCTTTGCCAAAGCCGCTAACGACGGCCTGGATACGGCGCGGGGAGAAGTGCTGGTCTTGTTCAATAACGATGCCGAAGCCGATCCCACCTGGTTAGCCGCGCTTGACCAGACCCTGCGGCAACGGCCCGAAATCAGCGCAGTCGCCAGTCGGATTATGCTTTACGACCGGCCTGAGGTTTTTCACACTGCCGGAGATTTTTACCGGGCCAACGGCGTACCGGGCAACCGGGGTGTCTGGCAACAAGATCACGGCCAGTACGACCAGGTTGAGGAAGTTTTTGGGCCGTGCGCGGCGGCGGCGGCTTACCGCCGGGAAGCTCTGGAGAGTGTGCGGGCAGACAACCCTGACGGCAAAATCTTCGACGAAAGCCTGGTGATGTACTGTGAAGATGTAGACCTGAATTTGCGCTTGCGCCTGCGTGGCCTCCGTTGTCTTTACCAACCCGCCGCCCGCGTGCGCCATCGCCTCAGTGCAACCGGCGGCGGCACGCTGGCCAGCTACCGTTGTGGGCGTAATTTTCTGGTAGTGGCCCTTAAGAATCTACCTCAAGGTGTGCTGTTGCCGAGTCTGCCCGCAATTACCCTGTCACAACTAGGCTACGCCCTCAACTCGCTGCGCCACATCCGCCTGAACACCGAACGCGCCCGCTTGCGTGGTCAACTTGACGCTCTCCTGGCCTTGCCGGACACCCTGCGCCGTCGTCGGCGGGTGCAAGCCCATCGCACGGCCTCGAAAGAGCAATTCGCCGCGCTTTTGCACTTCCATCAATAATCCTTAAATACTAAAAATGGGAACCCCGCCGGGTTCCCATTTTAGTAATCTGAAACAGGTCAAGCTGGCTTTGAGTAATTTTCGGCTGAAGCGAAAATTGCTCAAAGAAGGTTAGTAACCGCCACCCGCCCCGCCGCCGCCGAAACCGCCGCCACCAAAGCCTCCAAAATCGGCGACGACACGGACGGTATGAGCCGGTTGAGCAAACAGAGCCAGCAGCACCAGCAGCAGCAACACCACCAGCGCAGTTATCAGCAATAGCTGCATCGGTGCAATCCTTGTTTTAGCTGCAAATCGCGTCATAAGTTTTCCTCCTGTAAAACACTTAACAAACACGCTTAAGATAAAAGCTTGTTCCTGCCAGTTCTACCAGCTACCACTCGCCCCGCCACCACCAGAACTACCGCCGCCAAAGCCCCCAAAATCGGCTACCAGGCGGATTGTTTGCACGGGTTGGGTGAGCATAAGAGTTACAAGCAGGATTAGCAAAAGGGCCAGACCGACCACTATCAGTAAGTGAGCAGGTTTCAGACCCGTCACCGCTTTTAATTCTGTCATGTTAATTCTCCTTATTTACGATGAATAAACAAGTTGGTCAGCATCGAGCGACCTTCCCAATCTTCTGTAGTCAGTTTCGCTCAGATAGGGGAGAGTGTCGTCAGGGTAAAACCCTAATCTGGTCAGTTAGCCTTTCGTAGAGCTTTATTCAGAATCAGGCAGTAGCAAAAGTCAGACTATAAAAGACCGTAAAATCTTTAAACCCAAGATTTTACGGTCTTTTTCAAAACAAATTTATTTCAATAGATTGATTTGGTTAAGGTTTGATCAAAACTCTGCCACGCACGCCGCCTTTGAGAATGAGAGCCGTAACTTCCGGCAGTTCTTCCAATCCGGCTTCGCGATTGACCACCGCTTCGAGGCTGGTCGGCTTCAGGTCGGCTCCCAGGCGTGTCCAGAGGTCGTGCCGCAACTCCATCGGACACTGCACCGAATCAATGCCCAGCAAGTTTACACCGCGCAAAATGTAAGGATAAACGGTCGTATTGACCGCCGAACCACCCGTTAAGCCGCAAGCGGCAATCGAACCAGCGTATTTAGTGGCGCGGGCGAGGTAAGCCAGGGTCGCCCCTCCCACCGAGTCCACCGACCCGGCCCAGCGCTCTTTTTCCATTGGTTTAGCACTTTCAGCACTTACTTCGGCCCGGCTCAAAATTTCAGTTGCACCGAGGCTCCGCAAGTAAGCTTCCTCGCTCTCTTTGCCGGTGCTAGCGGCGACGGTATATCCCAGGCGGTGCAACATCCCAATAGCCAGGCTTCCTACTCCGCCGGTCGCGCCCGTCACCAGCACCGGGCCGTTGGCTGGTCGCAGCCCGTTTAGCTCAAGCTTATGCACCGAGAGGGCGGCGGTAAATCCGGCAGTGCCTAAAATCATGGCTTCTTTGAGGCTCAGGCCGGTCGGCAACGGCACTACCCAGGCTGCCGGAACGCGGGCGTATTCGCTAAAACCGCCATAATGCGAAACGCCCAGATCGTAGCTGGTTACAATAACCTCGTCGCCTGCCTTAAAAGCGGCGGCACTCGACTCGGCGACCGTTCCGGCCAGGTCAACCCCTGGCACGAAAGGATATTTGCGAACGATTTGCCCGTTAGGAATCGAGGCCAGGCCGTCCTTGTAGTTGACCCCGGAATACGCTACCCGGATCAGCACTTCGCCTGCCGGTAGTTGGTCGGTTCTTAGTTCTTGCACGCCCGCCTCAAATGCCGCCTCGGTCTTATTTACCACAAATGCCCGGAAGGAAGACTCCATTGTAACTCTCCTTTTTGCTTAAAATAGGCTTTTTCTACGTGTAATGGCGGGAAATTTTCAAACTCACCGCAATGATAGCACACCCGCCGACCGACTGGCACGTTCGTTGCTTTATTCTGGCTAGTAGCGAGAAGCTAGTACAGAGATTAACTTTAGGCGAACCTGTGAGCAGGAGGCAAGATTGCCAGAAGGCCCAAGCATCAAAAATATGGGCGACCGACTAAGAGCGGCCCTGGATGGGCAGATTATCGAGGGGGTGCGGTCGCGCTACAAGAAATCCAAAGAGGAAGATTGGCCCGGCCTGATCAAAGGTCAAACGGTGACAGGCGTCCGCACCCACGGCAAGAACCTCTTTATTGACCTGACTAACGGTTATTCGATCTACAGCCACATGATGATGTGGGGTAGCTGGCGTATTTACGAACCGGGCCAGACCTGGGACAAAGAGGAACGCTTGGCCCGTTTGGTACTGGAAACCCCTAAAAGTGTGGCGGTGCTGTTCAACGCGCCGGTTTGCGAAGTAATTAACGCGGAGAGGCTGCCCGAACACAAAACTAGCCGGATGGGGCCGGACTTACTCGCGCCCGGCTTTGACGCGGTGGAAGTGGAGCGACGACTGCATTTGCCCGAAAACCGGGACCGCGAACTTGGCGAAGCGATTATGGATCAGTTTATCCTGGCCGGTATCGGCAACATCTTAAAATCTGAAATCCTATTTCAGGCCGGGCTGCATCCGTTGAGGCCCGCCGGAAGCCTGACCGAACCTGAATTTGCCGATTTTATCCGCTATAGTCTTGGGCTGATCCAGCGTTCCTACGAGCTAGGCGGTTTTAACCAGGCTTTCCTGCCCCCCGAACTTCTACCCGAAATCGTCCACGGCAACAACCTGGGGTACGTTTATCGTCGCCGCACCAAACTCTGCCACATCTGCACTACTCCTATCGAAATGGTGCGGCAAGGCATCGGCAAGCGGATGACCTGGTACTGCCCGCACTGTCAGCCACTGGCCGGTGGAGGGCTACCACTCGACCTCCGCCTCCGGCCAGACTCGACAACCTCAAAATCTGCCTGATAGAGAGCGAGAGCAAATACCTTCATAGCATTTTGGAGTTAGCCTATGAAGGTATTTCTTTGCCAGCCAACCCTCCCCTACCCGATTAAATAAAACCCTTCGGCTTGACGCTAGATTTTTACTTCGACTACTCACATAACTTCATCTTATCTCTATTTAGATTGTGCAATATGTAACAACTTTGTGCTAGTTAAAATCGTATTACTTGTGATAAGTTTAACAATGCTTGGGTTGGGAAAGAGTTAACGTTAGTGAAAAAGCTCAATCGTGGCCCGTATTCTGATTGTTTAAGTTTTGTAGAAGGTATAGAAGTACGGGCCACAGCGCAGTGGAAGGAAGTAAGCTAGAAAGAGAGCGTTTTATGCCGGAAAGAAAGACCTCAAGCTACCAGAAGCTTTTAGGGCGAGGTTTGAAGGCATCGTTCCTGTTAGTAGTGCTAGGCTTGGCCGTGGTGGTCTGGCCGGGCCAGGCTCAGGCGCACGAAAAGTGGTTTGTCAAAGACCCCAATAGCTTTCCGCTCAAGTGGGAACGCATTTTCGATTGGCCGGTATTGGTGGCAGTTCTGGTGGCGGCAGTGGCGACCGGCACAGCCTTATTTATTGACAAGCAGTACCGGGTCTGGCGACGAGCCAAGAACCCTAACCTGACCAATCGGCTGATTGGTGTGGAGGAACGCCGTTTGCGGCGACTTTACGCCTGGCTTCCTTTGATCCTGGCAATTCATACGGCGATCCCGCTGCTGGTCAACGGTATTCAGCTCCAACTTTTCGCCCCGAACCTCAAGCTGGACGCAAACCTGTTTACTGGTCTGCTGGCTTTGGCCGAAGTGGTAATTGCGCTTTCCTATATATACGGCGCGTTTACCCGCTATGCCAGCTACGCCCTGATTGCAACTTTCGCACTGGGTTTTATTTTTCTGCCGCCAGTTTTTCTGGCCGAGCATATCAACTTTGTTGGTATCGCCATCTTTATGCTGATCGTCGGGCGCGGGCCGTTCTCAGTGGACGGGTTGATCGGGCAGCACACCCGGCCTCATCCGAATCTGGTTAAGTACGCTCTCCCGGCTTTGCGCTGGGGAACCGGCTTGAGCATAATCTGGTTGGCTTTTACCGAAAAACTGCTCAACCCGGAAGTAGCCAGTGCCTTTTTAACCCAGAGTATTAACTTCAATCTGGGTAGCCAGTTCGGAGTCAGCGATGTGTTGTTTGTACAACTGGCCGGGATTGTCGAATTTACGATGGGGGTTCTGTTGATTTCGGGAGCTTTACCGCGCCTGGTGATCCTGGCTCTGTGGCTACCCTTCAATTTGACCCTGCCGTTCCTGGGCGCAGTCGAATTGGTCGGCCACCTGCCCGTCTACGCCACTATGCTGGTACTGCTGGTGCTTAACCCAAGTAGCCACCGGGCCAGCGAAGCGGCGGCACGCTTGCTGGCCGAAGAAGCCAACAATCCGCTACCACCTTTTCACGTGCTGGGCGACGGCGTGGAGGAGGAGCAACTCGAACGGTTGGGTCAGCCCAACGACAGCAAATATCGCCGACCCAGCGATAGCAGCCCGAACGATTACGTTGAGGTGGAAGCCCGACCTAAAGTGAGTCAGCTTTCCACTCGCGATGGAAACGGCAGAGAAGGGTAAAAATGCCGGGTGCAGCGCGAACGCAAAGTTCGTATGTAAGGTCAGGCCGAGTCGGAGCCAGGCTTGAACTTTGTACTCGCCTGGTGCTGAGTAAGAAATCTTTCTTGTTATTACTGTATAATACGTTTGAAGCACCCGTTTTATAGCGAGAATTATGCATTTCTTACTCAGCATTTAGCACTTATGAGCAGAGCCAGAATTTACAACTTTGAGCCGGAGTACCTTGCCCGGCTCGAAACCGATATGTGGATTACTTATTATGACCGGCAGGTGATCCGGTTGTTTCGGCTATCCGTGCAACTTTTGCGGGAGCAAATGGGGTTCGATGGCTGGCAGGCCCTTTTTAACGCCTACCGCCTGACCAGGGCGGCGTTTGTTTTCAAGCGCGGCAAGGGTCGTGAGGATTACCGCCTGGCCTTAAAATGGCTCAGGCCGTTCTATCGCAGCCTGCAACGACAGGTCGGTGCAAAGTGGAATCCTGACATAATGGCAGATTACGAGCTTGAATGGTGGATCGTCCACCGCCACGACTTCGACCCTGCCCAGACCGCCAGCCTCGAAGCGGCCCTTTCCGACTTGTGCGGAGCTTTGTACAATCTGCCCGCCATCCATCTCCGCGATTACTCACGCTACCGGGCCGAGGCCATGCTGATAAGTGATCGGAACGTAAACGCTCGCGCCCGTGGTGAAAAAACTCCGCCGGACTGGGAAAGCGTCAATCGCTCCCTTTATAGCTCTTATGGCTCGCTCAGTGAGGAGTTGAAAAGGGTACGAACAGGCCCATGAAGTCTTTCCGCCGCATCCTGGCCGTCAAGCTGGCCGATCTGGGCGATGCGCTTTTGATAGTACCGGCTTTGCGTAACCTCAAGAAAGCCTATCCTGCCGCCCGCCTGGATGTCCTCACGACGGCTACCGGGGGGGCCGGGCTGGACGGCTTACCCTATATAGACCGCCTCCTGATTTTCGATAAGTACCAGTTTGATAATCCTCGCGCCTTGCTTTCGCCTGCCAGAATAAGCCAACTGGCCGCTTTCGGGCTTGATTTGCGGCGGCAAAGCTACGACGCAGTAATTTTCTTTCATCATTTCAGCCTCAAGTGGGGCATTTTCAAGTTCCGGGGGCTGGCTCTGGCTGCGGGCGCACCCTGGCGGGTAGGGCTGCACAACGGCACGCCTCGCGCCGATTTTCTGAACCTGAGTGTGCCAGACAGAGGTTTTGGCGGTGACGGCTGCACCGAGCGGGCTTACTGGCGGCAACTGGTCGAAAAGCTAACAGGCCAGATACCGGGCGCACCTTACGAATACGACGAGCGGCCCGAAATAGCGATAGGCAGCGATGACCATCGGCGGGCCAACGCCCTCTTAGCGGAAGTACGCGGCCAGGACGATGGGCTACCCGTGGTAGCATTTGGGGCCGGTAGCGGCCTCTACAGCCTTAGCCGACGCTGGCCCGCCGCTAATTTTGCAAAGGTTGCCGATGGGCTGATCGAACAGTATGGAGCTAAAATAGCTCTGCTCGGTTCGGCGGGTGAAGGAAGCCTGAACGAGGAAATCCGGGCGCAGTGCAAGCGGCCCGCCGCAGTGGTAAATCTGGCCGGGCGCACCGACAGGCCGCACGAAGTGGCCGCTTTTCTGCAAGGATGTCGCCTGTTTGTTGGCAACGATGGCGGACTTGCTCAGCTTGCGGGGGTGGCCGGTACAAAATCGGTGGTGGTGTTTGGCCCAACTAACCCGGTAGCCTGGTCGCCTTTCGGCACCGAACCGGACGCAAACGGCTTCCGGCAGGTGCAGATTGTGCAAGCCCAACTAGATTTGCCCTGCCGCCCCTGTCTCTACCGGGGTTTGAGCCTGGGCAGTCGGCTCGGTTGCGCTCCGCGTCCCTGCCTGACGGCGATCAGCCCGGCCCAGGTGCTTGAAACAATTCAAGGGTTAATCTAGTCTTAGTAAAGGGATAGCGAAACTTCGCAGCAGGTCGGAACGTATAGACTCCAAAGTTAAAACATGATAGGATAAAACCGAGCAGTGGAGTTTCATCCGGCAACCGAGGTTGTCAGCATCGGTTCGTAATAGGATACGGAATCGTTTTGCCATCTAGGGCAAAGAGTAAACTGGAAGCAAATTAGAAGCTCATCCGGCTGGGCCAGTCTGAGCTTGAAGGAGGCAACAATGCCAGGCATTCTCGATAGAATTTCCACTATTCTTCGTTCCAACATCAACGCCGCACTGGATAATGCGGAGGACCCTGAAAAAATGCTAGACCAAATCTTACGTGATATGAATGAAGCCATTCAGCAAGCCAAAGGGCAGGTTGCAACGGTTATCGCGCAAGAAAAGCAGATGGAAGCCGAGCGTGTCGGAGCCGAACGGCAGGCTAAAGAATGGGAAGACAAAGCTTCGCGGGCTGTTAAAGCGGGCCGGGATGATTTAGCGGTAGAATGTTTGCGGCGCAAGAAAGATTTTGATGGTATCGCTCAGACTTACCAGCAACAATACGACTCGCAGCACGCCATGACTACCAAGCTTCGCAGCCAGCTTGAACTGCTGATGCGCAAGCGCGACGATGCTGCCCGCAACCGCGACGTGATGATCGCCCGGCACCGCCAGGCGATTGCTCAGCAGCAAATCTCGAAGCAAATGGCGGCCCTCAGCAACCTCGATAGTAGCAGTGAACTTTCTCGGATGGATCGGCGTATCCGCGAACGCGAAGCCCGCGCTGCCGCCGAGATGGAGCTTAACAGTGGAGCGACTGCGAGCATTGACGACCAGTTGATGCAACTCGATGCGGGCGACACGATGGACGATGAACTCAAATCCCTCAAGTCGCGGATGGGTATGGGCGGTGCTCAGTAACTCCGGCAAAGAGCGTGAGTCGGTTGCTTTCTTCTACATATAATGCCAGAGCGGGTAAATTCTTCACAATTTACCCGCTTTTGCTGTTTTTAGGCTTTGCTACGGAACCCGTCAGGTTGGAAGCGCGAAATCAAGCGGAAGAAAGAAATTAGAGTTAGATAATAAGCCTTAAAACTCTCATTTTTAAGCTTATTAGCTGGACTATCTTCCTGGGTAGCACCAGATTATCCACAGAACGAGAAATAGATGCCGTTATCTCAACAAAATAAGCGTGGCCGCGTGGCGATGTTGCATTACACCTGTCCGCCGGTCGTCGGAGGGGTCGAATCAGTGATGGCTTCGCACGCCCGCTTATTTGCAGCGGCAGGCTACGAAGTGGGAGTGTTTGCCGGACGAGGCCCGGCCCCGCAAGATGAACCGCCCGGTATCCACACTACGATTGAACCTCTGATTGATAGCAAAAGCGAACGGCTGGCCGCCCTCAATCAGACACTGGACGAAGGCGGTGTGCCGGAAGATTTCGAGCCGTTCGTGCAAGAAATTAAAGTGCGTCTAAAGTCTTTGCTCCAGGGATATGACGCTTTGATTGTCCACAACGCTCTTACTCTGCACAAAAACCTGGCCCTGACTGCCGCCCTGGTGAGCCTGAGTGAGGAAATGACTGGTACGCGCTTTATATCCTGGTGTCACGACCTGGCCTGGACAAACGAGCTTTACGCCCCGGTGCTGCACCCCAGTTATCCCTGGGATTTACTGCGGACTACCGCCCCAAACATAAAATATGTAGCGATTTCGCCGCAACGACAGAGCGAAATCCTGGCAACTTTTCGGCCCGCGCTGACTCCTGCTAACGTGCCGGTGGTACCAAACGGTGTTTCGCTGGCTGATTTTCTCAAGCTGAGCGACGAAACACGGGCAGTCCTGGCCGCTTCCGGCCTGGATAAAGCTTTGCGAGAAGGAGCGTTGATGCTGCTTTTACCGGCTAGAATCACCCGGCGCAAAAATATTGAATTGGCGGTGCGGGTGGCGGCAGAGTTAAAAAAATCCAACCCGGTAAGCTCTCCTGCGTCGGCAGATAAAGCAAAGCCGGAAACTTCTTCTTCAATCGAGATTTCCTATACAGCAGAGGGTTTTTTTAACGATAGCCCGGTGCGCCTGGTTGTCACCGGCCCGCCAGGGCCGCACAATCCCAAAAACGACGAATACGTGCGGGAACTCTTTGCTTTGCGCGAAAGCCTGGAAGTGGAAGAGGAAGTAATCTTTTTGATGGAACGCTGGCAGGATGAGGTTGGGCGTCCGCGCACGCTTTCAGACGAGACAATCGCCGACCTCTACCGGGTGGCCGATGCGCTCTTTTTCCCTTCGACCCAGGAAGGATTTGGTATTCCGATTCTGGAAGCGGGCCTGGTGCGTCTGCCGATCTTCTGCTCCCGGCTAGAGCCGTTCCTGGAGATAGCAGGCCAGACTCCCTATTACTTCGAGCCAACCGATCCGCCCGCAACAATTGCCCGCCTGCTCCGCCAGAGACTGAACGACAATCCTCAATTCCGTCTACGGCGCACTGTAATAGAAAACTATACCTGGGAGAGTATTTTCGACAAACTTTTACGGCCTCTGGTGGGCGATGAATGGGAGCCAGGGAGTAGGGTTGAGGGCTAGAGAATTAAGGTACAAACAGTCGCAGCAAATTCTAAGTCCTGGCTAGAAACTAACTCTTAACCCCTGGCCTTAACCCCTTCTTTTCTTTAAAGGAGAGAGAGAAAAATGACGCAAGAAGTAGCCCGGCCTTACCGGGTGTTGCTGGCCCTGGAAGAACGACCCGATGCGGGCGAAACTAATCAAACCGAAGTCCTGCGGCTGATCAAGGTTGGTCGAGCGTTGGCCCTGGCTCAGGGTGCCATCAACCTGACCGTGCTGGGCCTGATCCCGGTTCCGCCAGGGCAGTCCTTGAGCGAAGAAGCGATCCCGGCACAGGGCCAACGTGCTTTGCTGGATGGGATGGTTGCCAGCCTGGAACGTGATAGTCCCCCGGCCAACCGGCGAGTCAGACTTGAGGTTAAAACGGCGGTTCGGGTGTGCGAAATCAAAGATTTAGCCCAGGAGTTAAACGACGCTATCCTGGACGGACAGATTGACCTGCTTTTGTTGGAAGCGCGTTGGTTCGACGGGCCGAAACCAGGGCCGGAGGATAACAAGCCGGAAAACCCCGCCGAATTTCGCTCCCCAATGGAAGAAATCATGCGCCGCCCTCTGTGCGATCTGGCGATTATCGGGCCAGGGGTGGAGATTGACCACAGCAAACGACTGTTGCTGGCCGCCCGTGGCGGGCCGTTCGCCGAACTTGCGATGCGACTGGCTAGTGGAGTTGCCGAACAAAATGACGGCGAGGTGACGCTCTTGCACGTCGTGCGCGAGGATAAAGACGGCGATGGCCTGGACGATGCGGGCGACGACACTGCCTATGCCGAATTGTTGCGTGGCGTGAAGTTGGCCCGGCGCATCCGGCGCAAACAGGTGACGGCCAGCAGTGCCCAGGAAGCCATTGTACGCGAAGCTCAACAGGGCTATAATCTGGTCTTTCTAGGGGCGGCGATCAGTATGGGCGCGACACGGGCCGAAGCCCTCTTGCAAAACCCGTTTGGCCCGGTGGCGCGGGCGGTCTTAGATACGGTTGGGCCAAAACGCCGCAAGCGGGCTGAAATTACTCCTGCCGGAACCGAACCCCTACGGGCCGGGCCGGGCGTGATTATTGTGCGGACGGGTGCGCCCAGTGATTTTTACTTTGCCCGCATCCAACGGCGCAAACAACAAGCCCAGGCTCGCACGGGTAGCGAGGACTATATCTCGCGGTTGGTGGACAAGTGGTTTGCCGAAAATACTTTCGATGCCGAGGAATTTAACGACATCGAACGATTGATCGCCAGCAAGAAAAGCCAGGGCCTGACGATCAGCCTGGGTCTACCCGCTTTGAACGAGGAAGAAACTATCGGTCAGGTTATTTCGACGATCAAGAGTGAGCTTTATGATAAGCATCGCTTGCTGGACGAAATTGTCTTGATAGACAGCCAGAGTAGCGATAAAACGGTTCAAATCGCCAAAGAGCTTGGTATCCCGGTGCATATTCATCAGGAAGTCCTCAAAAATAGCGGCCAGAGGCGGGGCAAAGGCGAAGCTTTATGGAAAAGCCAGTATGTGCTTTCGGGTGACATTATTTGCTGGGTGGATACCGATATTCGGAACATGAACCCGCGCTTTGTCTACGGGCTGGTCGGGCCGCTTCTCAAAGAACCGCGTATTCAGTATGTCAAGGGCTACTACCGGCGTCCGATCCGCATCGGCGATAAAGTTTACGAAACTGGCGGCGGACGCGTAACGGAACTGACGATCCGCCCGCTTTTCAATCTGTTCTACCCGGAGCTAAGCGGGATGATTCAACCGTTGGCAGGCGAATACGCCGGACGACGGACTTGCCTGGAACAGTTGCCTTTCTTTACCGGCTACGGTGTCGAGACAGGCCATCTGATTGATATGCTCGAACGCTTCGGCCTGAGTGCCCTCGGTCAGGTGAACCTGCGCGAACGAGAACACCGCAATCAGGAGATCGGCCCGCTCAGCCAGATGGCTTTTGCGATCACTCAGGTGGTGATCAAGCGGCTGGAAGAACGCGAAAAACTCCGCCTGACCGAAGATGTAAACCGCACCATGAAACTGATCGCGCTGGGCGAACAGGGCTTGCGGCTAGACGTGCGCCATATCGAAGATCGGGAACGTCCGCCGATGCTCGAAATCCCGGAATATCGCCAGAAGCACCGCAAACGCCTGATCAAGGCCAAAGATTAGCCACTAAAAGGTCACACGCGAATGATAGAGAACGATACCAGCGATAAAACCAATCAGCCTGGTAGTATCGAAAGCCTGTATCAAGAAGTGGCAACCGCTCAGGCTTCCGGCTGCGACGAACTAATCTACAGTTTACCGACGGGAGAAACGCTGTTCGTTTTTGTCAACGGTAATCGAGCCTGGCTCTTGTACCTGCGACACCAGTACGGCGATACCGGCTTCAGCATCCGCAATCCGAAGTACAAGGGGCCAGCCGAGGCCACCCTTGATTTTCGGCTCGGCGAAGGCGAAGTTGAATACTATCCGTACAGTTGGACAGTGTTGCTGGCGTCGGCCCTGGGGGCGGTGCAATATTTCCTCACCGAAGGGGGTATGGCTCCCTGGCTCTCCTGGCACGACGAAGCGGCGGTTGAAGAAAACGGGCAGAAAGTGATGACGGGGGGGAACCGGGCAACCGAAGATGATAAAAGCTTATAAGGAGCGAGTTTTGCAAGGTAAATTAAACCCTAACGTAAGGGGAATAAAAAGATGACTCTTGAAGCAATCAAAACCGATCAGGCTGCCGAGCAAATTCAGCAAGAAGAGGAACCAAAAAAAGTGGCAAGCGGGCTACACGGTGTGATCGCCGGAAGGGTAAGCGGCTTTTTGTTTGTGTACTTGCAACAAAACAGGCAAGGCAACGTGCTAGACTCCTCTACTACTTATGACTTTAAAGACGGCGAGAAGAAAAGGCAGCCGGACGTGTCTTTTGTTAGTCTGGAAAAAATGCCAGTGCCGCTCGACTATTTTTTAGTTTCCCCGCCCGACCTTGCTTTTGATGACGTTTCCACAAACGACTCTATCTACGAGACCGAAAAAGAGATTATTCAATATCAAAAAGCCGGGGTGCGCTTGATCTGGGTAATTAATCCCGGTAGCAAACTGGTGGATGTCTACCGCCTGAAGGATGGCCTCAAGCGGCAAAGTTTGCTAGACGAAGACGAACTGGACGGCGAAGAAGTGCTACCCAGTTTCAAGCTAAAAGTTAAGTTCGTATTTGAGTAAGTACACATTTTGATTACAAAAACGCATAAAATTGCTCTTATTACTGGCGCGGCCAGCGGCATCGGGCGAGAAACAGCCCGCCTCCTGGCCGGGCAGGGCTTTGTGGTGTACGCCACCGACCGAGACCGCGAAGGACTGGCCCAGGAAGCCGAGCGGTTGCGAGGCGAGGGCGGTAAAATTCACGACTGCTACCTGGATGTAACCGACCCGACCTCGATTGCAACGGTTATGGCTCAAATCGAGGAAACCCAGGGCGGACTGGACGTACTGATTAACAACGCCGGATACGCCTTGCTCGGCCCGGTCGAAGAAATTAACGATGCCGATGTCCGGCAGCAATTTGAGGTCAACTTCTTCGGGGTGTTGAACGTGAAGCGGGCCGCATTGCCACTTCTGCGTAAACGGCGCGGGCGGATCATCAACCTGAGTTCCATGATGGGTCGGGTTACGTCGCCCGGTTGGGGAATTTATTCTGCTACCAAATACGGGGTCGAAGCTGTCAGCGACGCCTTGCGGATGGAACTGGCTCCCTGGGGAATGCCGGTTATTTTGATCGAACCGGGCAATATTCTGACCAATTTCTCCCGCACGGCTAATAGCCAGATGCCCACCCGCTTCCTGGACGACTCTAGCCGCTATCCGGGCCTCCGCCCGCTCCTGCAAGATTACAATTCCTTTAGTCCCGGAGTTTCCCCTCAAAAAGTGGCCCAAATTATCCTCAAAGCCAGCACAACCAAACGCCCGCAGGCTCGTTATATGGTAAACTGGTCTAGCCGCCTGGATGTAATGTTGTACGAAATTTTGCCAACATGGTTTACCGATTGGGCCGTTCGGAGGCGGATCGGCTATAACCGAGGCAAAATTCGAGAATAGTTCAAATATATCAGCCGGGCAAAACCTGTTTAGCGGCTCAAACAATTTCGAGTTGTAATTTTACTTTATTAGCTCCATATTAGCTCCATTTCTTTAGAAGGGACTCCGCATGTTTAGCAGGCTCAAACTACTTTCGCTCGTATCGCTCTTTCTGGCTGTGCTGGTAGCAGGAGCGTTTGACGCCCGACCGACCGAGGCTGCACCGCCTATTCCGTTGCGCTTTATGTACTACGTAGGCGGCAAATCTTACGATGCATTGGTGGCAAACGCAGCCAACATTGACATTATCTCGCCGGATTTTTACCGTTTGCAAGATGACGGTACTATTCGGGGTTACAACCATACCGAAGTCACGAGCTTTGCCCGCTCGAAGGGTATCAAGGTCGTGCCGATGATCCAGAACGACCCGGACAAAGACAATTTCAATAAACTGCTGTCCGACCCGGCTAAATTCAAAAACATCCTGGACACTATCGAAGGGCAGGTTGTAGCGAACAACTACGACGGCTATCAGGTAGATTTTGAAGACTTGAACCTTGCCAGCGAACCGCTTCTAACTAATTTTATGCGCGAGTTGGCGGGCCGGTTGCGGCCTAAAGGTAAACTCGTCACAATGGCCGTCGTTTCGCGCACCTCGTCCTTACCAACCAGCCAGTTCTCGGCGGCCTACAACTATGCGGCCCTTGCACCGAGCCTCGACCTCGTGACAGTGATGACCTACGATTACGCCTGGGCCGGAGGCGAACCAGGACCGGTCGCGCCGGTCAACTGGCAAGAAAAGGTGATGAACTACGCCGCGCCACTTTTTGGGCCGGGTAAAGTTCTGCTGGGCGTGCCTTTCTACGGCTACGATTGGAATATCACCGAGCGGGTGAACAACAAAAGTTTGCGGGCCGTCTCGCACACTTTCGACGAGACTTTGCAGTTGCAGCGCGAAAACAAAGGAACCTTCGGCTACGATTGGGGCGCACAGACACCTTACCTGGAGTATGTGAAAGACGGCGACCAGCACAAAGTTTATTTCGAGAACGCGCAATCTATCTCGGCCAAATTCGACATGATGAAACGGTTGGGCTTGCGCGGTTTTGCCGCCTGGCGACTCGGCCACGATGGAGCGGAATTCTGGCCGGTGATCAAAAATCTGATCCTCCCGACCAAACCAGTACCGAACCCTGGCCCGAACACGAGCTATCGAATTTACTTTCCGCAGACAGGTCACACGCTGCAAGGCACATTCAAGAAATATTGGGATAAATTCGGCGGATTGCCGCAGTTCGGCTACCCCTGGACGGAGGAATTTCAAGAGCCTTCACCCAGCGAAGCGGGTAAAAACTTTACGGTTCAATACTACGAACGCAACCGCTTCGAGTACCACCCTGAATTTGCCGGAACCCAGTACGAAGTGCTGCTGGGCCTGTTGGGACGGCAAGTCACGGCGGGCCGCGAAAACGAGCCACCTTTCCGGCCTATCGTTGGCAACGCCTCGACGAAAGGTCTGAGTGACCCATTAGCAAGGCTACTACCCTGGGCCAGCAGCCAAAATGTCCCGGCACTGGCACCCGAAGTAGACCTTTTCCCGCAGACCGGCCATACTCTGCGCGGAGCTTTTAGAAATTACTGGCTGAAAAACGGCGGACTGTTTATCTATGGCTACCCAATTTCAGAAGAATTTCAGGAGCTAAACCCGGCAGATGGCAAGGTTTACACCATCCAATACTTCGAGCGCAACCGTTTCGAGTATCACCCTGAATTTGCCGGAACAAAGAACGAAGTGCTGCTGGGTCTTCTGGGCAACCAGATTATGGCTTTGAAAGGCTGGCTGTAAGACGCAAGCTCAAAGCTGAACCTGAAACGACTGGCTCTTTTTCGAGGATTGATTAAACAAACAAAAAAAACAGAACTGCATAGTTCTGTTTTTTGTTTGCTAATAAGATTTTAGCTTGTATAGACCACCTCGGTCGTAGGACTAAGAACGATACCGGGTGTGCCTCAATCTTAGGATTTTCGCTCAATCTACTGGCGGAGCATTATCCTACAGCCTGGGCTGCCCCGCACGAACGAAAGACCTGATCTGTGTCGCTCAAGTTAGTAAAACTGGTTTTAAACGCGCTCGTCTGTTGCGTCATCTGCCGGGTCGAACTCCGTGTCGTCTTCCTCCAGATCATCTTCATCTTCCAGGTCGTCCAGGTCATCCAGGTCATCCAGGTCGTCTTGGCTGTCTGTTTCGGTGTCGTCGGTGAGATAGCCGGGGTCATGGTCGAACAAGCCCTGACCGGGAGTGTCAATGTCAATGATGCGGTCTACGCCATCACCCATCACCCCAATGGCAGAAGCGGTTTCATCCATTGTGCCTTCGATGTCGTTTGTGTTGAGTTCTCCGTCCACAGTTTCATCTACGTAGTGAATATCGCCGTCGTTATCGTCTTCCAGATCGTAATCCAGATCGCTGCCGTCTCGTTCCGGGTTCATACTCATAGGGGGATTGCTCCTTCTTGTAAATAATATCTTCACGGCTACTACCGCTCTTCTCAGGGCAAGGAATGTGCCAGCCTTGCCGTCAGTATTATCCCACATTGAGAAGTTTAGATGCTAATGGTCAAGGCATTAGTACGCCTTCAAGCATGTTGGGTTTAGAATTAAACAAAGAACTTAAATTGAGATTTTAAATCTATCTCGAAAGAATGTTCTATAAGCAAAAATCAGGGCTTAGGGGGCTTGCCGATTCCTTATAGGTAGCTTATACTAAGGTCAAGACAAAGGTTCGAGGGATAGCGGCTCGCCTATTTACCAGGAACGAAGAAACCTTTTTAATGGCCGATAAAAAAACTGCCCGCTCCAAAAACGAAGACGGCTCTCTGCCTGTTGAATTACTGCCGCTTGTATCGGCTACTTTTGATGATCTTGACCCTCTAAAAGTAGCCGAATACCTGACGATCCTGGACGAAGGAGCGGACGAACGCAGCCAGGCCGAAAGTACGCCCCAGGAACGGCTGGCGGCACTTGGCCTGTTGCAAACTATTTCCGGCAATGCGAACGTGCTGCACCCTACCACGGCGGCTTTGCTGCTGTTTGGTCGCCAGCCCCAAAAATACCTGCCTCATTCTAGTGTAAAACTGGCCCATTTTCGCGGTAATGACGTGGATGGGATGATTGCTGATCGAAAAGAAGTTTTCGGCACGCTGGATAAAGTGATCGAAGATACGGCTCGTTTTGTTACCAACAATATTCGGGTGCAGGCTCGGATCGAAGGAATACGCCGCGAGGATGTGCCGGAGTACCCTCTCATAGCAGTGCGCGAAGCCCTGACGAACGCCCTGGCTCACCGCGATTACGGCATCGCCGGGCAGAAAGTGACCCTCCGCATATTCGACGACCGACTGGAAGTTGAAAGTCCAGGTGGCCTGGCCGGGCCGGTAACATTGGAGAATCTCGGCCAGAAACGCTACAGCCGCAACCCGCTTCTGGCTCGTTTGATGTACGAAGTCGGCTTGATCGAAGAGATGGGAACGGGTATCCGGCGAATGCGCCGGGCGATGGCCGAACAGGGCAACCCGCCGCCTTCGTTCGTAGCCGATGATTCGGCTTTCGTAGCGACTCTACCGGCCCTGCCAATGCCTGACCCGGTGGTTCCAGTTTCAGGCCGCGAAGACGGTCATCGAGCCACAACCGGGACTGCTACGCCTGCTGAAGCGGAGCCTGTTTTCGAGGTGAACGAGACAAACCGGGCCGAATATTTCGCTCTGCTGCAAACCGGCCTGAACGAACGGCAAGCCCGTGGTTTGCTCTATGCCCGCGAACGGGGCCGCCTGACCAACCGCGACTACCGGGCGGCCAACCCCGATGTGAGCGACGAAACAGCCCGCCTCGACCTGGTGAGCCTGGTGGATAAAGGCCATCTGCTACGGATCGGCGACAAAAAGGGAGCTTCTTACCTCCTCCGCTAAATCTTGACCACTAACTCCAAACCGCCGCTACCCTTCCTCATCCGGCGAATAGCCTAGCTCTTTCAATTTAGCGGCCAGTCGTTCGGCGCGTTGCCGCTCTCTTTCAGCCGTTTGCCGCTCTCTTTCAGCCGTTTGCCGCTCTCGCGTAGCCTCAAACTCGGCTTGCTGGCGTTGCTCCTCTTCCTGCCTCACCCGCAACTCGGCTCTTTCCGCCCGCTCGATAGTCTGGGTGTAGCTTGTGAAACGTCGGCCATCCGGCCCGTATAAGTTCAACTCTGGCTCCATCTCGAAGCGCACCTGCAAGCGCGGGCTGACCCAACCTCGCATAGAACTAGAAGCGATAGGCTCCAGTTGCTCGCCCTGGCGTAAATAACCTTCCAGGATTAGCCGGTCAGGATCGTAAACGTAATATTCTTGGACGCCGTAAAGCTCATACCAGGCTTTTTTATTACGCATCTCGGCTTTGGTGTTACCCGGCGATAGAACTTCAAACACCACCTGCGGGGGAATGTTTTCTTCCAGCCATTGCAGGTACGAGCCACGGTCGCCTTTTGGTCGACCAAAAACTACCATTGCATCCGGGGCCACCCGCAATTTGTTGTTGCCTTCCACCGGATACCACAAGAAATCACCGGCTACGAATATGTTTGGGTCGTGGCGAAATAAAGCCTCCAAACCTTCTTTGATCAGCACGATATAGTTAAATTGTTTTGTGTTATCGGCCATTGGTTGTCCGTCACTTTGAGGATAGATCACTTCTTTTGCAACTGTCATAATCAAACCTCTTTGCTCAAAATATCCGCTCGATAGAATTCTTCGATTTAACGTCGGACTTCCCCTTCAAGCTCGCTTTTTGTCCCAACGATTTTAATCATTTCTTGCCTGAACGACTACAATCCGTGGTCTAATAGGGTAGTTTGTTAGTACAAGCCGAAGTCGTTTAATTATAACATAAGAGCAAATTTAACCCTTTTCGGCAATCTAATCAGATTGGTCACAAAGTTTAAGGCAATAATTGGTGAAGGTAGTTTTTAGTTTTTAATCTTTGAGCGTGATTTGCAGACCTTGAAATGATAGGTTATAATCGGGGTAAGGTTACTACAACCAGAATTAGCAGGCTAATTTAGTGCGGGCCGACTGCTCAATAAATACAGAATCACAAATTAGCCTGATACGGAACCAGCAGGGGCCAGGAATGGGTAATTCCAGGCGTACCAGGGACACAAAACCTAGTTAGATTTCCCTGACTGATATAAACGGGTCACTTGAAAAGAGAAAGCCGCCTTCGGCAAATGGGGCTGAAGCAGGATGTTTGCGGCTGTTAAAAACGCGGAAGACCCGGAAACAAGTTAAGAGGTAAGGGGGAACACAGATGCAGAGTAGCGAAGTGCAAGGGCTAGGCCAGTTGCTGTCCGAAACGCGAGAGCGCAAAGGAGCAACTATCGCCGACGCTCAACAAGCTACTAAAATCCGCCAGTCGTTTTTGCAGGCTCTGGAAAATGAAAATTACGGAGTGCTGCCGCCGCCTTTTTACATTCGGGGCTTTATTAAAACTTACGCTCTCTTCCTCGGTCTCGACCCACGCGAAACTGTCCAAATCTTCGACCAGATGCTGGAAAACGAAAGTCTGTCGCGTCTGAACGCCTTCCAACCCTCGGCGGATAGTGGCGGGCGAGGCCCGACCTATCCAATGCAGGGTTTGAGCCAGGGCGAAGCTCGCATGATCGAGGCGAACGGCGAAAGACTAAATCTAACTGCTCTACCTGCTCCCACCCTACCCGGCCAACTCAGTCGCCCGGTCGGAACGGGTTCGGCGGATAGCTCCGGCGAAAGCCGGGCCATCGTCCCGTCGAGCCAGCGCAACCTGAACGGACTGCACAACAGCCAGAAATACGTCCTCAAGCCGGTAATGTTACCGACCGCCAGAGGAGCTTTTTACATGCCCAATTTCGTACCGGCAGTGCTGGTAGCAATTATCGTCGCGGCGGCGTGCCTGCTGGTATACCGAGGCATTTCGGCTGGCTCGAAAGATGCTACCTCGGCGGCTTCGGCCACCCAGACGGCAGGTGTCAGCAATTCGAGTGCGCCCGGTGGCGGTATCTTTGGCCTGGGCATTGGCGGGCGATTGACTCCAACTGTTTCGGCAAGCTCGTACACCGGGATGACCCCACCGCCTTTCTACACGCCGGACAGTGCCATAGAAGCTCTGGCTAAACCCGACCAGACACGGGCTGCCGGTACGTCTACCCAACTTGCACCCGCACCTTTGATTACTCAGGGTGGTATACTCCAACCCGATTCTACTCCTACTCCCGCACCGACTGCAACCCCTGCGCCACCCACCGCAACGCCCATTCCACCCAGTCCCACCCCCATTCCGCCGCCGATTACGGTAGAGGTAACGGTTGGGTCGAGTTTCTCGAACGGTAGCTGGCTGACGATCACGGTGGACGATAAGCAAGAAATAGCTAAAATTGTCCCGCCCGGCCAGGTGCTGACCTTTACAGGCCGCAAGATCGGAGTGCGGGCCGGTAATCCGGGAGCTATTACGGTTACGGTTAACGGCGAACCACGCGAGTATACCAAACCTCAGTCGGGCGTAATTACCCATTATTGGTACGCCGACGGGCGCGATATAATCGAAAATTAGCTCCAAAATGGACTAATAGCCTCGGAAGGGCTATAATAAGATTTCAGGGCGGGCGAGTTTCTCGGCCCGTCCTTTTTTGGAAGAACAGAACGAACAAGGCAAGAAGAAAAGAAAAAGAAGAAAGGTATATTTAAAGATGGCTTCAAGCTTTTCTTTCGACGTAGTTTCGGATTTCGACCGCCAGGAACTGGTTAACGCAGTGGATCAGGCTACACGCGAGGTGTCAACTCGGTTCGATCTCAAAGATACCAAAACCGAAATTAACCTGGAGGACGAACAGATTGTCATTAACACCGAAAACGAGTTCGTGTTGAGCCAGATTAAAGACCTTCTGACAACCAAAGTAGTCAAACGCAATCTATCGCTCAAGATATTAGACTTTCAGAAGGCTGAACCGGCGGCAGGAAGCCGGGTGCGCCAGGTGATCAAGCTCAAGAAGGGCTTAAGCCAGGAACTGGCAAAGCAACTGGGTAAGCTGATCCGCGATAGCTTCAAAACCTCGCAGTCTCAAATTCAAGGCGACTCGCTGCGTGTCACCAGCAAAAGCAAAGACGAACTACAACAAATCATTGCCCTGATCAAAGGCAAAGATTTCCCGGTCGCTTTGCAATTCACCAATTATAGATAGGCAATGCCTAATCCCACCCAGGCGGAGCCAGGTCATAGGCCGCGCTACCTTGAACTACCCGGTCGGGGTCAGGCATCGAAAGAGAAAATGAAAAAAAGCATTAAATTAGATATTCCCACGCGCCGTCCCCACCTGGATAACAAGTCTTTTTATATTATGACCCTGGGTTGTGATAAAAACACGGTAGATAGCGAAGCAATGGGTCAGCTTCTAACCGGCTACGGCTTACGCGAAACACTCAAACCCGAACGAGCGCAGCTTTTGATCGTCAATACCTGCGGTTTTATTGATGCGGCGACGCGGCAATCGCTGGATGCGCTGCAAGAACTGGCCGACTCCAAGCAACCCGGTCAGGGTTTGATCGCGGCGGGTTGTCTGGCAAGCCGGGCCGGAGACGTGATCCGGGCCGAAGTGCCAGGAGTGGATGGCGTGATCGGTGCGCTGAAGTGGGAGTCGTTCGCGCCCTTGCTGACCGAACTGGGAGTAGAAATTGACCCCCAGACCGCCAGCAGTTTAAATTATGGCCTCCTCCGACGCAAGAAAAAGCAAGGGCCGACGGCTTACCTCAAAATTTCGGATGGCTGCGATGCCGGGTGTGCTTTCTGCATCATTCCGCAGATGAAAGGCAAGCACCAGAGTCGCCCGACGGAAACTATTTTGCGCGAAGTCCGCCAACTGGCCGATAGCGGCGTGAAAGAAATCGTCATTGTCGGGCAGGACACCACGTTTTACGGGCGTGACCTGGGCCAGCGCGAAGGATTATCCGAACTGCTCAAGAAGATGGCCGAAGTCGCCCCGGAAATTTTGTGGTTCCGCCTGATGTACGCTTACCCGCGCTTTGTCAGCCAGACCCTGGTAGATACGATGGCAAGCCTGCCTCAGATGGCCCACTATATTGATATGCCTTTGCAGCACGCCCACAAAGCCACGCTGCGCCGCATGCGCCGCCCTAGCGACCAGTCCGAAACTTATGCGACACTCGAACGGCTTCGCACGGCTATGCCGGATATTGCCCTTCGCACGACTTTTATCGTGGGCTATCCAGGCGAAACCGAAGAAGAGTTTGAGTTTTTGCTGAATTTTTTAGAAGAAATGCAATTTGATAACGCCGGAGCCTTCAAGTTTTCACCCCAGGCCAGCAGCCCGGCAGCCCATCTGGAAAATCCGGTCGAAGAAGCGGTCAAGCAGGAACGTTACAACCGACTGATGGCTTTGCAACAGAGTATTGCGGCCAAAAAGAACCGGGCCACGGTTGGCCGCGAACTGGACGTAATTATAGAAGGAAGCGGAACGATAGATTACGATGGCCCGCGCAACAGCCGGGAAATCTGGGTAGGCCGGAGTTACCGCAGTGCGCCCGAAGTGGATGGGCTAGTCTTTATCGAGCCAAACGGTTCCGGCCACAAAGCCCGCTTCCCGGAAGGCCCGCGCCCGGCCCAGGCCCGCATCTGCGTCACCGACGCGACCGAATACGACCTGTGGGGTAAGCTGATTTAACGCCAAACTTCTTAGGGCGAGGATTGCACAAACTAATAACAGACTAAATACAATCTAGCCTATTGGAGAACCGATAGGCTAGGCTAGTCTATCAAACAGCCCGGCTATTAGAAATCGGACTCGGGTTTCTGCCCCATTTCCTTCAAGCGTGTAAGATAATCCTGTTTTAGAGCGATTTTGGCATCCTCAAGCTCTTTAGATTTAAGAACGGCTTGCTGGGTGCTGGATTGACCATTGGTTGCAACTGGATTCTGGTACGCGAAGTAATTCTGGTCAAGCTCTTTCAGCTTCTCTTTGTACCAAGTATCTAGTTTCCCTCTTTTGCTAAAAAATAAACTCATCCTTCTACCTGCTTTCTCGCAACTAAACCACCTAAATCTGTCAGGTACAGTGTGGGTTCCATAAATGGCAAATCCAACTAAATTTATAAGCTCGATACTATAACTACCACACCGCTCTATCTATCGTAGCGCACCTGAATAAGCCTGTCTGTTTGTTACCACACTTATAAGACATCGAAGCAACCAACCTTCTATAAGCATAGAGGCTAAAAAATAGAGGCAGTTTGCGACAGGCTTGTTTTATTTTAAGCCGTTAGAGTATAATAACTTGACAGAAGGAGAACTAGGCAGAGCAAAGAGAGGCGGCGGATACCGCTTGCGGTTCGCGGGGAACCGGGCGAGAGAACTGTCTGGAAAAGATTGTGAGAGCTAACCTGCAAATAGCAAATTTACTTAGCTGGTCACGCATCTTCGTGACGCCCATAGTGATGGGCCTGCTAATGCTAACCGAGTGGTCGTCCGCCTATCTGATTGCCGCTATCCTGTTTGCTCTGGCCGAATTTACCGATGTGCTGGATGGCTATTTCGCCCGCAAGCAAAAGACCGTCTCAAACCTGGGTATCTTCCTCGACCTGACCGCCGATAAGCTTTTTACGGCGGGCGTGCTGGTGATGATGATTCAAGTAAATATCATTTCAAGCTGGCTGGTTGCGATTATCCTGGGGCGCGAGTTTTTGATTACCGGCGTGCGTACTTATGCCGCCAGTGCCGGGGTAGTTATTCCGGCGGGTAAGTGGGGCAAACGCAAAACCGTCCTGACGGCGGTATCGCTTACCTGGCTGATCGTCTGGGCCGATGCCGCCGGGCCGAGCGCGGGCGGACGAGCTAACGGTCTTTTGCGGGGCGTAAATGATTGGATGCTATTTGGTGATTTTCAGCCTTTCAAATGGTTCTTCCTGTTAGCCTGGCCCCTGGTCTACCTGATGGTAGCTCTTACGATTTACTCCGGCTACCTCTATATGCGCGATGCTGCCTACCTGTTCAGCGACCACCCGCCGACGCCCCCCGCAACGACCAGGCCGGTGCAACCGACCCTGAGCAGCGAGGACAGCCCGGAACGCCAGCCAATCCGTCCTACCCGGCAAGCTTAACTTTTTAGCTGGAATACGAGGCAAATGGCCTTATGAACATGTTTGATTACCGGCGCAAGAAAGACTTGCAAGGCCGCACAACTGAATTTCGCAAAGATACTGCGTCGGCCCCTCCGCCTGGAAGCCGAGGAACTGCGCCCAGGGCAGCCTCCGCCAGAGCTAAGTTGGAAGCCACTAACAACACCAGCCAGTATTCGACGCGGCGGCGGCAGGTTAAAAACCGCACCCGCGACCGTTGGGTTTACAACCAGCGATTAGAGCAGTACCG
This sequence comes from Chloroflexia bacterium, assembly GCA_038206175.1. Taxonomy (GTDB): domain Bacteria; phylum Chloroflexota; class Chloroflexia; order Chloroheliales; family Chloroheliaceae; genus 54-19. The sequence goes on from JBBRBE010000005.1 coordinate 34,242, forward strand.
CCAGGAAAAAGTCGGCCCGTCGGCCCAGAACCAACCGCAACTGATGGCTCAACCCGGCGAGACAAAAGCCGATACCGACGAGCGATTGGACAAATACCGCAAACTGCTCAATGACTGGTTTTCGGGCGAACTGATCAAAGATGTCTATCGGCGACACCCGGTGCATATCTTGTATATAGGCCGTCCGGCCCTGATTTTGTTTCCCTTGACTCTAATTATAACGACTGCCGCGATCTTTGTACCGCTTCTTTTTATTCCGGCCTTGATCTTCTGGTTTATCCAGATTGCCCTGACCGCCTGGTACATCAACGACTGGAGCAACGATTACTTGATCGTAACCGACCGGCGAGTAATTTTGCTGGAAAAGATTAGCTTTTTAGATACGGCTAAAACTGAAATCCCGCTCGACAAAGTACAGGAAGTGCGGGTAGTCCAAAAACGCGGCACTTTCGAGTACATCTTTCAGGTCGGTACGGTCACGATTACCAGCAGTGGCCGCACCACGATTACTTTCGAGCGCGTCCACAAACCGGAGCGAGTACGCGGCCAGTGGGATACCCTGCGTAAATCGTACATGCGGGCGCGAACCGATTTCCGGCGCGACCGTATGCGTAACTATCTTGAAAATAAAATTTGGGGTGCGCCGCTGGTCAACTGGAACGCCGACGAAGAAGCCCGTGGCCTGAATGTAACGGAAGACCCCGGTTGGCTGGGCCGTATCTTCCCCAGCGAACCCGTGCGCGACCGTCAGAAAAAGCAAATTATCTGGCACACCCATCCCTGGATTTTGATCAAAAGAGTGCTACCCCTTTTCTTGCTTCTGATCGGCCTGATTGTGTTTGCGCTGATCGGGCTGCCCCTGGTTTACAGTCTCGGTATCGGGTTGCTCAGTACCATCGCCAGCGTGGGTTCGCTGATATTGATCTTTGTAATCGCTTTTATAGTCTGGTACAAATACGAAAACTGGATCAACGACCGCTACATTGTCGGTGAGGAGAAAATTCTGGATATTTTGAAGCTACCTTTCGGCTTCGACGAAACAATCGGTACAATTGATATTCGGAACGTGCAGGATGTAAACTCGGAAAAATCCGGCATTGTCGCCAACTTTCTGAACTTTGGTACAGTCAACATTACTACGGTCGGTGGCCCCGGCGTCAGCTTTAAGAATGTGCCAGACCCGGATATTATCGAGGACGAAGTTTCGCGCCGCAAAGAGCTTTTGCGCTTTCTGGACGAAGAGCGGCAAGACCGCCTGACGGCAGATTTCTTTTCCACCTACCGCGATATTTTGCTCCACCCCGACGATAGTGCGCCTTCCGAACATAACGACGGTTACGGCCAGGGGCCGTATAACCGTCCGCCTCGTTAGCCGGTGTCTTTTATGTTCAAAGCATCCCGGCGGTCTGCCTGGCTCTGGCGATTTAGCCTACTGGCGGTCTGGTTCATTCTGGTGGCAAGTCCCTTTGCCGAAGTGCAAGCTCGTTCGGCTACCGCGCTCTCGCTGGCGGCTACGCCCAAAATGACGGCACGGGCTGGATTTGATTCCTATTATAAGCAATATAGCTGGTTGCCGGTGCAAATTAACCTCGTACTGGGCGAGGGTAGCCCAAATTTCGAGGGCTGGGTCGAAGCTTCCTGGGCTAATTTTGCCTCCGATGCTACCCGTTATCGCCACAAAGTTGAACTAATCGCGCCGGTCAACCGCACAGTCTGGCTTTATTTACCTACTCCGCAACGTCAATATACCGAAGTGCAGGTACGCCTCAGTCGGGCAGACGAAAGCCCGGTCGAAACGCTGGGTCTGCCGGTTAAATCGCTATCGCGGGACGAATTTCTAATTGGGGTTGTTAGCGACGACGGCAGTGCTTTGAACTATCTTAACGGCGAACGGCTCAGCCAGCCTTTCAATCTGGCGAATGGACTGTTGGTGAGCGGATATAGTAACCGAAGCCGCACCGCTAACAGCAAACTGCCCACGACCCGGATTGCGCACCTTGCGCCGACCGACCTGCCGCCCGATGGCGCAGGCTGGGACGGCCTGGATGGGCTGGCTCTGACCGACCTCACCGCCGCTAGCCTGGGCGACCAGAGCCTGAACCAGACCGCTCTTTCTCAGGCGGCGGCCTCCTGGTTGGCCGGTGGCCGCTTTTTGTTCGGGGCGGGGGACGGGGCTTTGCGCCGAGGCGGGCCACTGACCAACCTGCTGCCGGTCAAGACTGTCGCCCCGCCCATCACCCGCGGTTTTCCGGCAGGACTGAACCGCTACGTCCGAAACGACCCGCCACCGGCCCGCCTTTTGCTGGCCCAAACCAGTCTTGCACCGGGTGCCAGTGCTGAATCTACCAGCGATGACGGTCGGCCTGTACTGGCTCGGCGGCCTTTTGGCCTCGGAACTAGCTGGTTTTTGGCGGGAGACTTGCGGAGTTTGCCCGCCTCGATAAATTTTCAAATTTGGAGCAATGCCCTCAACGACTACGAACCGCGCCTGACCTACGCCGCGGCCCATCGTCAGCCCTACGATAATACTCGCCGCTGGGCCAGTGAAATCAGCCCTAACACCAAAATTGCGACGATCCTGGATGCTCGGCTTTTGATCTTTATTTTTGTGGTTTATGTACTGCTGGTCGGTCCGGTTACGTATCTGGTAATGCGCCGCCTGGATCGGCCTGAATTGACCTGGCTGGCAATACCGGTCGTAGCCGTAACGGTCAGCCTACTTTTCTTCCTGTCAGGCGTCCTTAGCAGTGGCGATAATCTGGTTTTAAGCCGCACCACTATTGTAACCACCGGCGAAACCACCGAAGGCAAGTTACTTGGTGGTACGACTAACCTGGCTTCGATTTACTCGAACAACCGGGTGGATTTTCAACTGCTGGCGAGTGAAAACACCCAGACGCTGCCCCTTAACTACGTGCGTAACAGTTCTTATTACTACAATCCAAACTCGGCGAACCAACCACCCGACCCGGCTATAACAGTGCAGCAGGGAGCAGGAGGCGGTTACGGTCAGGTCACGATGGGCCTGAACGACCAGCGCAATTTCCTGGCCGAAGATAGCACTGTTTCCGGCATCGGCGAGGGTATTGTAGCAAACGTCCGGGCAACCGGCGACGAGTTGGAAGGCACGCTGGAAAACCGTACCGGCAAAGATTGGATTGACCTGACGCTGTGGAAACCGGGCGGGATGCTTTATAATATCCGCCAGATTAAAGCGGGTGAAAAGATTAGCCTGGCCCGCAACCTGGCCGAGCGCAAAACGGGCGACCTGATTTATGCCATCACAGGTGTTTACGCCGGTGGCTATAGTTATGCGAGTGGCAGCGAATACTCTATTTATAATTCCCAGAAGAACAGCACTTTGCTCAGTCTGCTTGGTTCGGATGGTGATGCTTTACCGCGAGGCACCGACCGAGTTTACCTGATTGCCTGGCGGCAAGCCACCCAGGATTTCCCACTGCGAATTGACAATCGCTCCCTCACTCCGGTTGATCTGACGTTATTATTCGAGCCAATGGCCTTGAAATAAGGGGAAAGAAATAAGGCGTGGATACTTTAGAGCAAATACCGCCGCCTGACCCTACCTCTGCCCGAACGTTGACGGTGGAAACGCGCCGGTTGACCCGGCAGTACGGGCCATTTGTAGCGGTCAACGATGTGAGCCTGGAAATTGAACCGGGAGGCATTTACGGCTTTATCGGGCCGAACGGGGCGGGCAAAACCACTACGATGCGAATTTTGGCGACGCTCCTGGAACCTTCCAGTGGCGATGCCTGGGTTTGCGGCCTGTCGGTGCGGGATCGTAGCGTTGAAAATTTGCGGGCTTTGCGGGCAACGGTCGGCTATATGCCCGATTTTATCGGCACTTACGACCGCACGACGGCTTACGAATATCTCGACTTTTTCGCCGCGGCCTATTTTGTCGAGGCTAAACGCCGAGCTAACCTGATCAACGATCTCTTGCAACTCGTAGACCTGACCGCCAAACGCGATACCTACATTGACGGCCTTTCACGCGGCATGACTCAACGGTTGGCCCTGGCCCGCACCTTGATCCACGACCCACGCCTCTTGCTGCTGGACGAACCGGCCAGTGGCCTCGACCCCCGCGCCCGCGTGGAGTTGCGCGAACTGCTCAAAGAGCTTAGCCGCATGGGTAAGACGATCATTATTTCGTCCCACATTCTGACCGAGCTAACCGAAATGTGCAGCCACATTGGAATTATCGAGCGAGGACGACTGCTGGCAACCGGACGCGTCAGCGATATTTTAGGCTCGCTCAACCAGCATTTGCGGATCGTCCGGCTCAAATTAGGGCCGCTCAACACCGATAACTCGATTATTCAAAATTTCCTGGCTACCGGACCAAACGTGCGATGCGTCAAACCGCTCGAAACGGCGGGCGAATGGGAAGTTCAGGTTGAGGGCAACGAACCGGAACTACATGCTCTGCTGCGCTATTACATCGGGCGTAACGCTCCCATCTACAGTTTTAGCGAACAGCCGGTTAACCTGGAAGATGCTTTCCTGCGCATCACCAAAGGTTATGTAGCCTGATTATTTTCGGCCAATTGTAAGAAGTGTATTAAATCTGCGCTAAGGACTTGCTAAAGGGCGGCACAGCGGGTTAAAATGTGGATAAGTTACGTTAAGTGGAAGGTTTGTTCTCTTTTGGCGAAGCCTGAGCCAGAATCGGCGGTAAACCCATTATGGCGGAAAAAGTAGCAGTAAGGAAAACTTTCGGGAGCCGGATCAAGCGCGGGCCTCTTGCGCTGGCCGGTTTTTGGCATGTTTTGCGCCAGAACCCGATAATTGTCCGTGAACTGCGCCACCGTATGCGAAGTCGCCAGGGTTTGACCAGCCTGATTATCTGCACCGGCTTGCTGGCAATTTTTGGCTTGATCGCCTACAGCAGCATCAGTAACAGTAGTTCCTTCCGCGCTTATAGTTACGGTTATAGTTACAGCAACAACGCCGTCCGTAGCCAGGAACTTGGCAGTTCCTATTTTAGCGTGATCATCGTCGGGCAACTTTTCCTGGCCTTTTTCCTGGCTCCTAGCTTCACCGCCGGAGCGATTGCCGGGGAAAAAGAACGCCAGACCTACGACATTCTGTTAATTACCTTGCTGCGACCACGTGACATTATTTTGGGAAAGCTTTTCTCATCCCTGGCCTATCTTTTCCTGGTCATTATGGCCGGGCTGCCGATTGCCAGTGTCGCCTTTATTATGGGCGGGGTCGGGCTTGACCAGCTTTTGTGCGGGCTAGCGATCATGATTCTTTCCGGTCTGATGCTTGGCTCTATCGGGTTGTACTGGTCGAGTGTGTCGCGTACTTCGCAGGGAGCTAACCGGAGTGCCTTTATCAACGTTTTTGCCCTGCTGTTTATACTGCCGGGAGCAGTGATCTTCGGGTTGTCAAACATAACCCGTTCTTTTTATGGTTATAACTTTAGCAATTACGGCGGCGATCCGGTGCGAGAACTAATGACCTGGGTGTTTTCGATCAACCCGATCTTCACCGTGCTGGCTACCAGCGATATTTTACGAACCCAACCGAACAGTAACCTGATCTTTTATTTCTCCGGCCAGGGGGATTTTGTAATCACGCCTTTTGTGCGCTTCGTGATGCTGGCCCTGTTAGTTACGTATATTTACCTTAGACAGGCCAGCCGACAGATCAAGCCAATCAATAAAGTAATCGGCGACCGGCCCGCTTACGCCCAAAAGGGCCGTAAAAAAGGCTCAGCCGATCAGACCCGGCGGTAGGTCTGGCTCAGGGTATTTTTAGGCTCTAGCAGGCCATAACAATCAGGAATAATAAACAAATGGACAAAGCCCAACAACTCCTCGAAAGAGAACCTCAAACAGCGCAGCCACCGATCAGCCGGAGCGATTATCAGGCTCTGGTAGGCCGCCTCAAACGGATGGAACGGCGGATGCGTTTGCAGGAAGCGGTGCGCCTCTTACCCTACGGCTTCCTGGCCGGGGGATTAGTCGCTCTGGCCGTTGCGGTTTATAGCCGCCTGACGCCTTCGCTGACAATCGAAACTGTCAGTATTATAGCAGCGGTTGCGGTCGGGGTGGGCCTGGTCGGGGTGGTGTTATATGCCCTTTTGCGCCCGCGTCCACTTCTGCAAACCGCCCGGCGGCTCGATCAAGCTTTAGGCTTGCGCGAACGGCTCAGTACCGCCGTCGAAGGTTACAACAATCCAGCCCTGCAAGGTTATGAAACTCTGGGAGTACGCCAGTTCCAGGATGCCCGCCGCTCGGTCGAGGGGTTGCGCTACAACCGTAGCCTGCCGCTCAAAGTGCCGCGCCGCGAGGGTTTGATGGCCCTGGGAATTATTCCGCTCTTGGCCCTGGCTCTGCTTATTCCAAATCCTTTCAGTGACGAAGTTAAGGACAACCAGGCGGTCAAAACTCAGATCGAACAGCAAGCCCAGAAAATCGAGGAACTAAAACAGCAAATCGTCAAGCAAAACCCGGAAGCAGCCAAAAACGACCCGAAAATCCAGGAATTGCTCAAGCAACTCGATCAAGTCAAAAAAGACCTCTTAGAAAAGAGCGGCAACAAAGATGAAGCTCTGGCCGCGCTGGGCAAAGCGCAGCAAGAACTTCAAAAGCTGGGCGACCCCAATAAAACTATCGCCGAAAAAGCCGCCGTCGAAGCTCTGGCGAAAACTTTCAACAGTTCCGACGCCACTAAAGCGGCAGGTCAGGCTTTGCAACAAAATAGTGCCGACCGCTTCGAGAACGCCGCGAAAGAATTGGAAAAACTGGCGAATAAGGACGCGCTCGACCAGCTAAGGAAAAACCCCGAACAGGCCAAACAGCTTTCGGACAAACTAGCCGAGGATGCTAAAAACTTTAAGAACTCCAACCCGCAGATGGCCGACAAATTGCAGCAACTTTCCAGTGCCTTATCACCCAATAATTTGCAGCAAGATAGCAAAGCCGCCGAGCAAAGCTTGAAGGATGTGGCCCAGGAACTGCGAAATAGCGGCTCGAACCAAAAGCTAAGCGACCAGTTGCAACAGGCCCAATCCCAGATTCAAAAGAGCGAACAACAGATCAATCAGGCCGCCCAACGCGCCCAGGACAATAAAGTATCGCGGGCTAACGGCGAAAAGGACAAGAGCAACAATAGCGGCCAGGACAGTCAGCAAGGTCAGGACGGGCAGCAACAGCAGGGTCAGCAAGGGCAACAGAACCAGCAAGGTCAAGGCCAGGACGGGCAACAACAGGGCCAGGACGGGCAACAACAAGGCCAACAACCCGGCCAGGGCCAGCAACCCGGCCAGGGCCAGCAACCCGGCCAGGGCCAACAGCCCGGTCAGGGCCAGCAACAGGGGCAAGGCCAGAATGGACAACAACCCGGCCAGGGGGATCAACCGGGCCAGAACGGGCAGGACGGGCAAAATCAGGGCGACCAGCAAGGGCAGGGCGATCAGTCGGGCCAGAATGGAAGCAAAGCCGGTAAAGGCAGCAGCGATAAAGTCTATACCAACCCCACGACCCGCCGCGACCAGGGCAGCCAGACCAACGTAAAGGGCAAGGACACCGGCGACGGCAAAACTAACAATCAGAACGTGAACGGTGGCGACCCGCAAGGCGAAACTAGCGTACCGTACAGCGATGTGCTTGACCAGTATCAACAGCAAGCGGCGCAACAACTAGACAAAAACTACGTGCCTATCACGCTCAAAGATATGGTCAAGCAATATTTTGACGACCTGAACAAAAAGGATAAGTAATGACGACCACCAGTACCAATAATACCAGTACACCAACGCCTTTAACCATCACCCCGGAACAATTTCGGGAGCTAACGCGCCGGATTGAAGAAGAAGTTGGCAAAGTAATTGTAGGCCAGCACGAGGTGATGCGAAACATTCTGATTGCCGTTATCGCCGGTGGACATGTCCTGTTGGAAGGCGTGCCGGGCCTGGGTAAAACCGTGATGGTGCGTACCATCGGGCAGGTGCTGGAATTGCATTTTAGCCGCATCCAGTTCACCCCCGACCTGATGCCCGCCGATATTGTCGGCACTAACATCTTGTTGGACGACCCGCAAGGTGGGCGGCAATTCCGTTTCCAACCCGGCCCGGTCTTTACCAACCTTTTGCTGGCCGACGAAATCAACCGGGCTACCCCTAAAACTCAATCGGCTCTGCTCGAAGCGATGCAAGAAAAAACTGTGACGGTCTCGAACCGCAGCTACCGAGTGGAACGGCCCTTTTTCGTGCTGGCAACCCAGAACCCGATTGACATGGAAGGAACCTATCCTTTGCCGGAAGCTCAGCTAGACCGCTTTTTCTTCAAGCTGACCGTCGGCTTCCCCCGCGAGGACGATCTGATGCAGATTCTTACCCGCACCACCACCGGCGATCAGGCCCAACTTAACAAGATGGCCGATGGACGGATTATTCAGGCGATGGGCGAACTGGCCCGTGAAGTCCCGGTAGCTACGCACGTCACAAACTATGTTGCCCGGTTGATCCTGGCTACTCACCCTGAAAATCCCGAAGCTCCGGCGATCACCCGCCAGTATATTCGCTTCGGGGCCAGTCCACGCGGAGCGCAAGCCCTGATGCTGGCCGCCAAGATTGTCGCCATGATGGAAGGCCGCACAAACGTGTCTTTCGATGACATCCGGGCGGTCGCCCTGCCTGCTCTGCGTCACCGCCTGATCCTCAATTTCGAGGGTGAGGCCGAAGGAATCGAGACAGACACGATCATCGAAGAAATTTTGAAGAGCTTACCTCTTGACCGCAAATAGCTTCGGGAATACACAAGGCAACCCTATGACGGCTAAAAACACTACAATTACAATGGGTACAAACTCAATTGATCAGCTAAATAAAGCCTCAACAGATTTGCCGGAGGCCGTTCGGGAAAACGAAAACGAGCAGGAGGAGGAAGACCTCTACTATTTTTATGATGACGACCTTAATTTTGAAAAGTTAAAGTGGCGGGATATGCCGGGCAGCGAACACGAAGACCTTTTACACTATTTGCTGGATGTTCTGCGCTGGCATTACCGGCTGGAAAAGTGCGCTGTTTACGGCGAGCTTAATTTCTACGAAACGTCTCTCTGGAAAGAAGAACCACTTTACCCTGACCTGGCTATCCTGAAAGGGCAAGCTTATACCCGTCGTCTGAGCTATCGCATCGGGACGGACGGCCCGCCTCCCCAGGTTGTAATAGAGCTGATGTCCGAGAAAACTCGTCGCAAAGACCTTGAGATCAAACCAGGCCGATACGCCCATTGGGGTACACGCGAGTATTTTTCTTACGACCCGCGCCCTCGACTGCGGAAAAGTACAAAAGCGCGTCTGGCAGGCTGGCGATTACTCCCCGGTCGAGAGCGTTACGAAGAAATTACGGCTGACCGCGATGGACGAATGTGGAGCGAAGAACTGGAAGCCTGGCTCGTGGCGGATGAGGGTTATTTACGGCTCTTCAGTGGTTCAGGCGAACAGTGGCCGACCGAAGGCGAAGCCGAGCGGCTAGCGTCTCGGCGAGAGCGAGAGACAGCCCGTGCAAAAATAGCTCGTTTAACGGCTCGTCTGCGCCAGTTAGGGGTAAACCCGGACGATGAAGCATAACAAATTCAGCATAAAATTACATTTTAGTCAAATTTAAGCTTATAGCGAAGTAAGGCTCTGGCTCTTATATGCAAAGAAAGAAACCTTTCCAATCTATCCAATTTAGCTTTAGCTGGTTAATCCTGACGCTCTTGTTGGCCTTGAGCTTGCTTTTGGGAGCCTGCGGCACTACCAACGACCCGCGGGGGGTCACTACGTCGAACGCGCAAGTTTCGGCAGCGATCCAGCTACCACCTACCGAAGTGCTGACTGGCACTAGCGGGCAACCCACTCAGCCGACCACCGCCGCCCGTGCAACTACGGCTGCCGAGACGACAACAAGCGGTGAGCTAACTTCGACGCCCGTGATAGCCGCGACCCCGACCGGGGCCGGAGCCGCCTCTGGTTCTGTCACTGCGCCTACCCCTGTTCCGGCGATTTCGGCTGCCCCATTGCCGACTACTACGCCGACACCTTCTGCGAACGCCGAACGAGTGGACAGGGCCGCCGAACTCAAAACGATCAAGACCGCTTACGACGCTATCCGCGAACATCTTTTCAAGGAGCCGGACACAGCCGCTATTCTCAACGCGGCCCTGAAAGAAACAGCCAGCGTGATCGGGAAATCTGCTCCGGTGGTTAACTTTGGCAAAGGAGCCGATAGCAACTGGCAACTCTTCCAGACCGCCTGGAACAAATTGATGGAGAGTGTGCCGGAATTCAAGTATCCCAAAACCCAACTTTCGCAGCGCGTGGTTAATGTTATGGCCGATACGGTCGGCGACGAACACACTTATTATCTGGATGCGAACAGCTATCAGAGCAGACAGAACTTGCTTTCGGGCGACAATTCCTCGGTAGGCTTTGGCGTACTGGTCAGTACCGAAGCAGAAAAAGCTTTCGTAGTGCGGATCGTTCCCAACAGCCCGGCGGATAAAGCTGGGGTCAGGCCCGGCGACCAGATCGTAAAGTACGATGAGCAGCCGATTGACGACAAAAACTGGACGATTATTCGCAACGCGAAAGAAAACGAGACGCATACTTTCTTATTTGGTCGTCCTGGCGAAGCCGGACCGGTGACGCTAAAAATCGTCAAAAAGAAATATACGCTTCCGACGGTTGAATACCGAATGATCAACGGGCATATAGGATATGTCGCCGTGCGCGATTTCTTTCTGAATGTGGCCGACGAAACCGACCGGGCCATGACCGAATTACGCAAACAGGGAGCCGATAGCTGGCTGATTGACCTGCGCGAAAACCCCGGCGGGGTGAACGTGGAGCAAGAGGTTGGGCGGTTCGTGGCGGGTGGCGAGGTGATGGGCTACAACTCCGACCGCAAAAACCGCGAAGCGATGAAAGTATCGAACGACCTGGCGGCAGGCCCAAACAAAGGCAAACCGTTTTCGCCTCAACTGCCGCTGGTGGTGCTGATAGATGATGTAAGTGCCAGTAGCAGCGAAATGTTCGCCCTGGCGGTGCGCGATTTCAAACTCGGCACGCTGATCGGCGTGAAAACGGCGGGTGCGCTCGGTCACACTGCCGCCTATCCGCTCGGCGACGGTTCGGCTATCAGTGTAACCGTGGACGAATACGAGTCGCGGGGCGGTACAAAAGCCAACGGCATCGGCGTTACGCCGGATGTTACGGTCGAGCGCACGATTCAAGATTTAGTCTCTAACCGCGACCCTCAATTGACGTCCGGGGTGGAATATCTCGAAAAGCAATTAGCCAAGAAATAGGTTTAAGTTTGGCCTCGGCGGTTCTAGTAGTCCTCTGGCGAGAACCACAGAGCCAGGATTTGCAACCAAACAAACTTTTATTTTCTCGAAACTCCGAACGGGGAATTTAGAACTGGAAAAAAATGCCTGCTTTATTAGATGGGGAATTTTTAAGGAAAGTTGACCGCCTGACCCTGGTGAGCAAACGGGTGCGGGCCGGAAGCCTCAAAGGAGAACGGCGTTCGACCAAGCGTGGTACTTCGGTCGAATTTGCCGATTACCGCGACTACACTCCCGGCGACGATCTGCGGCAGGTGGATTGGAACATTTACGCCCGGCTCGAACGAGTCTTTTTGAAGCTGTTCGAGGAAGAGGAAGAACTGACGGTTCACGTCTTGATTGATTGCAGCCGTTCGATGGACTGGAGCGGCCCGGCTTCTGAAATGCTGATCGAAGGAGCCGACGAGACCGATCCGCGTTACAACAAGCTACTTTATGCCAAGCAAACCGCCGCCGCAATTTCCTATATGGCTCTGGCGGCCATGGATCGGGTCAGTCTGTCGGCTCTGTTTTCGGGCAAGAGCGGGGGAGATGCCCGCTTGCCCATGATGCGCGGTAAAAACCAGACCGTTCGCATGGTGCGTTTCGTGGAAGACCTGCAACCAGGCACGAGCGGCGACCTCAACGCGGCTCTACGTCATTACGCCAGCCTGACCCGCCAACCGGGTTTGCTTTTCCTCTTATCCGACCTGTTCGCGCCGGGCGGTTGCTTCGAGGGCTTGCGGGCTTTGCAAGGGGCCGGTCACGAAATTGCCCTGCTGCACATCCTCTCGCCGGACGAAGTAAATCCGACGGTGCGGGGTGACTTTAAACTGGTGGATAGCGAAACCGGCGAAAGCCAGGAAGTCAGCATTGATACGAATGCGCTCGAAGCCTATCGCAAAGAATTTACCGCCTGGCAACACAGCTTGATTGATTTCAGCCAGCGGCGCAACATCAACTATATTCAGGTCGAGACAAACACCTCGTTTGAAGATCTGGTTTTGCACTATATGCGGCGGCGCGGCCTGGTAACATAGTTTCAGGTTTCCCTGAAAATTAGAAAGAAACCTGGGCGGTACAAAAGAAAGAAATCTAAAAGTGTTGGTAACAAGAAAGTAGTTTCATGGGGATTCTCTTACCTTTCGCTCTGGGCCTCCTGGCTCTGGCAATTCCTATAATTGTACTTTATCTCCTCAAGGTCAAGCGCGAGGATTTAACAGTTAGTAGCAACTTTTTGTGGAAGCGCGTGCTGGAAGACAAGCAAGCTAACGCGCCCTGGCAAAAGCTGCAAAAGAACTGGCTCTTGCTCTTGCAGTTGCTGTTGCTGCTGCTGCTGGTGGCGGTTCTTTCGCGGCCTTTTTTCCAGGCCGAGGCCCAGGCCAGTGGCAATATTATCGTGCTGCTGGATGCCAGCGCGACCATGCAAGCAACTGACGTGGAACCAACCCGCTTTGCTAAAGCTAAAGACGAAATTCGGGGTATTATTGATGGGATGGGCGGCAGCGACCAGATGACCCTGGTGCTGATGAGAGCCTACCCCGAAGTGTTGGCGACCAACTCGACCAGTAAAAGCGAACTCAAAGCCGCCCTTGACCGGGCCAAAGTGACCAGCGAACCAGCCAAGCCAAAGCCGTCGCTCGTGCTGGCCTCGGCTGCCGCCGACCGTACCCCCGGTACAACCGTAGTGGTGGTCAGCAGCGGGGCGTTCGCCCGTGAGGAAGGCTTACCGGCTCTCAAAGCAAAGGTTAAGTACATCAAGATCGGCAAGTCCGATGCGAACCAGGCTATCAGCGCGGTGCGACTGCGCGAAGCGGGCGGCGGGCCACAACTTTTTGTCGGCTTGAACAATTATGCGGCCCAGGCAGCTAAAGTTAATCTCGTGGTGACGGTGGACGGCAAGCAATTTGACACCCGCGAAGTCGAGATCGGCCCGGAAGACAAAGCCGCTATCACCCTGACCGACCTGCCCCTGACAACCCGCCTGGTTAGCGCGAAAATTAAGCCAAGCGGCGGCGGACAGGATTACCTGGGAGCCGATAACGAAGCCTGGACGGTACGCAACGCGGGTAATCCTCAAAAACTGCTGCTGGTTACATCCGGCAATACCTTTTTAGAACTGTTTTTGCAGCGTTTGCCTAACTACAAGGTCAGCAAAACCGCGCCCGGTGCTTACGAAGCCGCCCCTAACAAAGATAGCTTCGATCTTTACATTTTCGACCAGTACATGCCAGAAAAGCTACCTTCCGGCGGGCTGTTTCTGGTTAATCCGCCTACCTCGCAGCTTTTACCCGTGACTGGCTCGGTCAACAAGCCGCAATTCAGCCGTTTCGAGCAAAACGACCCTCTCTTGCGGTATACCGACCTGAGCGCGGTGGCTATCAAGCAAAGCAACCAGTACGAACTGCCCGGTTGGATGAAAGGAATCGCTTTCGGCAGCGAGGGAACGCCACTGCTAGCTTCAGGCGACCGACAAGGCCAACGGGTAGTCTTGCTGTCGTTTGATACGCACGACAGCGACATCGGCCTCAGCACGGCCTGGCCGATTTTGCTGGTTAACACGCTGGGCTGGCTGCAACCGGCCGGCTCGCTAGACCAGGTGACGGAAGTTAATCCCGGTGAACCGGTCAGCTTTAACGTCGGCGCAACCGAAGAAATTAGCGTGCAGCCACCAAACGGGGCCGGGGTGCAAATCCTCAAAGCCAGCAGTCAGGTGGCTTCGTTCACCGAAACCGGCCAGCCTGGAATTTACGGCGTGACGCGCAAACAAACCGCACCGGGCAAAACCGGTACTTTCCAGGAAAACTTTGTAGTAAACCTTTTCAGCAATCTATCCAGCAACATCAAACCTCTGGATGATCTGGGTTTGCAAGGGACGGTGGGGCAGTCCGGGGCAACGTCAGCCAAAAGTGAGCGCGAAATCTGGCAACCTATCGCCCTGATCGCCTTGATTATCCTGATGGCAGAATGGTGGATTTTCTACAGCGTCAACCGCAGTCGGCGCAAAAAAGGCCCGAAAGTGGTTAGAAAGGTGCCTGCGGCTAAAAGTTAGGCTTAAAATAGCTTGATCAGAAAACAAAAGCCTTTTTCGACCGCCTTCATTTTTTTCTAATCAATTTTTAGAATTTGTCAGAGATTTTCCTATGTGTCCGGCAAAATATTATTGTAGCAGATTGTAAGTGTGGAAATCTCGCCAAACTGTCCACAGAGCTTTCCACATTTATGAATAATATCTAAGTTTAAAGGAGTTCGGGCTCATTTACACAATCATCAACATAATGTGGATAAGGGGGGATAACTTCTTGCCGGTTAGCATCGAACGAATCAACAGGATGGACAAGTAATCAACAGACTCCACAAAATGTGGATGATGTAGACAACTCAAGCCTGGTACTGCTAGTGTTAGCCCCTTACACAAGGTAAACCAGAAACCCTTCCGCCTGGTACCATAGTACCGCCTCGCAAGGTGGGGGAAGGAAAGCTTCCAAAGTTATCCACCTATTTATTCACAATGTGGATAACATTAGTCACAAAGCCTGAGTAATAGAGTGGAAAACTTCTGAAACCAACCGCCTAAAAAACACTTCAGGATAAGGAATACTTATGATAAAGCTGCATTTACCTAGTTGCAAAGGAGTCTAATTACTGCTATCATTCCCTTACTCCTGTTGACGACGTATTAGATGCGACTTCTCTAATCGTCTCACTTTACCTGTAAGTGCCAGGTTATTTGTAATTCTCACACTGGCTGGGCCAGTCCAGGTCAAATATACCGCAAAGAAGCGGGGTTTTGGCTGAGATTTCTGCGTTTTTAAAGGGTAGGTTCATCTACTGGATTTCAACCGAAAGATGATTTTTAGAACGCTTAGAAATCTGCGCTCTGTAGTCGCGGGGTCTCTTATTTATTTTTTGATTTACTGGAGAAGCTTTGTATGCCAGGAAAGAACGACAACGGGGAAGTAACTCTTCACGCCGCCGCACTTGATTCGGCAGCCGACAGTCCTATCCTAGCTAACTCTTTCTCTCGCTCCGTTCCCAGCGCCGGTGATACTCGCCAAATCTGGCACGCCGCCCAGCGCGACCTCTCCGCCCAACTCAACAAACGAGAGTACGAGGACTGGATTGAAAATCTGTCTCTCTTGGAATTAGACCATAATACTGCACGTATTGCTGCTCCAACTAGCTACGCTTGCAAACGACTGGAAAGTAATTACGGTGAAGTAGTTAGCCGCGCCCTTTCCGAGGTAGTGGGCCAGACTTTAAGTGTTGAATTTACCGTAGACGGGCCGGTGCAGGGCCAGATGTTCGATACTCCTTCGCCCAAAACGGAACTGGTCGGGGCCACCCGACCCGCGCCCCTGCATGGTATTAAATCGCGGGGGCCATACCAGAGCGCAAACGGCAACGGTAACAATAACAATAACGGCCACTACGGAACGCCACAGAACCGCTCGAATAACTACTATGGCGGCTCAAACGGCTACGGTGGCACCCGCAACGGTAACGGCGGCAACAACTTTGGCGTTAAAAACCGTCCGCCCCGCCAGTACAACCGCGACCTGGATGGTGCAAATCCTTACGCTTACCCCGAAGAAGCCCCCGAAATTGAAGACCCTACAACCGACCAAAGCGGAACGTTTTTCCAGGAACCAAACGATTACGACGCGCAAGCACTCAAGCACGGTCTGAACCCGCGCTACGTCTTCGACCGCTACATCGTCGGTAGTAGTAATCGCATGGCCGCCGCCGCCGGTCGTAGTGTGGCCGAGAACCCCGGCAACAGCTACAACCCTCTTTTTATCTACGGTGGTGTTGGTCTGGGCAAGACTCACTTGCTGCACGCTATCGGCCACGAAGCTTTGCGGTTGCGCTCGTACTTGAAGGTACTCTACGTTTCCAGCGAGAAATTCACCAACGAACTGGTCAATTGCATCCAGTCGAACCGCATGGAAGAGTTTCGCGCCCGCTACCGCAGCATTGATATTTTGATGATTGATGACATTCAGTTTATTGCAGGCAAAGAGTCTACCCAGGAAGAATTCTTCCATACTTTCAATACTCTGGTCGAAGCCAATAAGCAGGTCGTAATCAGTTCCGACCGTACACCCAAATCTATGATGACGCTTGAAGATCGGTTGCGGTCTCGGTTCGAGGGCGGCTTGATCAGCGACGTGAGCCTGCCGGATTATGAAATGCGCCTGGCAATTTTGCGCGGTAAGGCCGAACATCAACCGGCCCCGATCTCTGCCGACGTGATGGAATTTATTGCCCACAAAGTGCCGAGTAACATTCGGGAACTGGAAGGGGCCTTGATCCGGGTAGTCGCGTTTGGGTTCCTCAACAAGATGCCCATTACGGTTGAACTGGCGGCCCAGGCTTTGAGCGACGCACTCCAAAACTCGCGCAAAAAGCTGGTGACAAAAGAACGCATTATCGAGGCGGTCTCGAATTTCTACAATGTGGAAATGAAAGAATTACAGGGCCGTAGCCGCAGTGCCGATATTGTGTTGCCGCGCCAGGTGGCAATGTACATTATCCGTGAACAAACCGACCATAGCCTGGTCGAGATCGGACAATCGCTGGGTGGCCGCGACCACACGACCGTTATGCACGGGCTTGAAAAAATCGAGGCAGCTATCGAGAATAATTCGCAACTCCGCCAGCAGATAAATCACATCATCCAGAGCGTTTACAACGGCGACGGCTTGAAGTAAACCTCACTCATTGTAGAAAATCTTCCGCCAATACTAGCAACTAGCAACAACAAGCAGGCCCGGTGCCTGCTTTTTTCTTGTCTGCTTCCAGTCTTTTGTGCAGTTATCCCCAGCTATACACATATTGTGGATAAGTCATTTTATTTGTGGGGAAAATAGCTTTATTTAGTGGGAATCCTGTGGTTTTATGGCTTTAAACGTGGGATAACTTTGAGGACAACTTTGCAGTTTATCTACATCTTTCGGGCCAGGATTCAACGATTTCAAGGCTTATTTCTCCCCTTTTGTGGACGCCAAAAGGGGAAAAAGGCTGAAAAAGTGGAAAGGTAGCCTCAAAATGGGCTGGATTTTAAAAGGGCTAAAAAATGGTGGAAAGTTTTTCCACTTTTCCACGGCCTTTTCCACAATTTATGTTGAGTTAATTTTAGGTAACCAGCCTCAAAAAGGAGCTATTTCCACAAATCCACCGCCTCTACTACTAATACCACTAAATAATATTATATAAAGGTATAAATACATGAGAGAACCCCATGTGCATAACAGCTAACTCGTTTAGCTTAAAAGATTTGCGGGTAACTCTGGCTGGATTCTACTACTAATTCAATAGACGGTTGGTATCGGTTGTGATATAAAAGTATTCGTTGCAAAAAAACCGGAAATGGCCCGGTTCACCTGTTCTATGAAAAAGGGAATTTGTAAGACATGGCAGTAATGCGGTATACCATTATAGATGACAGCGGGACGGTAAGCTTTGTAGCTCCTCCGAACACCTTGAAGGCTCTAGTAGCAGGGTGCAGCCAAAAAACGGCTCCTACGAACCTGTCAGAGCTTTTAGAAAAGGCTTCTAAATACGACACGGCTCTGGAAGGTTACGTCCTGAACGGTTTGTCGGTTTTCGACGAGCATAACGAGGAAGTCGGGTTAGCCGAAGAAGCTACCCACCTCAACCCCCAACTAGAGCAAGAACTGGCGGCATTGCTGGCCGCGACCGAACCGTTGCCGGAGCCTCCCGTCTCCGACCAGGAGTATGACGAGTGGCCGACGCCATCCGAACCGGCCCAGGAAATAACCTATCAGGAACTTTTGCAAAAACAGCAGGCTTTGCGTGGCTCAGCCCCGGCCCGCCACCCGGTTTTGCGGGTGGTGGATGCCCCGACCCGCCAGGAGAGCCTGGAACCGGCAGGGTTAGGTCTGGTGATTTTCAACTTGCCTGCCCGCCGGATTAGCCAGGTGCAAAACAACTATGGCGTCCTCAAGCGCAGCGACCGAGGCCGCTATTTTGAGGACGGTCAGGCCACCGAACGCCTCTACTTTTACCGCCTCCCAGGTGATTGGACAATGCTGCCCTAGATTCAACCCTGAGCAGAAAGAAAGGCTTACCGACGCCTGGCGCGATTTTCTTTCTGCTTAGTTATTAGTTCAAGCGCAAGAAACGGATAGTTCTTGCGTCTTTTTTGCGTTACCTTTGCTCTACAAGCTTTTTACTGTAGAACGTGGATTGAGAGTGAAGGAGCGTTGCAATGGCTAGGTTTATCGAAAAAGGTCGCCGCTACGGGGCGGAATTAGCGGCTTTGCTGGTCGTGACGATCTGGGGAACTAATTTTGTCTTTCAAAAAGCAGCCCTGAGCGAGTTCGATGTTTATGCGTTCACCTTTTTGCGCTTTGTAGGGATGGTCGCTTTGAGCTGGCTGATTTTGTGGGCCAGAAGCCGACGCTCCTTCAAGGCCAAAGAAGCCGCTAACAGCCTTGCCACAGTCCCGACCAGGCGTAGGCCGACCTGGGCCAATGTGCCGCGCCTGGTTGGGGCCGGAGTGTTGGGCTACACGCTTTACATGCTCATGTCTATTATCGGGCTGAGCTATACAACGGCTTTTTCGGGAGCGTTGCTTATAGGCACTTCACCGCTTTTTGCGGCGGTTCTACTCTGGCTGTTTCAAGTAGAGACGGTGAAGCGCGGGCAGTGGACGGCCATGCTACTGGCCCTGGTGGGTGTGTTTGTTTTTCTGCTGGATAAGTTCGAGCCGGGAGTGAGCCTGGGCAACATTGGCGATTTGATCAGTCTGGCCGGAGCTTTTTTCTTTGCCGCTTACAGTGTGGCGAACAAACCCCTGCTGAGCCGTTACCCTGGCCCGACCCTGACCGCCTACACCCTCACTATTGGAGCTATCCCGGTGCTGCTGCTAACTTTTCCGGCCCTGTTGAGCCAGGATTGGAACAGAATCAGGCCGGACGGCTGGCTCGCGCTAGGCTGGTCAATCGTTTTTCCGGTTTACTTTGCCTGGACGGTCTGGGGTTGGGTCAATCAGCGGCTAGGGGTGGCCCGCACCGCTACTTTTATGTTCCTTGTACCGATTATCGGTGGGGTAACTTCCTGGCTGCTGTTGGGCGAAAGTTTTGGCTTTCTCAAGCTGGTCGGGGCAGGCATAACGCTGCTCTCGCTAGT
Organism: Chloroflexia bacterium; assembly: GCA_038206175.1. GTDB lineage: Bacteria > Chloroflexota > Chloroflexia > Chloroheliales > Chloroheliaceae > 54-19. The sequence goes on from JBBRBE010000005.1 coordinate 53,748, forward strand.
GTTGGTGCGCCGCCAGCACCAGGGACTGAAGCCCCGACCGATAAAAGAGGCTATTCTGGTTAACCCGGAACCGCAACTGCAAACCGTCCAGAAGTAACAATTTTATTGATGGTCTGAATACTTCACAAAGAGGAAAATCACTTTTGTGAACTACTTAAAATTACTCAGGCCCTTAAACCTTATTTCGGCGGATTACCAGAGTCGTCCGGGCGTTTGCGTTTGGAGAAAAGACCGCCGAAAATCATGCGGCTGTAGTCGGTACGCAGTTCTTGTTTGGAAGGCATCTGGACACCTTCATTTCGCTGGTCGAAGTCGGTGCGGGTGCGGCTGATTTCCCAGCGTTCACGGGTTTCACGGGCGCGATCAAGATACTGTTCGAGTGCGCCAGGGTCGCTTATAGAGTCCAGGCGCGGACGACCTCCCTCGTCAACCAGGCTGGCTTGCTCGATCATCGTGCGGAGATCGCTCAATTGAGCCTGGTAACGGTCTAGCCAACTCAGGATCGAATCGGCATTAGTGCGGCAAATATCCAGGTACATCGGTACGTTGCCACCGGCCAGGCGGGTAGTATCCTGAAAACCGGTACTTGCCAGCCGGGAGATTTCGCGCCACCCATCACTATCCCCCACCAGATTAGTCAGGGCCACTGCCGCCAGATGGGGCAGATGACTGACCGAGGCAACATACGAGTCGTGTTCGCTTGCGTCCAAAAAGTAAGGTTTTGCCCCGACTACTTCGACCATATGTACTACGTTTTCAAGGGCCTCTTCCGTAGAATAAGGCGAAGCGACGAGGCAGTAAGTCGCGCCTTTGAACATGGTCGCGTTAGCTCCTTCCAGCGAAAGAGTTTTGCCTGCCATCGGGTGTCCGCCTACAAAGGAAACGGTGCGCGGCAACAGTTCTTTCGACCAGTCCATTACCCGCCGTTTGGTGCTACAGGTATCCGTGACGATTGCGCCGGGTTTAAGGTGTTCGGCGATGTCCTCGAAAGTTTCGCGCACAGCCAGTACCGGTGTCGCCACGATCACCACGTCGGCATCTTTGACGGCTTCCATCGGGTTAGGAGTGTAGCGGTCGCAAATACCCATCTTGTCGGCCAGGGTGCGTTGTTTGCCTTTAGCGTCAAAACCGACCAGTTCAAGCTGAGTGGTGCGACCTTCTTCAGTTTTCGCCCACTCTCGCAAAGCCAGACCCCACGACCCGCCGATCAAGCCCAGGCCAATAATTGCGATTCTCATATTTCCTATCCTCTATGCTTGCATTTTTGTCAATGCAGGGTTCCAAAACTCTTTCCATTTGTAGTATAACATAAGCATTTTAGTCCGATAAATCGGAGTTTCGTCGGACTGGTTGCGCCTTCGATCTGGGTAAAGTTGGGCTGATATGTTAAAATAAGCGAACAGGTTGTGTGAAATCCTTTTGCAACAAGGTTGGATCGCGGGCGGGTAGGAGTTCGAGGGGTGTGATTAATCTCTCATCCAAAAATGTATCTTTTAGACCCCTCATATCGTAGTATATTATGTGACAGGTACGACGGTCACATTAGAGTAAAATTAACAGGTTTGGATTGCCGGTAGCGACAATCTCGACCTCGACTATCACAGGTTAAGTTGAAAGCGTGGAGAAATTGGATAGGGACAAATTGCAGGCCACCACAGGAGCGAACCCGGAACCTGAATTGTTCGCGGCCCAGCAAGATCGGCTTAACAATAGTAAGAAAGCAGTCACCCGGCTTAAAGGCTCGGCAGGTCTGGCGGTAGGCGCACTTCTGGCCGGTTCGCTCTTGTTCACCGCCTGTGGCGATAACACCAGCGATGATTGTATTGCGAGTACGCCACCCCCGGATGGGGGCGCGGCGGGCAGTTTTGCCGTACCAACACCCGGTGTAGCTCAGGCCCAGGTCACGCCTGGCTCGGCTCAGTTTACCAGCAGCACTCCTGCCGCCAACGCCAACCGCACCTATTGCCGCAGTCGGCGGACGGGCGGTTATTACTGGTATACTGGCCCGATTGGTAGTGGCATTGGCGGCAGTAGCAGCAGCAGTTCTTAGTTTATAAGTACAGTTAAAACGGCTACCTTAAATTATGGAAGCTATCCCCTCACGAAATCAGACCGCTAAAGCCATTCGCCCGCTCTGGCTGTTCCGACGCTGGAAAGCGGCGGCGGGGCCACTGGCTGGCTCGTTCATCCCGGCGGCCCCTTTCACCGCCCTAACCCTGTTTGGTGAGCCGCAAGTGCCGCGCCGCAACCGCATCAACCCGGCTACGCTCGACGGGATAGGCCAATCGCTGGCCGAAAGGCTGGCCGCAACCGAGCAAGGCTCAGCAGTCGCGGCGGGCGAGGCGGCTTTTGTGATAGACTTGCCGGGAGCTTACAGCCTGGCGTTGGGCTGCTACTTGCAAAGGCGGGGAATTGCCCCGGTGTTGCTGTGGAACGGGCTGCATCGTCCGGGGTCGTTCGTAGAGGGTGGCGAAAGTTTACCGGCCATCGTGCGCTATGGACGGCAGGTGCAACCCTGGCAGGGCGAAGGTGGGTTGGCTTTTATCCTCGAACGAGAGCGCACCGGCCCGGCCCAACCGGACGACCTGAGCGGGTGGCGCACCTTCGACAACCGTTACCGGGTGGGTGAGCTTTTCCCGCCTTTCGAGGCTCTCCTTGAAACTGGCCTTCAGTCTTTGATTGACCTGCGGGCGGCAGGCGACGAATTGCCGGACGACCTGAACCGTTTTTACCGGCGGGCAGCGCGGGCGGGCCTGAGTGTGTATCAGGTTTCCTTGCCGTTGGACTGGCTAACCCTGACAGGGGGGTTGGCTTTATGAGGGGGTTGGCTCTATGAGAACGCTGGCCCGCGCCCTGACTGCCCGCTACAGTCCGCGCCGCTTCTGCACGACCGTCCGCGTGCTGAACGAACACGCCGCCCTTCACGATGGTCTTTTCGAGAGTAACGTGTATGGTCGGCCCTATGTCGGCTTTGGGGCAGTCGTGTTGACCGAAGCCGAACGGGATGACCTGGCCCGCCTGACGAACGCCTTTAACACCATCATGATGAAGGCTATGACGGCGATTGTCCAGGAACCTGCGGCCACCCTGCGGGCGTTAGGCTGGCCGGAAAATCTCGAATATACCCTGCGCCGCGAACCACTCAACCGCACTCTTACGCCGCTTGGCCGCTTCGATTTCGCTCTGGATACGGCGGGCCAATGGCAATTGATGGAGTTTAACAGCGATACTCCTAGTGGGGCGCAGGAAATCACGCTCGTGGAGGAACGGCAATGGCCCCTCCTGGCCCGGCTAGAAAGAGGTTTAGCCCGGCTTAATCCGTCTATTGGCCCGGCAATGGCTCGCGCCCTTTACGACGAAGCCCTGTTTCTGCCTGTGCCGGAAGGCAGTATCGAGCCGGAAGGCCCACCCCTTTTGCCACGGGTGGGGTTTTTGGTACAGGGTCGCCACCTGACCGACCTGGCGCAGGTTTCGTACTACGCCCGTATTTTGCAAGAGCAAGGGCTGGAATGTGTGGTAGGCGATATTTCCAACTTTAACCTCGTCGGCGGGCTGTTTTACCTTCTGGGCCAGCCGATTGATGCACTCTACCGCCTCTTTCGCGTGGAAGACCTTTCGTTAGAGCCGCTATTCCTGGCCTTTGTGCAGTCCACGCTCAACGGCTGGCTGAAATCGCTCAACAACCTGCGGGGCTTTTTTGCCCAGAGCAAGGCGATTATGGCCTGGGTGTGGCGTCACCGGGCCAGCCCGCTTTTCGACGCCCAGGAGCAAGAAATCATCGCCCGGCATTTACCCGAAACTTACCTCCTGGAAGACTTGCCGGAAGCGTTCGACTACCGGCCTTACATTGTCAAAGAGTTTTACGGGCGGGAAGGCTCGGAAGTTTATAACGGAGCCGAATTACCTTTCGAGGTCTGGCTTCAATGTCGCACTTTCCGTACTTTTGTAGCCCAACGCCGGATCGAAATCGCCCCGATGGAACACGCTTCGCCCGCCGAGGACGGTCAGAGCATCCTGCTAGGCGAGGCTTTCCCCTGCGTAGGTAGTTACGTGATGGGCGGACAGTGGGCTGGTTGCTATACTCGTATCGGTGGGCGCATCACTGATAGTTTTGCTCAGTTCGTCCCAACCCTGGTCGCCTCAGCCAACCCTTAGCGGAGAGGTAAAATTAAATGCCGCAAGACCGCCATAATGAAATAGTAAATAACATCAAGGGCGGACAGGAAAGTCTCACCCGCTACGAGCTTGATTTGTACTTGCTCCAGAGCGGCTATGGCCCGGAGGAAATTGAGGCAGCCTGGAAAACGGTCAACTACCGTAAACCTGTTCGTCCCTCCTGGTGGGCTGGGCTAGTTTACCCTTTGCAAGTCGTTTTAACCACCCTTGCACCTTTCCAGCTCTTTCTACCTTTTTATCGTTATAACGGCAAAACCTTTAACGCTTTCGGCTACTTATACATTGATCGTATCCCAGGCATAAATGAAATAGAAATCTTTAGGCCTACTTTACTTGTCTCTGGATTGTTTGTGGTACTTTCAATCGGGCTCGTGCTGAATCTAATCGGCCTGTGCCTCAAGTTTGCTTCTACCCCTTCCCGACCTGCTAGACATTTAAAAGTGTTAGAACCTAACTATTTTGTCTGTGTAACCGCTATTATATTGAATGGAATTTTGAATATTATCACTGCAACAGCCATTACCACTGGTTATAGTGGATTACCTTTTATAATATTAAACTTCATAATACTATTTATTTTATTAGAAGCTCATACTGTGAAAGAAGGATTGACCAGGAACAAGCTAGAAGTTGAACAACGAGGAGCGATGTGGTGAGTGAGACTATGACCTGGAGCTTTTTGCCACCCTTGATCGAGCGTTATTACGGTCTCAAGGTGGCGGGCTTGCCAGAACTCTTGCACGAGCGCGACGGACAACGCATTTTTAAGGTCGGGCTGGCCCAGGCTGAAGGCGCGGCCCTGACAGTACGGCTTTGCACCGAAGACCGCCCCCACGAAAAGGTGCTGGCCGATACCGGGGCATTGCTCTTCCTGAGTGCCGCCGATTTTCTCGCGCCACGACTGCGCCTGACGGTTGAAGGCGAACGAGTTTTCCAGTGGCAACCCGCTTGCTGGGGCTACGCCACGGATTTTATCGCAGGCGAAAACCCTTTTATGGACATCCCGACCCTGACCGATCTAGGACGGTTGCTGGGACGCCTGCATCGCCTTGCACCGGGGCCGGGTGATTACCCGGTGCAGGTTGGTTGGCTGGACGAGATGGCCGAATCCTTCCGCCGAACCGAGGCCGCCCTGAACGACCCGACCTGGGGCCAGAAAGCCGCCGAGATTGCCCAAAACCTGCACGACCTGCCCCTGGCCGAACTTCAAGCTCTGCCGTTTGGCCTGATCCATACCGATGTACACGAAGGAAATATGCTACGCACCCCGGAAGGACGCCTGTATTTGCTGGATTGGGAGGATGCCGGGCAGGACAAGCCGGTTTTCGACCTGGCTCTGGTGCTGGGCTGGAATTGCGTCTGGCGGCACGATTCGACCCTTCTCAAGCCGGACAGCCCGCCCGAACTTTACGATTTCGACGAGGAATATTGCCGCACCCTTCTGGAAGCTTACCAATCGGAGCGGCCCCTGAGTGATGGTGAGATGGCTATGCTTGGCCCGGCAGTGCGCTGGGTGATGGGCTGGTTCGCCGCCCGCGACATCGAACGCGAAATTGAGGAGCCAGGCGTCAGCGAAGGGCTGGCTTTCACCAACTGGGCAATCATGCGAAGCGTCACGCCGCTCTGGATGCATACCCTGCACCGCTGGGCGTTCGAGGCTCGCCTTAAAGCGTAAGGCTGGGATGAAGCCTTAGATCATAACCTACAAGTTAAGGCTTTGATGAGCTAGTCAAGTACCAGAACGGCGTTGTAAAGCCTAATCTTGGTGGGTAGACCCCAGCCCAGCCCAGCCTTGACGCCTATGACCTTTGTGCGGCCAGATCGCCCAGGAAGTAACCTTGACAACTTTTGCAAAGCCTTAGACTGAAAAGCGGATGTTGTATTATTGCTGCTTTGTAGAAAACTCTTGAGCAAGCTCCCAGGCGTGGGGTATGGTTTCGGTTAGCCACCACTCCCAGAATTCTAATGTTTTATGTTTGTTGTATCTAATTTAAGCCTTTACACTCTCTACAACTTTTTTTTCAGCAAGAAAAGTTTCTTCCTCTTTCTTATCCGGCAAGTAGCGTTCGGCGTGACCGAGCGGGCTGAACCAGAATACGACCGGGATGATAAAAGCAATGATGCCGATACCGGCGTACACCAGGTCTACTCGTCCGGTTGCTTCGATTATTACGCCTCCAATGAAAGTACCGACCGGGATAGCCGACCACGCCAGCACCCCGGCAATGCTCATAATCCGGCCCAGCATATGATTGGGTACGATAGATTGGCGCAAACTGCCCGTATTAATATTGAACAGGATACCGAAGCCCCAGCCCAGACCCCAGAGCGGCAGGGCCAACCAGTAGTTAGTAGTGAAGGACATCGCCAGGATCAAGAGGCCATTGAGCATCAACGCGCCCAGAGCCACTACTCCAAACGTAAAACGCTTGCGGAGCGGCCCGGCCGCCAGCGACATCAGCACGATACCCAGGCTGCCCGCCGAATAAAGCCAACCCACCTGACTGTCATTTGCCTGCAATCGCTCTTTGGCAAAGAGGACAAGTTGGGCGTTTGCGCTGCTGGCGACCAGGTTTACCAGGCACATCATGAGCGAAATATTGCGTAAGAGCGGGTGCTTGAGGACGTAGCGCAATCCTTCGGCTACATCCTGTCGGATGCTGGTAATTTTAGGTTCGCTCTTTTCATTGTTGAAGCTTCGCCGGATCAAGGCCAGCGATAAGGCCGAAACTAGAAATGAAGCTCCATCGAACCAGAGTAAATTCGAGATATCCAGAAGGCCCAAAAACATCCCGGCCAGGAGCGGGCCGAGAATAGTCGCCGCCGAATAGCTGGCCTGGATCCGCCCGTTGGCAGCTACCAGGTCTTTTTGATTTACCAGACTGGGGATTGCGGCGAACTGAGCCGAGTCGAAGAAGATCGTCAGGGTGGCAGTTATAAAGCCCACGCCATAAATCCACCAGACGGTCAACAGATTAAAGAGAGCCATCGTCGGCACTGATGCGATTACCAGGGCGCGGCCAATATCGGTTGCAATCATCAGTCGTTTGCGGTTGAGCCGGTCTACCCAGGCGCCGATGATCAAACCAAAAAAGAGGAAAGGTAAGAACTCGGCAGCAGTAGTCAAAGCCAGGTTTACTGCCGAACCACTCAGCTTGAAAACCAGGAGCGGTAAGGCAAACAGCGTGAAGGATGTCCCCAGATTTGAGATCGTCTGGCCCGTCCAGAATTTCCAAAAGTCACTGCTCGGTCGCGGGGCTGTTTGCAGTCCGGCGTTTTGTTCCAGGGACATAAAACCTCCTGCGTTGTACTCAAAGCCTGACATTATAGGATTAGCTAAAGTTATTTCAAATATACAGCTCTTTTTAGCGGCTGTCAAGTCCCTAAATGACGGCTTATACTGTCAAAAGAAAAGTTTCTGTCCTTTTATAATTATATGTTTAGGTTTTTATCTAATGCCATATGTGAAAAGCAGGTGTTGTTTCAAATTAGAATTTTATTCTAAGTGCTGCTCGTCACAATAAAAGTAGGCTATTCAAGCAGATGATTCCAGACCTTTTCTGTGATTAGCACTACTAAGCATATCTTTTATTTGCTTTGCTTTTTATGTGTGTTAGCGAACAGACCATTTTGTTTACTTACTCTAGTATAATTATGAGCATGTTTCGTAAGCCTGAAGTAATCCTTACAGGTTGGCTATTTACAAAGGTTTTTGAATGAGGAAAGAAGAGATTTTGATGAATAAACTTCCCAAGCTCCGACTTGTTTTTGGGTTGGTACTATGTTTGTTACCTACTTTAGTAGCCTGCGGTGATACCACCACCACTACCCCGGCTACAACTAATACCCAGCAAGCCACTACCGCCTCTCAAGCTACTATTACTACCACTGCCGCCACTACTACGACCTTGGCGGCCACCTCTACCGCTGCGATCAATAATACAACTACGTCTGCCACCTCCACTAATGCGGTTACCACTTCCAGTACAACGGCTATCACAAGTGTAACTACCGCTTCCGCCGCTACTCCTGCGGTTGCGGAAAATCCGGCCATTAAACGGCAGGATTTTATGGTTGATTTTGGTGATTTTCAAGCGAAGGCTCAGTTAACTTACCCCGCTTCTGGTAACGGCCCTTTCCCAACCGTTATCCTTATTCCTGGCTCTACCGCCGCCGATATGGATTTCACTCTAGGTAATCCTGTTACTAATCAACCACTTTCCCATATTTTCCGCGACATTTCCGACAACCTGACGACGCAAGGTTTTGCGGTGGTGCGTTACAATAAACATTACGTCAACGGCCCTGGTGAAGAGTACACCAACCAGCAGTATTACACTAAAATAACTTTGCAACAACTCCTGGCCGATGCTGATAAGGTTTATGCTACCACTATAGCTAACCCTAAAGTTGATCCTAAGAAAATTGTGGTTTATGGTTGGAGCGAAGGTTCACCCATTGCCACCCTGCTTACTGTAACCCACCCTGAAATCGCGGGACTGGTGCTACAAGGTTTAGTTCCCGGTAGCTGGAAAGACACTTTTATGTATCAAGATGAGGAGGTCGGGCTTGGTTTTATGAGGAATGTGGTTGATGAAAATAAAGACGGCTTGCTCACTATTGAAGAACTAAATAAAGCTTACCGGGGCAATTATGGCGGTGTTGCCAAAAGTACAATCAGCATTTGTTATGAACCCGCCGGAGTGCGTAGCGGTAACTATAAAGCGAACCCGGCTGTGGACAAAAATGGTGATGGTAATTTGGACATCAACAACGAAGTCAAACCTTATTTTGATAACTACTTTGCCAATTTCGACAAATTCGCGCTACAATCCGGGTTGGGCATCTATACTACTGATAAACAGCTACCAGCAATCCAGGACACCATCACTAAATACAAAGGGCCGGTGTTGATTTTGCAGGGTCAAAATGATGCGAACGTATCCCCTAACGGAGCTAAAAAGATTGATGACCTCCTGGCAGGCGCGGGCAGCGACCATAAATTCATACTTTACCCGAACCTGGGACATTCGCTTGGCCCAGCCATCAGTACCTACACCGATAATTTTGCACCCATCAGTCAAAAACCACTTCAGGATTTGACTGGTTGGCTACTCCAACACATCAATCGTTAAGTGATTACGGGGTAGAGGGAAGATACGACTATAAAAGGCTTTGCCAGCTATATAAGCTGACAAAGCCTTTTTACTAATTATATGTGGCGTTAAGCTTTGGCGGTCGCGCTCGGCCAGAATAGCCGCCCTAAACGGCTTAACAAACCACCCTTGCGCCTGGGTTCGGCCACCGCAGGAACCGGGCGCACTTCAATTTCACGATGGACTAAGGTTAATTCCTCGAACCAATCGGCCATTTCCATTTCAAGCTTACCGTTCTGGGTCTCGCTATAACGCTCGCTGGCCTGACTGCTCATGTTATCGTAGGAGCGGAAGGTATAACTAACCGTATTCTCAGGCTTAATCATGTCAAACCTCTTTCCTGCACTTCGCGTTACAAATGGAAATTGTACTGGACGCACTTAACTTGTTTCTTATTATGGGCCTTATCGGGTAGGATGAATATAGCGAAATCGTCCCGGTCAGGTTTGTCGAAGGTAGTATATTGCGGCTATTACTTCCGGGGTATAGATTTAACGTGTTAACGAACCTGACTTAATTTTAGCCCTACTCTAACCTTTTTAGTATGAATTTAGCTACATCCGGCGGATGATAGAGATCACAAAATTATTAATCTTCAGTTAAGTTTATTCGATAAGCCCTTGACACTTTTAACCGACTGGTCTAATATAGTCAGGTGAATAAAAACGATACTAAAAAAACTCTTCTCGAAGTTGGCATGAAGTTTGTCCTTGAGAATGGTTATAACAACACCGGGCTAAATGAAGTGCTGGCGGCCTCCGGTGTACCTAAAGGTTCGTTCTATTATTACTTTAGCAGTAAAGAAAACTTTGGCCTGGAATTGATCGAGCAATTCGAGCAGGCCAATAAAGCGATGCTGAAAGAGTATTTGCAAGACCAGACTTTCGATCCGCTAAGTCGGTTACGCCGTTATTTTCAGTCTAACATAGATTTTCTGGTCGGGCTGGAATGTCGGCAAGGTTGCCTGATCGGTAATTTGGGTCAGGAGATGGCTGACCAAAGTGAGACTTTCCGGCTACGGGTGCAGCAAGTCCTGAAAGAATGGGCCGCATCACTTGCGGCTTGTTTGAAGGAGGCCCAGGAAGTCGGGCAACTGGCCCCTCACTTTGAGACGAGCCAGTTAGGTTCCTTCCTCCTAGCTAACTGGCAGGGTGCAATCTTGTTGATGAAAGTCACCAAAAATAGCGTTCCCCTCGATACTTTTATGTTTAACACTTTCAAGATTTTGCTAAAGAGTAATATATAAGCTTTTAATACTGTGCTTATTTGGTCAGAGTATTAAAAAGACTGGAATTAGTAGACTGGTCTAATTCTAATACAGAGAGGATAATTTATGACAACCGAAAACATATTACTTGAACAACAACTGGCGGCGCGGCGCGATAAGACGCCAACAGCCATTCGAGAAAGTGTGCTGCGTAGCGGCGAAAAACTGGTATCTACCGGGCTTTACGAACGAGCAATTCGTGAAGGTCAGCTTGCGCCAGATTTTAGTTTGCCGGATGTTAACGGTCAAAATATCACTCTTTCAACCTTACTGGCAAACGGCCCGGTGGTTCTAACCTTTTACCGGGGTGGGTGGTGTCCTTACTGTAACATGCAGTTGCACGCATACGAAGCGATCTTACCTCAAATCAAGGAATTGGGCGCAACACTGGTGGCTGTTTCGCCGCAAACCCCTGATAATTCGCTTTCGACTGCCGAGAAATTAGCTCTCGATTTCGAGGTACTTAGCGATCTGAACAGCACAGTAATTCGCCGCTATGGTTTAGTTTACACGGTGGACGCTGAGAACCGTAAAATTCTGGCTGGATTTGGGAATGATTTGAGGGCGGTCAATGGTAACGACAAATGGGAACTACCTGTGCCAGGTACTTTTGTTATTGACCGGGACGGCATAGTACGTTTGGCTTTTGTAGAACCCGATTATACAAAAAGGCTGGAACCTGCACTGCTTATTAAAGCCCTGCAAAAGCTCTAGCCCTGCAAAAGCTAGAAAATATTGTGAGTATTTAATCGTCCTGGAGATTTTCAGCGTTGTAAGGCCATTTCACGCCCAGTGTGAAATGGCCTTACAAGCAAGTGTCAAGTCAGAATTTTCTCCCGTGAAGTTTTAAATCTGACCAGGCAACTAGGCCGTTTGTGGCACTTGCAGTTCAAGTTCCTGGATTGACTCCTGGCGCATCTCGAATTTCTTGACCTTGCCGCTTACGGTCATCGGGAAAGAATCCACGAACTTGAAATAGCGCGGCACTTTGTAATGAGCGATCTGGCCTTTGCAAAAAGCTTTGAGTTCGTCGGCGGTGGCCGTTTCGCCCGGTTTAAGCTTGATCCAGGCCATGATCTCCTCGCCATATTTGGTGTCGGGCAGGCCGATCACCTGGACATCCGAGATTTTGGGATGCTGGTACAAAAATTCCTCGATCTCGCGGGGGTAAACATTCTCGCCACCCCGGATGATCATGTCTTTAATCCGGCCCACGATGTTGATATAACCTTCGGTATCGAGGGTTGCCAGGTCGCCGGTATGCATCCAGCGGGCCGCGTCAATCGCTCTGGCGGTGGCTTCGGGGTTGTTCCAGTAGCCCAGCATCACGCTGTAACCGCGTGTACAAAGCTCGCCCGTTTCGCCCACCGGCACGACGCCACCCGTGGCCGGGTCAACGATTTTAATTTCAAGGTGCGGATGGACTACGCCGACCGTCCCGACCCGCTTATCGAGCGGAGAGTCCATGCGGGTCTGAGTGCTGACCGGGCTAGTTTCGGTCATGCCGTAACAAATTTCAACCTCGCGCATATTCATGAGCGTATTGACTTTCTTCATTACCTCGACCGGGCAAGGTGAACCGGCCATGACACCTGTACGCAGGCTCGAAAGATCGTACTTGGCAAAATCGGGGTGGTCTAGTTCGGCGATAAACATGGTTGGCACTCCGTAGAGCGAAGTAATCTTTTCGTCCTGAACCGCTTGCAGTACGGCGGCAGGCTCGAAGGCTTCGGAGGGATAAACCATTGTCGCACCGTGGGTGACACAGCCCAGATTGCCCATGACCATGCCAAAGCAGTGATAGAGCGGTACGGGGATCGCCATGCGGTCGTTCTCAGTCAGGTTTTGCAACTCGGCCACAAAGTAACCATTATTCAGGATGTTGTGATGGCTGAGAGTGGCTCCTTTGGGAAAGCCAGTCGTACCACTGGTGTACTGGATGTTGATCGGGTCGTCGAATTCTTGCTCACCCTGGCGGGTCGCCAGTTCTTCGTCGCTCACATCGCCCGCTAAATCCATCACATCGTCCCAGACCAGCATACCAGGTGAAGCTTCCTGGCCCAGGCGGATCACCTGGCGCAATTCGGGAAAGCGGACCGCGTGAAGGTCGCCCGGAGCCGAATCGCTCAGTTCGGGGCAGAGTTCGTAGAGCATCCCGGTGTAGTCGGAGGTTTTGAATTGCGGAGCCATAATCAGGGCGGTGCAACTGGATTGTTTGAGAGCATATTCCAGTTCGTTCAGGCGGTAGGCCGGGTTGATGTTCACCAGGATCGTGCCGAGCTTGCTGGTAGCAAACTGGGTTATGCACCACTCGGAGTTATTAGGCGACCAGATACCGACAGTCTGGCCTTTTTTCAGTCCTAGCCGCATCAAACCTTTGGCGAATCGGTTAACCTCGGCCTGCAATTGCCGGTAGGTCAGTCGCAAGTTCTGGTGGCGCACAACCAGGGCTTCCGTATCCGGGAATTTTGCGGTGGTGCGGTCGAACATATCGCCGATAGTGATACCCAGAAGCGGTTTTTCGCTCGTTCCGCTCACATAGCTCATGCCTTTGTAAGGGCTACTTCCTTCGCCAACACGGGCAGTTTGGGGTTGATTTTCCACCTGCATCTCACACCTCCTCGTACTTAGTGCAAAACTACAAATCCGGGCTTTTAGTAATAATCTGGTCAATCAGGCCGTATTCGATAGCTTCTTCGGGTGTGAAGTAGCGATCCCGGTCGAAATCAGCCCCTATGCGCTCCATAGGCTGACCGGTATGAAGGGCCATAATTTTCTTGAGCTTGTTGTCCATATCCAGCAAGTGTTTAGCGTGGATTTGAACATCGGGGTTAGTGCCGCCAATACCCTGGTTCGAGGTCGGGTGCTGGTGAATGGTAGAATTAGGTAAAGCGAAACGTTTACCTTTAGCTCCGGCACTTAACAGTATGGTTGCCATACTGTAGCAGCCTCCGGCACAAATTGTCACAACATCCGGCTGGACAAATTGCATTGCATCGTAAATTCCCAGGCCGTCTTTGACCGATCCACCGGGGCTATTCAGGTACATGTAAATATCTTCTTTGGCGTCGTCGTGATCGAGGTACATAAGTTGAGCCATTACAGCGTTAGCGACCTGCGGGTTGATTTCGGTGCCGATCCAGATAATGCGGTCTTTGAGCAAACGGGTATAAATATCGAGAGTAATATCGCCCCGTGGGGTGCGCTCGATAACGCTTGGTAAAGCATAAGTCTCGTTACGCGGTAGAAACATTAAAGGTCTCCTTGTATGGGCCAAACCTTGCGAATAAATTTGAAAAGCGTGTTATTGGGTTGTTAAAATGGGACTATAGTGCTACAAAGATAGCATAGCCACTTCTGGCTCGTCAACCCTGGCGCGGTCTGAGCTTTAAGGCCGAATAAGCTTCTTACCAGACCTTGCATTGCCCCTTTAGCGTAAGTTTGGGCGAAATAATTAGTCGGCCTGCTCTTCCCAGATCGGTTGCAGTACGGCCCATTGTTCCGGTGTTTTGCGGATGATAGTCTCGACTTCGGCCAGCATTCGTTGGGCGGTGCGGCGAATGTCGGCAGTTTTGTCGCCGGTGGATTCGGCTACGAAAGCCCGGTCGTGATAAACGTCAATGCGGTAATCCTGGTTGCCCCGGCGGTAGACGTGTACTGGCATCAGCAGGCAGCCAGTTTTGAGGGCAATTTCAGCCGCACCAAGTGGCAGTTTGGCCGGTGCGCCAAAGAAATCGAGGAATTGGCCGGTGCCGATCACATCTCGATCTATCGCCATACACACAAAACCTTCCGGGTTTTTGAAGGCGCGGAATATCTGCCGAATTTCGGCACTCGCCACCGAAACCGTCTGAGTACGCGGATCGATCTCGCGTAGCTTGCGAACAAGCTCGAAAAGTTCGGGCGGTTTGATCGGTTCGACCGTAAGGTAAAAATCCATGCCAACTTTGGTCGAAACCTGGGAGGCCAGTGAAAAGCTGCCGACATGTCCGGAGTACATAATAATTCCCCGATGTCCGTTGCGGGCGGAAAGAGCTTTCGCTTCCGGCACGCCGGTCACTTCGACCAGTTGATCGAGTTTGGATTGGGGTATTTTGTAGGCCCGCAAAAGGTCGTAGTAGTTGCGGATAGTATGGCGGAAGATGCCACGGGCGACTCGCTGCCGGTCGGCCACTGAGCGGTCGGCCAGGGCGTGCGAGAGGTTCGACATTACGGCCTGGCGTCTGGCGCGGGCCACCCAATAAAAAACCAGTCCAATCAGGTCGCAAAGGGCGTTGCCCAACCAGACCGGCAAAACGGGCGCGATTTTGGAGCCGAGCAAGAAATAGCGGTAAGCTGTCATAAGTTAGACGGTTTCCTTTGCCGGTTCTTCGACCGAATCAAGGCCAGGGGCGGTCTGGCTTCGGTTGCGCCGGGCCGCCTTCAGATTTGTGCGTTCAAGCTGGATGGCGGCGTGTTCGGCAATCTCGGCTTCGCTCAGGAAAATCGAACGAAACATGTACCATTGGTCGG
Organism: Chloroflexia bacterium; assembly: GCA_038206175.1. Lineage (GTDB taxonomy): Bacteria > Chloroflexota > Chloroflexia > Chloroheliales > Chloroheliaceae > 54-19. The sequence continues at coordinate 68,859 of JBBRBE010000005.1, forward strand.
GGTGGCGGCGGATTACTTTCTCCATTGCCCTGGCAATCGCCTGGGTCGCCGCCTGAATATCCTGGTCGCGGTCGCCCGTAGCAGGGCAAGGCAGGGCCGGTTCCCAGCAACCATAAAAACTATCATTGCCCGGTTGCCGCACCACATAGCCAATAATCGCGGGCGACCCGGTACGGCACATCAACGTTCCCGGCCCGCTTGCCATTCGGACCGATTTGCCAAAAAACTCGACCACTACCCCTTCGTTACGCAAGGGTGAGTCTACCAGCAACACCACCGCTTCGTTGTTTTTGAGAGCGTTGTACAAACCTCGCACCGAGTCTTTGAGCGAATAAATCTGGACGCCTTTGCTGCGCCGGGCATCCTGCACCAATTTATTAAGTTCAGGCGGCTCGAAATCTTTGGCAACCGAGCTTAGCTTGTGGCCGTGACCGAGCAGAACCACTGCCGCAGCGTCCCAATTGCCAAAGTGAGGTGAGATCATCATCAACCCTTTGCCAGTTTTTTTAGCCTCTTCCAGGTATTGCCAGCCTGTGGTGCTTGCCAGCGCAATTATTTCCTGATTTGTGAGGTGCGGCTGCCGCAAAAAATCAACCATATATTTGGTGTAGTTGCGAAAAGAACGCCGCGAAATGTCACGTACTCGCCGGTTAATTTTTGGTTCGCCCAGCACGATCCGCATAGTCTGGTCGGCCTGGCGGCTGTGGTTGCGGGCCAGCCAGTAATAAGCTTCGCCGCCAACGGCGGCCAGAGTATAGCGTAGCCGCGCCGGAAGTTTCCAGCACAGCCAGCTTGCCAGTTTGTAGCTATTTACGATCAGTTTATTTTTGTCCATAAATTTATCTCTATTTACCGATTGCTCTAAGGATTTCACTATCCATTTCCCCGGCGTTCATCTCACCGTGGACTACGCCACTGATATTGCCCTGCCGGTCTATAAAAACGTGGTGTGGAAACCCGGTCAACCGATACATCCGCCCGACTGCACCCGAATCGAGCAGCACCGGGTAGGGAATATTGCGGCTGGCCGCGAACGCTTGCACCGTAGCGGGGTCTTCATCTACATCTATGCCCAGCACGACCAGATCGTTATTATACTGGCGCGAGGCTGCGATTACATCAGGCAACTCCTGATTGCAATAAGTTCACCAGGTGGTCCAAAACTTGAGCATAACCGCCTTGCCCCGGTAATCTTTCAGGCTGACTGTCCGGCCCTGCAAATTCTGAAGGGTAAAATCGCGGGCTGGCCCCCCGTTGCGGTTCGTCGCTCTGCCAGTGTCGAGTGTTCCGCCGGAAAGGGCGATCCACAGACCTAATCCGACAAAAACCAGGGCCACCGGCACTACGAAAAACCAGATTTTGCCGCCAGAAGACGGCTTAGAGCGCGGCAAGTATGCGTCATAATTTGTTTCGGGCGGACGAGCGGGCCAGGCTTCTGCCTGAGCGACGGGCGGCGTCGGTACCGTCCCGCTTAGCGACGGCCTGGGCGGTGCAGGTGACACCACGACCCGGTTGGCTCGTTCGGTGCGTAGCCATTGCCAGGCTCCCGGCAGGCTGGCACTTTGCGGGTCGAACCGGGCTACCTGCCCCAACAGCCTTTCCGATTCGGCCAGATCGGGCGAAGTAAAGGCTAACCAGAGTAGCAAGTTTGGGTCGGTCGAATTGAAATTGTGCAAACTTGTGAAGGTAGCGTAAGCGGCGGCTTTCTGGCCGGTCTGAGCCTGGTCTACCCCTTGTTGGAAGCGGACTGCATCGGTTGTGTTCATCGTTACTCCAAAAAAGCGGTTTTTTAGGATTTTACTTTTACTACAATCTTCAGCGACGGTTCAAAGCGTTACGGGCATACATATACAAAAACTCGTTGGCGTATCCGGTTTGATCGCCCCATTTAGCGGCGGCCAGGCGATGAATTTCTTTAGGTGTGGTTTTCCGGCCTTCAAAGTAAAAAGTTTCCATCGCCCGCGTAACCCAGGTATCGAGCGGAAAGGCTTCGTGCTGACCGAGCGCAAACAGCAACACCCAATCGGCCACGTTGCGCCCGACACCGGGAAAAACGGTAAGCTGCCCGTGCGCCCAGCCATAGGGCAAACTACGCAAAGCCTCGAAATCAAATTCTTGCTGCGCTACCATGCGTGTCGTTTCGGCGATATAACGGCCCCGATACTCCGCTCCTAATTCTTCGTTTAATTCGGTTTCGGTGGCGGCGGAAAGGGCGGCGGGTGTTGGGAAGGTGTAGCCCTGATAACGTCCCAACCGCCAGGACTGGCCGTATTTCTTGCTAATCGCCTGAACGGTGCGGGCTACTACCGGAATAGAATTATTGGCCGACAGGATAAAGCTGATTAAAATTTCAAAAGGTGGCTGGTTTAGCAGGCGCAAGCCATAGTAGCGGCCTATTGCCCGGCTGATGGGCTCGTCGGTTTTGAGGCGGGTCACGATCTGGCGGTATTCGTCATCGTTATCCAGGCCAAAGTAGCGGCTAATGGCAGCTATAGCTTCGGCTCCTTCGCCTGGCCCGCTGCACTCGGCCTGAAAGTGGCTGCCGTCTTGCCTGATCCGTACAAAATAATCGCCTGCCACGCCCCAGTAAAAGCCGTCTTCGAGCTGTTTCCAGCGAAAAGTTTGGCCGCATTCCAGCGTATGACTAAGGTTAAGGTGCTGATTCTCGAACTCGAACTGGCTAATCAATTTTCGTAATGGGTAAGTAGTATAATATGCTTAAAGTTTGGGCCAGATTGCCCTGGTTGTGCCTGGGTTCGCCTTCATTATAGCACGGTGGCTCGGCAGTGCCAATTAAAAACCGACCGTCACAGGCTGTTAGGTTTGAAGGCGAACGGGGTATATGTAAGTAAGAGACCTTTTCTTAAAGCAACTCAAGACTTTTGCTTGTAGTGACGCTCTCCGCCGTTCCCAGGCTTACACCTGACCCTGGTATGAAGCGGAAATCTTAAAAGTATTCAATCAGACCCAGACTTTAAAAGCGCGTAAATCAAGGAGTATTATGACCAAGCGTATCAAGTTAATTTTGGCCGGGCTGCTGCTGACTGTAACAGCTTTCGCGGTGGGCCTGACCCTAAGTAGTTGGTCGAGTGCGGTGGAAGCCTCGAAGGGGTCGGCCTCTTCCAGTCCGGCCCAGGCTCAGGCTCAACCCGATGCAGCCCAGGCGGACGCTATTGCTCAGGCGGACGCCGCTTACAGCGAAGCTTTCGGCCAGGCCGATGTTCAGGCCCAGACTACCCCAACTGCCCCTGCGACGCCTTCTTCTGGCCCTGGCGGTAAAGCTGGTCCTGGCCCGGCAGGTCGGCCTGGTTTTGGCCCTGGAATGATGGGAAAACCTGGCTCCAACGACAACAGCCCGGAAGCGCAAGGAATTATTACTAAGGTCGAAAATAACGGCCTCAAGCTGACGATCAACAACCGCCGGGTGGTCAACCTGAACGACCAGACAGTGATTGGTGATGCTAACGGCACGCTCAAAGCGGCTGACTTAAAGCAAAACGACCGCATTACCGCCGTCGGTAAAGCTGAAACCGATCAATCGCTGACGGCACGCTGGGTTTTGCGGCTACCCGCTCCTCCCTCTGCCGAGCGCGGTACGATTACAGCCCTCGATGCCACCGCCAAAACGATCAAGTTCAAGACTGGCGACGGCAGCGAATGGACGGCGACCCTGACCGCCACCGCCAAGATATACAAGGACAAGAAAGAAGTTGCCCAGACTGATTTGAAGGTTGGCGATAATGTTATTGCAGTTGGTAAGGCCAACCGCGACGCCAAGACTATCGAGGCTGAAAGCGTAACCGCCGGTCTGCCCATCCCGCCCGGTGCGCCTAAAGGACGCGGAAACAACCTGGGCGCGGTCAAGAGCGTAGACGCGGCGGGTAATAGCTTCGTGGTGACGCAAAAAGACGGCACGACCGATAAGGATGTCAAGGTTGTGGTGGACAGCAACACCCGCTTTGCCGGAACCGACCTCAAGGCTTTGTCCGATCTCAAGGCGGGCGATAACGTGGTGATTATCGGCGAGAAGCAGTCTGACGGCAGCATCAAAGCCCGTGCCGTCACCAGAGGCCCGGCCAAGAAAACTGGCGAAGCAAACGGCTACTTTATCGAATTAGACGCCTCGCTCGACGCCGGATTTTTCATGGATATGGGCAATATGTTCGGCGGCGACAGGCCGTTTTTCATCAACGGCCCCTGGCAGAACTCGAACGGCTAAACCCTGGCCGGTACAGGTTTTTTAATGTGGTAGAAACAAGAAAAAGAAATTTTGGCTAAAATTTCTTTTTCTTGTTTCTACTTTAAGTACCGCCTAAGTACCGGTCTAAGTACCACCGGGTTTTTTGTAAAAACTGTATACATAGTAGTAGATGGATAAGTGATCGAACGGCACCCGGTCGAATTAGATAACATAGTCTGGTCGGCCTCGCCAGGTTTGGACGAAAGCGAATCTTTCGAGCCACCTGCCGGGCAACTGACGCCGCAAACTTTTGAGCAGCTATACGATGCTTACTTTCCCCGCGTCTATAATTATCTTTCTTACCGGGTTAGCAGCCGCGAGGAAGCCGAAGACCTGAGTGCGCTCGTCTGGGAACGGGTAATCAGCCGCTACAAACAGTTCGATTCCCGCCGTGGCACTTTTCAAAACTGGTTGTGGGGTATCGCCCGGCACGCCCTGACCAATCAGACCCGCCGCAATCGCCGCCACCTGGAACTGGACGAGAATTGGGAGGACGACGAGCAGGCCGGGCCGAGCGAACAGGCTTTGCGACAAGAAGAACTGGCCCGCCTGAGCCGTTACCTGGGGCAACTTGGTGAACGCGACCGCGACCTGATCGCCCTGCGCTACGGGGCCAACCTGAGCCAACGCCGGATCGGTCATCTGCTCAAAATGAGCGAACCGAACGTAGCCGTCGCGCTCGGACGGGCTTTGCGTCGCTTGCGTCGCTTGTTCGAGGCGGAAGAAGTTTAATTTTAACAGGTTTGAAAATTACTAAAGCTAAACATAAATTAGTTGGATAAAATGAGTATGTGGCGTCCTGAAGAGCCAGATCCGGCTTTACCGGAACAAAATAAATCCGAACCCTCGCTGGAATCACGACTGGAAGGCTGGCATTACCAGGCCCGGCCCGGTTTTCAGGCTGATCTAAAAAAACAGCTGTTGATGCAGGTGCAAAATGAGACTGCTCAGAACTCCTCACCCCGCCCGCGCTGGTGGTGGCGGTGGCAAGGTCGTTCGTCGGGGTTAGGGATTGCCCTGGGTGGAGCAAGTGTGGTGGCTGCGCTGGTGCTGCTGGTATCGGTGCTAAGCCTGGGAACGCTCGACCGTTCGGGCAGTTCGGTTGCCAACAGGGAGGCTCCAACGGTCGCTTCGGTGTCGGTGGTGTCGCCCCTGGCCCAGACTTCCGTCTCGGTCGGTTTGGCTTCGCCCGGCTCTGAGAGCGTCCAATTCTACAACCCAACCGGGCAGAATTTCCTTTCGGCCCAGGAAGCCGGAAAACTGGCCGGGTTTGCTCCGCGCCTGCCGACCTATTTGCCCGCCGGGTTGCGGTTCGATTCTGCCGGGGTTCAAACCGAAATCGTTCCGGCCAGGCCCCCTCAAATGTCTCCGCCCGAAGTCAAAGGTTATCACTTGCGTTATACTTTGCCCGGAACCGAACCGCCGCCCTCGCCACCGAGCGGTACTGGCAAAAAGACCGACCCCGACCCGAACGCCAGAGGTGCCGACCTGGAAATATTCGAGTGGCAGGCTGATCTGGAGTTGAAATTACCTGCGCCCGGTCAACCTCAGGGCGGCCCGCCGGTAAATGTGATCGGAGCGCAAACGTCCAAAGTCCAAAAGGTGCATGGCCTTTCTGCTTACTTCATTCAGGGCATGCAGTGGCGTATTCAGGGTATCAGTCTTTCGCGGGGAGGAGCTAAAAATTCACCGCCGCCGCGAGGAGCCAGTGCGCCTATGACCCCTGGCGGAAGACCTGGTTTTAATCCGCCGCCTAAGAACCCGCCCGGCTCAGTGCTGTTGCTGGGTAGTATCCCTGGCGGGCAGAACGATTTTTATATTGATTTTAATCGGCGGCCTGACCAAAGCCTGACCAAAAGCTTTGTCTGGCAGCAAGGCGGTAGTCTGAACGTGGTAAGCGCGGGCGATAAAGTGAGCGAAGAAGAGTTACGGCAAGTGGCCGAATCGCTGCCGGTAGTCAGTACCAACTAGGCCCGCTGACATTGTATCTATCAATCAGAGTCGTTTTTATCATAAAGAATTAGTTAGGGTTTCGTTAATGACACCCATTGACAGAGCCTATAATCGGAGTCATAATGAATACAAAGACCAGGAGTTAAGGAGCTATAACTCGCTAGTCTCCCCGCCGCAACAATTCTAAAATGTTGCACACCATCCTCCGGGTCGCCAAGTTAGCTCCGCAAGACTCGTAACAGGAGGTGCCAAGCAAATGTTAAAACCGAACATTCAAGACCTTTTTGGAGTACGTCAGGAAGACAGATGAAGCCCCGGTTCGACGCTATACCTCGTTGCAATGGGTAACTCAGTAGATTTTGGAAAGCGAGAAGCCCTCAGGCAACAATTTTAAGGGTAGAGTCAGGGTCGGGGCGGTTAAACGGTACGTCTTGTACGATCAGGTGCTGCTAACGATTAGCTAGACCCTTTAGGGGTGAAGCCACATCTAGCCAGGGTTCGGTAGAACCGGCCATCATCGTTTGAGGCGTTACTTAACCCGCTCAATGAAGAGCCAATCTAAAATAATAATAAACGAACTAAAAGCAGCTTTCAATCAGGAAGCTGCTTTTTTGATAGCTAAAACGCTTTTACCTTGAGGTATTGATACGCTTGTGGCATACTACTTGCGATATAGTAAGGTAACCAGCAAGGAGCTAACCCAACCTGCACCCGCAGGATGGGCGGGTGTGGTGTGGCTGTGAGAACGGCTCACGTTTTTTAGATCAAACCCTCAGTTTTCTCCTTTCCTGGTTATAAAGCCGGTGAGCGAAAAGTCTTTTTAGACTGCTTACCGGCTCTTATTTTAAATTCAGTTACTCATTAGAACTAGCGCAGGTAGCAGTTAAACAAAGCCCTTTTTCTTTAATAAGAAGGGACTCTGCTAGTCTATTTCGACACTTTGCCGGTGTAGGTAGCAATCCACCAGGTCAAGCCGAAAGGGTCTTCAAGGCCCCCGCGCCGTTCGCCCTCCGAGGCATCCTTAATCTCAGATATGAGTTTCGCTCCGGCAGCAATGGCCCGGCTTACCAGAGCATCCACGTCATCTACGTAAAGATAAATTTGCACCGGCGAACCACGCAAGCTTTGCGGGCTACGCATTTCGGGAAATCTGGGGGACTCGTCTACCAGCATGAGCGGCGAACTACCGATTTTGATTTCGGCATGTCTAATCCTGCCAGTTTCAGGTTCTTCAATACGGGTTAGCTCTATCGCACCAAAGGCCAGCTTGTAAAATTCGATAGCCCTGGCTGCGTCGTGCATTATGATGTAGGGTGTGAGAGTATGAAAATTCTCCCGGATTAATTGTCCTCTATCAGTCATCAGTTTTCTCCTTCGTTAGTCATTGTTGGCCGGGGTGGAAGCCGTCCCCACTTCTGCCGCTTGCTTTATCATGGTATCGTACTGTTGCACAATTTCTTGTGGCGACAAATCTTCAATGACGGTTGCAATGTACCAGACGTGTCCGAAAGGGTCGGTCAGTTTACCGATACGGAGACCAAACTGCTCTTTTAGCGAATTTATCACTGTTGCACCTGCTGCAACTGCCTGGCTGAATATCGTATCGGCATCTTCAACATAAAGGTGGAGACCGACCGGCGAACCACCCAATGTTTGCGGACTTCGCACGTCAATTTCAGGGTATTCGTCGGAAAGCATAAGTGGCATACCATTGATTTCGATTTCGGCGTGTCCAATTTTACCGCCAGGTTCGGTCAGGCGATAAATCTCGATTGCCCCGAACGCCTGCCGGTAGAACTCGATAGCCTTGTCTCCGTTTGAGACTGTCAAATAAGGTGTTACGGCGCGGGGGCCGTGCGGAATATCTTTTGTCTGGTTCGTCATAAATCCTCCTTTAAATTTGGTAATTTAGAAAACCTTTCCCCTGAACAATCCTGTTTATGATGCCTGTAAAGGTGCAATCACTCCTAATTGCTGCATCAAATACGAGCCATCTGAGGAAACCCAATATTCGACAATTTTCTCGTCAGCAATGCGAACAATATCAATTCCTTTAAAAGCGACCTGCGTTCCAGGAGTAGAACTGGCACCTGGTATACCTCCCTTATAGGTGCCACGAAAAATCCAACGGCCTACAACCCTATCTTCATCGGAAATGGGGTTTATTTCCAGGCTCAGTTGAACAGCATCGAATAGAGCTAATGTCTGGCTGATCCACCCCTTGAGAGCTTGCGAGCCATGAACTTCATTTGGATTATTCACCGTGGAAGGAAAGTGAGCGACAAAATCTGGCCCAATAATCTCCTCTGCAAGTGCCAGTTTACCACTCCATAATTCTATCCACTGGTTCAAAAGGCTCTCGTTTGTTTGTCTGGACATACTTCAGTTATTTCCTTTCGTGAGGCAAAGGTAAGGTAAGGCAATACAATTTATTATGTCGTACATTTATTCTAACTGCAAAAACTCCGAAAGTATTGTAAAAAATTGACTTTAACCGGGAAGGGGGACGTGGTTGGTGTGTTCGCTGCGCTGCGTAAGATAGGCGGTGGGGTTGAGGCCTGAAAAGGCCTGGAAATCATGGATGAAGTGGGCCTGATCGAAGTAACCGCATCTTGCCGCGATGTCCGTCCATGCAACAGATTGGCCTTTTTCAAGGCATCGCAGCACTGCCTGGAACCGCCGCACGCGCCAGAACAGTTTGGGCGTCAGACCGACTTCCTGACTGAAAAGCTGGATGAAGTGCCGTGAGCTAAGGCCAATCTGGGCGGTTACGTCCGCAACAGTTCGGGGGTAGGCTATATTGCGGAACTCTTGCAAGGCAAAGGTTACGGCAGGATGCCGGGTGAGAGGCCGGGTGGCCTGGCGCAATAAAGCCTGTTCCAGCAAGTCGAATCTAGCTTGTGGAGTGGGTGCTTCGAGTAAACGCTCGCGCAGTTCCACAGCGGCAGTACCCCACAGTGTGTCCAGCGATAGGTGGACGTCGCGCAACTGGTCGGCGGGCAAGTTGAGAAAGGGAAAAGCTCCGCCTGGTTTGAAATGTACTCCCATAACGGCCTGCTGACTGGCCGTATCAATGACAAAAAACTCGGAGTGTGGCCCGCAAATCAACGAACCAGGGAAGCTCTGGAACTGTTCGTGATGCTGTCGATCATAGATTAGTAGCCGGTCGTCGCGCAAATTAATCACAAGCTCGACCGAGCCATCCGGGAGCAGCCGTTCTTTTGTATGGGCGGTGGTGTAGCCTTCGTGTAGCCAGATTAAGCTGACGAAAGCCGATAAAGGCGGGGGTGGAATGTAGGTTTGATATAGCATGGGTGTACCTACAACATGTCAAACCAAACTCTGTAAGAAAGATAGATCAGGTTCCAGTCTGGTTTTTGGCTAAAAACTAATTGTTCTTAGTAGCGTTTAAGCTCCTGGTCGAGCGGCGGCGGTGGGGCGTAGATGATTTTAACCTGAGTGATCGGAACGCCCAGCACCTTGATGCGGTCGAGGTTAGCCTGGCCCAGCCCTAACCAATCGGCGTACCAGATGTGCTTGACCTTTTCCTTGAGCGGTTCGAGGCCCATGATCCGGGTGCAGGTGGCATCTACCGCGACCAGATCAGTACCGACGACCAGCACCTGCGATTTTACGCTCTTGCCAAAAAGCGGCCCGTCTTCTTCCATGCCCACAATCCCGTCCACAATCGCGGCCTGGGCGGGCAAAGTCTCGTAAAGTTCGACTATATTTGATTCGATCCCGGTGACGTGCAGCATATTTTTAGGCCAACCGTAACGCACTCCCGGTATGATCCCGAACATGTTCTTCATACTCAAAGTCGCGCCCGCCCAATGATGCGTTTTTAGCTTGGGCATCGAAATAACCAGATCGGCTTCGGCGATAGTTTTGGGCAACCAGGTATAGTCACGGCCACTGTAGCCGCCTTTGTTGTCGCGCCGCACAATGTCGTCCTGATTGAGGTCTACGAAGCGCACATCGCGCAGTTCGAGCATAGCAGCGATCCCACTCGAATACAACAGGTCGGTCAGGTCGCGCTGGTAGGCCGTTCCTTCGGCTACGATTACTTCCTTCGCCCCTTTTTCCTTCATAAGCTGGATCGCGGCATCAATGACGGCGGCTTCCGTATTGATGGCCCGGTCGGGTAGATTGTAAATCAAATTGGGTTTGAGGACGACCCGCTTTCCAGCCACCGAAGGAGCGTCAATCAACTCCCAGGCCGTCCGTAGCGGCGTCAGGAGGTCAACGTCGTAGGAGGGTGCGTTGACGATGGCAACTTTGGACTGTTCGCCAAAACCTTTGCCGATGCGCCGAAAATTTACCCCCATCCAGCGCAGTAGCCCTAGCGGTCGGCTGGCAAATTCGGTTGCGACTAGAGAGCCGCCGATTGCGCCGGTCAGGATCAAGCGGGTGAAAGTGCGGCGAGAAATTCGTTTAGGACGTGGTTTTGTGATCATGGTTTGCTCAACAAAAGATAATAACGGCTATCGCTGAGGGCCAGGGTTGCCAGAGCCGTAGTATAAGGACTGTTCGCCCAGGCTCCGGTATTGCTGCGGTCTTGCCCGACAACGGTACGCTTTTTAATCTGCTGGCCTTTGTATTCAAAGACGCGTTCTTCGCGGCCCTTCACCAGATTATCGCGCAGATCGTCCACTTCGCTTGCCTCCATAAAGAGGCTCAAAGCCCAGGCTCGTAAGACTGCGGTATGGTCGGAGTTGGTTACATAGTTTGTGAGGTAGTCCACGCCGGCGTTGACGGTTGCGTTGATCGGGCCAAAGTCGGCGGTAGTGAGGCAAAGCCGCCAGGCGACCAGCGCGAAGGCGGTCGCGTCGGGGGTCGGCGGCAGTTTTTTGCCCAGCGACCAGGGGTTGCCAACGTTCCAGCCACCATCCGGGCAGGCCCGGTCGCGCAGGTATTCTTTGCCGTTGACTACCTCATTGCTCAATAGCAGGGCCGGAGGGTCTTCAATAGTCAGAGCGACCAGGGCCAGGGCTGTCGGGATAACCCAACCGGCCTCGCCACCCACCCAACTCCAACCCCGAAAAGCCGGGTCTATCTGGAAAATTTTCTTGATTTGAGGTGTAGAAGCGTCGTCGGCGGCGGCTTCGCGGCCCTGGTTCAAAATCCAACTGCGCCCGGCGTTACGCATGTCCAGGTCTTCGCGTTTGGCGTAATAATCTCCCAGCTTGCTTTCGGGCTTGAGCAGGACATTCAGCAGCCAGATTACCGGGTAAGTCATCCAACCGCTGATGGGGTCTTCCTTCATCACACCCCATCCGCCGTCGGAATGTTGCTGCGACCGTAGCCAGGTCAGACCCCGCAAGACCGCCTGATAGCGGTTGTCCGGCACGTCTTGCCCACCTGCTCCAAGCGGATTAAATAAGGCCAGCAGCGCGAAGGCGGTCGGTTCGACATAGCTCATCCCGCCCCGGCGATAGCCCCAGCCACCGTCGGCGTTCTGGCTGACCGCCAGGAAATCAAAAGCTTTTTGTAAACTAGGGTTAAAATTACTCTGCATTTGTTGTTAAACGCTGGGCAATCTGCTCGACTACGGTTAGAGGTAATTTCTCGCTTTCGAGGGTTGGCTTGCCGAGCAGCAGATGCTCTTTGAGATAGTTTTCGAGACTGACAAATTCGACGACTTCGGCACTAGGCCGCTTGATGCTTCGCAACCGGCCTGTACCGAGTACCACCAGACCTTGCACGACCACCTGAGGTAAACCGCGCACCGACAGCCAGGCTTTAACCTCGCGGGCGGCCCTGATAGCCGTCCAGGTCGGGCTATCGTCCAGGCGACGGCGCGGCTCAATCTGGGCCGGGCCAGAGTGCATTTGCGAAAGTGGTTTGGGGGTCGGTTTGGTAGATTTACCCCGCCCGTAGCGATACCAGGTATCGCCCTCGACGGCATACTCGCCAGTGTAATTTTCGATTTCCAGTACCACCGCCCCGGATGGCCCTAGCAAGACGCCATCAATCTGGCCGACCGAACGCTGACCGGGCAAATTCAGGTTACGGAAGTAGATGTAATCGTCGCCCAGGTTCTTTGTCAGCACCTCGCAAACGCGTTCGCCCAGGCGTTGCCGCCGGTTGTAGTTCACCACCACCAGCCCAAACCATATTCCGCCCCCGATCAAGCCCGCTCCGATGATTACGATCACCCAGAAGCCTGGCCCGTCGTTTGGTACGAAGCCGAAAGCCAGGAGGCTCAGTAGGATAAATCCGGCTCCACCTTGCAAAACCGCCAGTACCAGGTCGCGTTGGTAAACCTTATTTTTATTAGTTTCGGGTTGAGAACGTACTATTCGCACTATGCTTTCTCACCTGGACGGAAGGGTTCCGCCTCTTTACTTCATAAATCTGGATACCGTCGCTTAATTCGGCGACCAGGCGCAAATCGAGAGCTGTACCAACCACTTTTTTATTCTGATAGAGGTCATCCAATCCTCCGTAACGCTCCGGCCCTAGCACAAACCAGCGTACCCCATAGCGTTCTGCCGTTGCCAGATTTGCGGCCAGGCCATCGCTGGCCTGGGTGATGGCGGGACGCCCGGTAGCGTAGTGAAAACTAAGCGGTTCACCAATCATTATAACATCTTTTGGCCCCGCGTTGCTGGCAAACCATCCTTCGAGCCGGTTGGCACTCTGGTAGTCGCCGTCCCATTGCGGCCCACTGACCACGGCGGCAAAGTAGAGAGTTGTAGCGACCGCAACCAGGGCCAGGGTCAGGGCGGCCCGCGGCCTCGCCCGGCCTCTCAGCAGCTTTTCCAAACCGGCCAGGGCGATGCCAGCCTGTAAAGGCAGGAGGCCGCCCGCCGAGTGAAAGAGGGTTCCCCTGCTACCGATCTGGGTAAAAGCCAGCGACATCACTCCGTACAGCAGCAGACTATAAACTACAAACGGCCTGAAAGCGGCTTCCTTCCGCACCACCCATAGTCCGACCAGGAAGAGTGGCCCTAACAAAAACGGCCCCTGGAAAACTAAGAGCATAGCGTTACCGAGGAGGGCTTCCAGCTTGCTTCCCAGAATGTTATTCAGGCCCAACGCAAAATAGTAAGAAGAGTCCAGGCGCAAGTCGTAGCTGAAGAAATCGGCGTAAGAGTGCAAGAACAGGACTTTGGCCGAATTAGCGGGCAGGAGTGAGCCGAATTCGAGCAGGTTACGTACCAGCCAGGGCAAAACTACCAGGAAACTCAGGCCCAGGCTACCGATTACGATGAACGGGCGCGGTCGAATCAATTCCAGGCGATTGAACTGGGGTACCGACCGATTCCGGGGTCGGTATTGCCACAGCACACACACCAGGAGGGTCAGGGGCAGCAAGAGGCCATCGCTTCGGCTGAGATAAGCCAGTCCAGCCAGTCCACCCGCCGCCAGCAGCCAACGTTGGTCGTAGCGCAGCCCGCCCCAGATTGCCGCCAGACCCAGCATTAGAATAAGGGCAAAAGGCGTAAAATTATCCGGGGTGTTCCAGTAAAGAAAGTAGCGACCACCAAAGAGCATCACTATCGCCATCAGCCAGCTATAGCGGCGTTGTTTTTTTCCAAAGAAAAGCTGACCCAGCCAGTAAGCCAGGGGCGGCAAGAAAGCCGCCCCTAAGATGAAAGGCAGCGAGGCCGCCCAGAACGAAACGCCAAAGACCGCGAAGGAAGCGATCACCAGGAAGCTTGCCAGGGGCATCCAGTAGGCAAAGGCCGGATGGTCGAGTGCGCCAGGCTGGGCGGGATCGAAAAGTCCGCCCGCCTGAAAATTCCAGACCGTGCTTTCGGTCAGGCCGCGCCCGGCCTGCCAGTTCTGGGCAATCTGGTAATAATAGTAAGCGTCCACAAAGCCGGGCTGACGTACTACCAGGGCTATTCCTAGCCGCACTAGCAGGGCCAGCAGGTAAAGTAAAGCGTAAGGATGGGCTTGCAACATTTTTAGAAAACGGACAGGCATACTTTGTTTGCTTGTGGGTGGGCGGGAGCGGGTTTGTAGCTGCGACAATTGGCTGTACTCAGGTGATTAGCGATTTTGTTAATTTTAGGCTGGTTCAAAGCTGGGTGAATAGTTGTGAGTTGCATAATAGCTTAACCGGACAAAAAAAGAAAGCCCCACTTTTGGTGGGGCCTTCCTGCCGTGCAAACCTAAGTCTTAGGTCAAACCCTTGCTGATACCACTAAATACGGAACCGATCTGAGGGCCAAGCAGGATCAGGATGGCGATTACCACGATGGCAACCAGGAACAGGATCAAGGCGTACTCTACGAGGCCCTGGCCCTCTTCCTTCTCTTCGTTGCTCTTCTTGAAGAGCTTCTTAAAATCTAACATTATATTCTCCTAGTGTGAAGTTGTTGTGTATGTAAGCATTGTCGGCAAGCTTTTAACTCTCCACGCCTTCAGGGTCAATTCTAGGAAGAAGGGTTAGGTCTGACTTTAAGTTGAAGCGGATGAATAAATTCCCCTAGAAATATAAGGTGCTTCAACCTTTTGCCGTGTTGTGATTTTCTTCTTTCAAACTGCCTGTCTTTGTGTTGCGAGTTATCGTCTCACCTGGGACTATTGTAATAAAAACTTTGCGTTTGTGCAATAGCCCATAAGTCCCTTTCGAGTCAAGTTTTGCAGTCCTAGTACCTCTGAAGGTGTAAAAATTGCTAGATAGAAATCGGAAAGGACTGTTTAGCGTTAGAATAAGTGTGCGACGTAATGTTGTAACTTGATTTGAAACTGTTTGGCTCGACTTTTAAGTAACTTACACCCTTATTGTAATGTACCAACATTACGATTACTATTACGAACAAATAAAATTTATTTAATTCAATAAAAGTATTTCAGGCTTTTGAAGTGTTAAATCCATACGAATTATGAACATAGTAAATAAAGCGAGATTTTCAATCTAGTTTATCTTCATAAGATTTTCCCCTGAATGAGTAAGAGTGCTTGCGACGCAACCTGAATTGGGGAAAATAAAAAGCGAGGACCTGGCTTCTCGCTTTTTATTTGAGTTTTGGTTAAGCCTTTTAAGCCAGTTTGACGCAACGACACTCAGGTGCTGAGCGGAATAACTGCCATTACACGCGTTCCCCGGTTGAGGGTGCTATCAATGCTAAGCTGACCACCCAGCATCTCGATGCGCTGTCCCATACTGGCGATGCCGAGCGAATTTTCTTTGTCCAGGTTCAGCTTGTTGATGTCGAAGCCTACCCCGTCATCTTCGACCGTGATAGTCGCAGTTGTATCGCCCAGATCGAGGACAGCCTGGACGTGAGCGGCGTTGGCGTGGAGAGCAATGTTGCTGAGCGACTCCTGAATAATCCGAAAGAGAGCCGTTTCGACGTGGCTGGGCAAGCGGCGTTCGCGGCCACTGGGCAAAAAATTCACTTCGATTTTGTTCTTATCTACGTAATCTTTGATGTAACGGCGCAGCGTCGGCAAGAGTCCCAGGTCGTCCAGGATCATCGGGCGCAAGTCGAAGATAAAACGGCGGGTTTCTTGCAAAGTATCGTTGACCATAGATTTGAGGCCGGTTATCTCGGACTTGGCCCGGTTCAAGTCGGCCTCCATCCAGCGTTCGCAAATTTCAGCCCGTAGCACCAGGTTGCTCATGGCCTGGGCCGGGCCGTCGTGAAGCTGACGCGATACCCGCAACCGTTCGTGTTCCTGAGCCTGAATGATCTTGCTGACCATAGATTGCGCATCTCCCGTCACGCCACCGACCCGCCCGCCGGTTCGCCCGGCTTCGAGCCGAGGCCGACCGTTAAGCGTTTGGGCTAACTTGAAACTTTGCTGCTGGTTCTCCTTCAACAGCATTTGTTTGGTCTGCAAATTTTCGAGACCCTGACGCATCATAATCAGGCGCATGCGTTGCTCGATCATCAGCGAGTATAGATTTTTGATGTCGGCTTTATCGTAGCTTTCCAGATTAGCTTCCATCGCTTTGACCTGCCCGCTCAGGCTGGCGTCGCGCTGACCGAGTTTTTCGACTTCGTTCTGGTTCTGGCGGATGATCATATCAATCTCGCGTAGTTCCGCGCTCAGCCGTTCCGACTCGTGCTGGGCGTTACGCTGTATTTCGTCTAGCTGGCTATTGATGGCCTCTTCGCTGGGAGGCATTGCGCTATAGCTCATAAAGCACCTCATGTAGGGTTTAACGACCGCTACTGTGTTGTTGTAGTCTAAAATTAGTTTGAGCTAAGAAAAATAAAAAAGGGCTGTAGCCGGTTGGTTCAGAGCAATTATACTCAAAACCCGCCGGACTCACAACCCCTGTAATAATTGATATTTGCGAGAGAGACTTTTGGCCTGGCCGCACCCGGTCGGGTCAAAAGCCTCTCTGCGTTAAAAGTCAGGGTTTAGCGAATGTAGTTACGGGTGCGAGCCAGGTCAGTCCCCAACAGGCCCAGCAACACCTGATAGCGCGGGTCGGCGTTTTCAGGGTGGAACTCGAAGCGATTACGCTCGTAATACTGCACGAGATATGGCCCTTCCTGGATCGGTTCGCTGATCGGGTAGCCAAAAATTGGCAGCCCGCCGTTAGCTTTCCAGTAGGCCAGGAAGCGGTCGGTAGAACTGTGCTGCGTCTCTGGAAAGAATTGCGAACCAGCCGTGTTGGGAATTGGCGTACCCGTTGGGAAGTTGCGCCCACGGGTTAATTCGTTCCCCAACAGGCCCAGCAGAACTTTGTTTGGATCGGCGTTTTCGGGATGGAACTCGAAGCGATTGCGCTGGAAATACTGCACAATGTAAATTCTGCCATCGGTAGCCGAAGTCTCGATAAATTCTTCGCTGAGGGGGAAGCCAAAGAGAGCCAGACCCCCATTGCGCTCCCAGAAAGTACGGAAGCCACCACTCAGGTTGTGGCCGGTTTCAGCAAAGAAAAGCGACCCAGGCTGCGGCCCGGTTGGAATAAACGAGACCGATTGCGGAGCCAACGGTGGCCCTGGCGGGGGCGGAGGCGGAGGCGGGCCAGGCGGTTGGCCGGGCGCACCAGTCTGATTGCCCGGACAGCGTGTGCCGTCGCCACAGATAATTTTGCCACTGGCGACATCGAAGTTTACGTTCAGCACGTTACCTTCTTTGCCGTTGGGGTAGACCAGCACCGGGCCGAGAACGATTCCACGTTTGGGTACGGCCACTCGCAAGCTGTAAACGTTCGCGCCCAGCCCTTCAAAGCGAAAGCCCCCACTGGAATTGGGGTTTTGGGTCTGGTTGGGTGGGTCGAGGTTGACCGTGACATCGGCCAGGTTTGCCCCTGTCACCTGGCCTTGCAAAACCGAAGCCCGGTTGACCGAGATGTTGCCGCTAGCGAGCGCGTCGGCCAGGGCTGCCGCGTCTACCCGCCCATAACCCGTGCGGGTATCCCGGCCTGGCACGTCAATATCAACTGCCGTAGCTTCCAGCAGCGATTTAATCTGCTCGTTGCTTATATCCGGCCTGACTGCCACGACCAGACTTGCCAGACCGGTCACAATCGGGGCCGAGAAAGACGTTCCGCTGATGTAGAGATACATTCGGCTGGGAGGCGTAATCGTGCCGACCGAGTTGTTAAGCGCGGGCGGGCTAGAATAGACACAACTGTTCAGGTCGTTGATGTTGCAGCGCACGGGCGGGCCAGGGTACCGCACCGGGTTTGGGTTAGCGCAATCGGGCTGGCTGGTGTTTCCCCGGTAAACGCGGGCCGTACCAGGATCGTAAAAATAGCCTGAGAACTGCGGATTGACTACGGTACTTGGATCGGGGCGTGGCTGGTCAATATTTGGGAAACTAAGGAAATCGCAATAGCTGGTGAAAATATCTACCCCTGGCGCGACGACTGAAATATACGAACTGTTGCTGCTGAAAGAGGCTACTTTGTCGTTGCGGTCGGACGCGCCGACAGCGATGACATTAGAATAGGCTGCCGGATAAGTCGGTTTAGTGTCGGGGTCGTTCCCGGCGGAAGCGACGATCAACACGCCTTTGCTCTGGGCGTATTCGAGGGAACCTTGTTCGAGTTTAGAGATACCGCTTCCGCCCAGGCTGAGGTTGATGATGCGGGCCTGGTTGTCGGTAGCGTAAACCACGCCCAGCGAGAGGTCAACCGAGGTGATAGAACCATTGGCGTCGGCTACTTTCACCGGCAGCAACAACGAATTCCAGTTAATCCCGGCAATGCCAGCCTTATTATCAGTGCGAGCCGCGATCACTCCGGCGACGGCGGTGCCGTGTCCTTCGTCGTCCCAGTTCTGGGTCGTCGTCATAAAGCGGCCCCTGGTGATGTCGAAAGCCCGGTCAATAATTACTTTGCCGTTTAGTTCTTCGTGGAAAGGGTTGATGCCGGTATCCAAAACAGCGATTACCTGGTTGTTGCCTGTCGTAACATCCCACAGCCTCTCTATTCCAATCTGGCGTAGATACCACTGGCGGAACTGGTCGTTGTCGTTAGCATCTTTGTAAACCCGGTTGTAGAGCGGGTCGTTAGGGGTGCGCCCGATACTTCGCAGCAGATTTGGTTCGGCCCATTCTACCCGTGGATCGAGACTAAGCGCGGTAATAAGCTGGCTGATGTCGGCAGAGGCGTTGGCTTTGAAGCGGTACGCGCCGGGTCGCCCTTCGAGGGCTTTCGGGCTGGCGAGGCCAAAGCTCTGGGTTTGCGGTGCAGCCAACAGGCTTTCGGGTTGCCAGCTTTGGCCGGAAGCCAGAAGCGGGCCGGTAGTATCCCGGAACTTTACTACTACTTCGCCCGGTTTGTAGGTGCCGGGTTCGAGACCAGGCCAGGGGTTAGCGGCAGCCTGCGCCGGGCGATCCAAACTTATAATCAGGCTTAACACCAACAACACCGCAAACAGGCCACGGGCTAACTGGTTGGTTTGCCAGGCCCGCATTCGGCTGATCCCTAGAAGGGCGTGTATAGATTTCATCCCGAAGTTTCTCCTAATCAGGTGGCTGTTCCGTCCGCGCATATGCAAGCAAAGGGTTGGGGTTGGCAAGCTAACTTACCATAATACTCACTTCTAATGTACAACGATTTTGGCTTCTTGGCAAGAGTAATATTATGGTAAGTTAGGACTATTTTTGGAAAAAGAGGCAGGATTAAAGAAGAAGATGCTTGGAGAAGCAAGAAAAATAATTTAGTGGCTAGGCACTGAGGCTCTTTTCGCTTTTGTGGCGAGCTAAATTTTCCTGGTAACGTCGTTCTCCATTGTTCCAAAAGCTGGCCGGAACGCCTAAAACCCGCTCAAGTTGATCGGCTACTTCAGGTGTGAGAGAAGCTTTACCCTGGATCAACATTATTACGAAAGGCTCTGATTGCCCGATTAATTGAGCTAGTTGAGCTTCACTCATTCCAAGCACTTCGATAGTTTCTTGTAAGCTATCACCTGGTGGCAAAATAGTGCCAGGATTATACTCATTTCTTACCGCTTTAGCCATGATAATCCTCAATTTCTAAAACTCTTACGGCCTTTACCGCCAGCCAATCCAGCCCGCCATCAGACCTGCGCGGTATTGGGTCGGTAGCTGGTTCGATGATCAGCCTGTATGGATGCGTTAAATCCAGGGCTAATTGTCCGGCCCGATCACCTACCAATTCATGACAACGGGCACCCGGTAAAGTACGCACAATCGCTAAATTATCCGAGTTGGTAAGTTGCTCTAATCTGCGTTGGATTAGCTTTGCTCTCGTTGTGCCGTAGCGTCTGATCAACAGTTTGTTGTCGTGGCATTCCTTTTGTAGTTTAGTTGTGCGGAAAGTTATGTCCAAGTCAGAACCTTGCTAAACCCAAAATAGAGAAGGCAGATTTAATATATCACGAATCACGCCGGTAAGAAATAGCAAGGGCTAATTCTTGCCGATCAATCCGTTGCTCTGGGCGTATTCGCGGGCGAGGAGACCCAACTGAATGTTGTAGGGAGTATTATCAAGTTCCGGGAAGTAATCCATGCGGCAACGCTGGAAGTATTGCACCTGGCGTTGCTTACCGTCCGCTCCGCGCACGAAGAAGGGTTCGCTGATCGGGTAGCCGAAGAGGTCAAGGCCGCCGTTAGCTTCCCAGAAAGAGCGGAAGGGGCCGGACAAGCTATGCCCGGTCGAGTCGTAATAGGCGGTCAGGAAGAAATTACCGGGTAGTTTAGGCGTTGCGCCAGGGTCGGCCAGCCGTTTGAAAGCTGTTTCGGGCCGACCCGCCGCCAGTTGACTACCCAGGAGGCGGGGTTGTACCTCGAAACGGGTATTGGCGTATTCGGTATGATATTCCAGCACGGCCCGCTCGAAATATTGGACGGTCAGGCCGTTTTCTTGAAATTCTTCGCTCAAAGGAAAGCCAAAAATGGGCAACCCTCCTTTAGCTTCCCAGAATTCCTTGAAGCCTCCCGACAGGCGGTGGCCGGTTTCGGGGAAGAAGCGGGCATCGGGGTCAGGCGAAGGAGTAGCCCGGCTTTTGAAGGCTCCCACCGCGCCGCCGCCTGCCAGAGCCTGGGCTACTTCGCTGGAAAAATCGTAGGTGAGAATGATCGTCTGGGCATCCTGGCCCTGCACTACAAAGTCGGAAACTTTTTGCAAACCGTATTTGCGGGCTTCGACATAAAGTTTGTACGAGCCGGGCGGCAGATTGGCGAATTGGAAGCGACCATCTTTAGCCGGGTAGCGAGTGTCGCCCGGTTCGAGCCGCAGGGTAGCTTCTTGTGGGTCGGCCAAACCGGATACTACACCTAGCAGGGTACTATGGCGCGACGGATAAATGTTACCGTTGCGGGCCGCCAGCACCGCCTGATAAATGTTCAGCCGTCCCCAACCGGCTTGCAAGCTGTAAGTCGCACCCAGGCTGTTGCCGCTGATCGCCCCGGACTGAGCCACTGGCGGTACGGTAGGTGGAGCAGTTGGGCGAGAGCGGTCAGAGGGTGTGGTAGCAGGAGTACCTGGTAGGATTTGAGGCGCATCGGCAGTACCTTCCAGGATGTTGCGAATCTGGATATTAGTTAGCTGTGGGTTAGCCGAAAGCATCAGTGCGACCGTTCCGGCTACGAATGGACAGGAAGCACTGGTTCCGGTGCTGTAGGCGTAATCCAGGTCGGTTGCCCAACTGAGGCCCAGGACGTTGACGCCCGGTGCGGCCAGTGAAACATATTGCCCGTAAGTCGAGAACGAAGCCGGACGATCTCCGTCGTCGGTCGCTCCGACTGCAATGACCGAATCGAAGGCTGCCGGGTAGCTGTATTCTTGTTGGCCGGAATTGCCACTGGCCGCCACCAGGACGAGACCTCGGTCGAAAGCTTTCTGGGCTGTTTCTTCCAACAACAGGGAGCGTACCGTACCGCCGGTACTCATGTTAACCACCTGCACCGGCAAGCTTGCCACATAAGAAAGGCCCATTGCCAGCGTCGCAATACTGCCCTGGCGGTTGTAGTCCAGCACTTTGACCGAAAGAAGCCTGGCTCCCCAGGCCACCCCCGTCATGCCCAGGCCGTTGTTGCTATCGGCGGCAGCAATTCCGGCTACATAGGTACCGTGGCTATTGTCGTCCCAGGCGTAGTCGTTGGCTGGTTCTGCCACAAAATTGCGTCCGTCTTTGGTGTTGATTTTGTTGCGCAAGTCAGGGTGGCCGTAAGCCAGGCCAGTATCGAGGATTGCAATCGTGACGTTAGAAGTGCCAGTAGTGATGTCCCAGGCATCGGGCGCACGCATCAGGCGCAGGGCCGGTTGCGAAGCGTTGTAAAGCTGGTCGTTGGGTTCGCGGCTGTAAGCCTTGATCGGGTAGTTTGCTTCGGCGTAGCGCAAACCGGGCTGGTTTTGCAAGGCCGCCATTGCCTCTAACGGGTTCGTTGCCGGGTCGAACTTGAGCCGCCACATTCCGGCTTCCGGGTCAATTGCATCTGCCGCCCACAGACCATAAGCCTGGAAAGCTTCGCGCCAGCCAGGAGCCACTTCGTAAACAGGGGTGGGAGCGAGCCTGGCCCCGATTAGCCGAGCCAGAGGCAAAGCCGGTTCGCCATAGGGCCGGGTAGCCTCGGCCAGTTCGCGGTACAACTTCTGAGCCAGGTCTGGTTCGACCCGTACCAGAATCTCGCCTTTAATTGGCGGCGGCGCGTCGGCGGGCGGAGAGTTTAGCATGGTACCGATTTTGGGGAGAGCCGGTTTTTGGGCAGTTTCAAGCATAGCCTTGCGTTCCGAAGGGGCGGCAATTTGCAGCCAGAGCGGAGCTATCAGCAAGAGCGAGATTGAGATTGATAAAGTTACGACGCTTCGGGTCCGGCCAGTCCCTGCACGGTCTGGGGTGGAAGGAGGCGTCGGGGTAGCCCGGCTTTCAGCCATTCGCTAGACCCCCAGGCAATAAATTCTTTGCGTACAACCACTCATTGTGTTTCAATATACACGCTTCCACCCGCTCATGCAAGAAGGAAGGCCCGGTTTTTGGCCGGGCCTAATGCGGGTCTCATCTATTTTAATCGCCTCTGCCGTTGCTATCTTCTGGTCGGGGATGCCCTATATTTATGTCAACCCAGGAAAGGAAAGTCGCTAAGAACTCGCGGCTGTTGTAATAGTCCTGGTTCGGGTAAGCGTCGCGTCCGGCTTTGAGGCCCACCGAGTCTATTCCAAGCGAGTTGCACAGGTACAAGGCTCTGGGTAAGTGATAGCCCTGCGTAACCAGCACGGCACTGGTGATGGCGAAGTTGTGAGCGGCCCGGTAGCAACTATCGTAGGTGCGAAGTCCGGCGGCGTCGGTCAGGATTGCCCGGTCTGGCACACCCTGGCGCAGGGCGTAAGCTCGCATCGAGGTCACTTCCTGGTTTGTGGTGCCGTCGCCGGTCATCAACAGACGCTCCACTTTGCTGCTTCGGTAAAGCGAAATCGCACCGTCCAGGCGGTCGGCCAGGATTGGACTGGGTGTACCATTGCGGTTGAGGCCCGCCCCGAACACGATAGCTACCGGGCGGGCAGGAGTCGCCGCTACGCTGGTGTAGATACGGCCTTCGTTGGTGCTTTTGATAAGCTGCACGATTACAAAAGGAGCTAAAATTAAAATAATTCCGATGAGGAAAAGAATAATCAGCCAGCTTCGCAAGCGGTGGCTTTTCTTGCGTGGTTTCGGCCCGACTTTTGGGGTAGCCGAGGCTGCCGGAGCCATCGGTTTGGTGGTCTGGCGTGCCGTCCTTGCCTGGGCTTCTACTTTCTGGTAATAACTTGTATTCTGGTTTTTAGCCATCCTACTTCTTGCTTACCTTGCCACTAAAATCTCGATGAGTGGGTTTGCAAAGCTCAAATTTATTTACGACCTTTGACCCCTTCTATTAACTGTGAGCCATTATACCATAACAAAAATACAAAGCCGAAACGGGAGCTACGCGGCGATTTGTGGTATAATTTGGAACTTGGAACGACGTTTCCACATTGCGAAAGTAGTAAGCGCGGGAACAAGATGTAGACCGCCAAATCTAGGAGGATTAGATTTTTATGGTTTCGACCAGCGAAATTAAGCGCGGAATGACCGTAGATATTGATGGACAGTTGTTTAAGATTTTAAGCTTCGACCATCAAAAAATCGGACGGGGCAGTGCTCAGGTCAAGGTTTTCTTTAAAAATTTGCGTACCGGCTCCAATACAGTCAACACTTTTCAGGCCGGGGCAAAGTTTAACGATGTGCGCCTGGATCGCCAGACCTGCCAGTATCAGTATCAAGACGGCGAAGAATTCAACTTTATGAACACCGAGTCTTTCGAGCAAGTGATGCTTACTGACGAGCAAATCGGCGACGTGAAATATTACATTCGCGAAGGCGATACGATGGACATCCTCACTTACAATGGAGAGCCGATTGACATCGAAATTGGGCCTTCGGTAGTGGTAGAAGTCACTTCGACCGAGCAGGGTATCAAAGGAGACACTGCCAGTGGTGGAACCAAACCGGCCATGACTGAAACCGGCTTGAAAGTTTTGGTGCCTTTGTTCGTCAATACCGGCGATAAAATCAAGATTTCGACCACTGATGGTAAATATGTGGAGCGTGCATAATTATGCCAGTACCAGGATCGCGTCCTCCTCGTAGCGGGCCACCAAGCGGTGGAGGCGGGGGCTACCCACGCCCGCAGCAGCGTCCGCCCTATGCGCCTAACAATCGGTTTGAAGAAGCCGACCGGCCCGAAGCACCCGCTCCGGTCAAAGCACCGCTTTCGCCGCCATCGGCTCCTCTTCCTAAACCTACCGTTTCGTCGTCTGGTACGTTTACCAGCGAGGAAGTACGCGACCTGATCAAGCTTGTTCACGATCAAGATATTACCGAGCTAACCCTGGAACGCGATAACGGGGCGCAAAGGCTAGTGATTAAACGCGAACGGCCTGCGCCTGCTCCGGTAATGATGACCCCGGCAGTGCAAGCGGTCGCTCCGGCCCCGGTCGCCCCGCCTCCGTCTGGCTCACTTTCGTTCAGCGCGGCCCCTGCCCCTGGTTCGGTCATTCCTGACCCTGGTGCGCCCCCCGTAGACTCGTTCCACAAGGTCGTCTCACCAATGGTCGGTACTTTCTACAGCCGACCCGATCCTAAAGACCCGGCCTTTATCAATGTGGGTGATATGGTCGAAAAAGACCAGGTGATCGGTATCATCGAAGCCATGAAGATCATGAACGAGATTAAAAGCGAGCATCGCGGGCGGTGCGTGCGCGTCTCGGTCGAAAACGGTCAACCTGTCGA
This sequence comes from Chloroflexia bacterium, assembly GCA_038206175.1. Lineage (GTDB taxonomy): Bacteria > Chloroflexota > Chloroflexia > Chloroheliales > Chloroheliaceae > 54-19. Next base: position 93,690 of record JBBRBE010000005.1, read on the forward strand.
GTACGGTCAGACGATCATGTTGCTCGAACCGGCCTAAACCTGTTTACGAAACCATAGGAGCCTGGTTGCACTCAACCAGGCTTTTAATTTCCCTCCAACATCACAAATCCCAGGGCGCAGGTGAGGCAATACTCATGTATTTACGTTCTTTAATAAAACCGGCTAATTTCACAGCTTGAGGAAATTCTTGCTTAAATTCTTCATCCAATCTTTTAAGCAAGTCAGTCGCTAAGAGGGAAGTGTATGTTCCTCGCAAACAACGTTCATACCACTCTACAAGTTGACTTTCGTTCAGGATACCACGCACTCTTTTTCCCCATCTAATTTGTTTTAACACAGCTTCTACGGCCCGTTGGTCTGCATCGCGGCAAACTATGATTATGTTGTCGCTTTCAACTTGATCTACTATTTGTTGGGCAAGCTTAGGGTCAAGGGTCAAATGTTTTACCTGGATAGCCGGGCCAAAATTTGCCCACATATCCAACCCCCTGTCCGAAGCGTTAGTTACTCCTACACGATGCACGTGAGCAGGAGTTGAATTAACCAACCTGTCTGGCTCCAAACCTAGCAAAATCTTAGCCAGTTCGGAGAACTCAACGATTAAACCCTTGCTGTTTGCTGGGACGCTAACAGACACTTCTGCTTTTAGGGCTACTACGACCGTTTCTAACAGGCTGTAAACTACAATCTCATAAACTTTATCTATACTGCGTCTGATACCCTGTGTTTTCTGAAACAGCTCAAATAATTGGGTCACATCGAAGGTGGCAGGTGTAGCTTGCTCGATCAAAGCAATAATACCGGCAACGATACTTTGTCGTTCCTCAAATCTTAAGTAAATATATTTCTCTACAGCCCCATTACTAGCTCTGTTTTCTTGGTCAAGCACATTCAGCAATTCAGTAGGCATCGCACTATTGTTCCATATATCGTGTTGGTAATTTGCGCTTGAAGTTGAAATTTTGCCTAATAAAGCTCGACGCACTTCATTACGCCATCGCAGCGACTAATTTTTATAGGTGCTTTTGTCATTCAAATCCAGGTTTGGGACACCTATGCGGGATTTGTACAGAACCTCGGCTATTTGAATAGGTTTGTACATATCTGTTCTAGCTTTAGCTATTATAAGGTCAAGTCGTGCCTTAGCTTGTTCTATACCCAACGGAAAATTGTTTGCCACAGTCTTGTTCTTTACCCCTTCAAGCTTGGAACATCAAATAATTCTTCACAAGCTAGAAGACTGGCGAAGCTTGCCTGGGTAAATTGCTGTTCTAAAGCCTGTTTTTGGGTCAAAGCAGTTACGACCGCTTCTACTACTGCTTCAACAACTGGAACGGCTACCGAGTTACCTGTTAGTTTTCGCATTGCTGAGTAATTACAAACAATTTTAAAACTTTCAGGAAACCCTTGAAGCCTGAGCATTTCTCGTTCGGTTAGCCGTCTTTCGCCATCTACTAGCAAATAGTTGTAAGAAGCACCGGCCCTTAACGCGCAGGAATAAGGATAGGCACTTACATGACCGCCTTTATTTTCGTGCCAAATCGTGCGAAGCCCTTCTACTTTACCCCGTTTAGCCAAACGGTTATTTCTGATTAGTTCGGAAGCATAATAATAATTAGACACTTCTGGTTCAAGTAATTCTTCAAGCGGGCGCATTGGCATGACTTTGTCAGGCCAAATAAAATGCGTTGGTTCCAGAAAGCCTACGATAAATACTCGTTCTCGCTTTTGAGGCAAGCCAAAATGGAGAGCGTTAAAAACTTTGTAGTGTGTCTGATAACCAAGCGAATCGAGAGTTTTCATAATGTGTTTCAAAGTACGACCCTGATCGTGGCCTACAAGCTGCTTAACGTTTTCCAGAACGAAAGCTTTAGGTTTTTTCGCGGCTAAAATTCGGGCGATTTCAAAGAACAAAGTTCCACGTATATCTTCAAAACCTAGCAAAGAACCTATAATGCTAAAAGGTTGGCAGGGAAAGCCGGCAAAGAGCAAATCGTGATCGGGTATTTCTAAAGCAGGAATAGTACAGATGTTGCCCGAAGGTTTCACGTTAAAGTTAGCTTCGTAGGTTGCTTGCGCGTCAGGGTCAATATCTGATGAAAACACGCATCGAGCTTCTAAATTGTGTTTTTGTAACACTTTTTGCGCTGCTATACGAAAACCACCAATGCCACAAAACAAGTCAACATACCTTAGATTATCCAACTTACTCTCCCATTGTTCTCAAAAGACGTTTATGTATGTGAACCTTTAGTCGTGATTGTACCATTATATGCAGTTTCAAACCTCACGTAAATCTTCAAATCCTTTCGCCGTTATTATTCTTGTAAATTTGACCGTTTCTTTTGCTTGTTCTATGATGTTTGTCTTAGCAAATGTAACAAGGTTAAAATCTAAAAGAGGGTATAGAAAATGCCTTACGCGCCTGTGCGCGATTTACAGATGTATTACGAGTTGCACGGCCCGGCAGAGGCCGAACCTTTGTTGTTGCTCAACGGGGCTTTTGGCGTGATCGGGCCGAATAGCGATTGGAGCAATCAGTTACCACGGTTGGCCGAGCAATACCACGTGGTTGCTTTCGAGCATCGCGGGCATAATCGTACTAACAACCCGGCGGGCCGCTTCGTAGACTACGCGCAATTATCCGATGACGCCCTGGCTCTGCTGGACTACCTGGAATTGCCTAGAGTACATGTAGTCGGCTTTAGCGATGGCGCGATTACCGCGCTCGACCTCGTGCTGCGCTTTCCTGCCCGCGTCGAGCTACTGGTGCTGGTTGGGGCCAATTACTACAACGACCAGACAATTCTTGCCAACCTGAATACACTTAGCCCAGCTTATATGGAAGAACATTATCCGGCCTGGGTCGTTCAGCTAGAAGTCCAACACAACACTCAAGGCGAAGGCCATTGGCGCAGGTTGGCCGACGCTCTTCGGCCTCTCTGGTTAGAATATCCTCAGTATACTCAACAAGACTTGAGCCGCATTACCGCTCCAACTCTGGTGATGACCGGCCAGTATGACATCTTTGGCCTGTTGTCTCAGGCCCTCGAAATGCACGAAGCGATCAAAGGTAGCGAGATCGGCATAATACCAGGAGCTTCGCACGGCGTATTATCTCAACGGCCTGAAATTTCTAGCTTGATCATCCTGGATTTCCTGCGCCGCAAACGCGAGAAACGCGACCGGGCCAAAGCCACTAGGCCAAATGAGTAAATCCCCCGATGTACTTCGCTTTAATCTAAACAATTTAAAGAAATTGTGCTTTCCAACAAGGGATAACTTGGGTAATAGTTGGCTTATTTTGGGATAATTGGGGATAAGTGGGGAAAAAATCGGGATAACCAGGACTAATTGGGGATAAACTTTTAAGGGAATAACCCTTTGGAAAGCTCGAATTAAAACTATGGACATCTATTCAGTCACAGAAGCACTCTATTATTTAAAAATAAAACTCGATTGCGACGAACATCTAAGTGACGTCTGGTTGCAGGGTGAGGTTTCAGGCTGTAGTCGGCCCGGTAGCGGCCATTACTACTTTAGCCTTAAAGATGGAACGGCGCAAGTCAGTTGCGTGCTGTTCAAAACCTCGGCCAGCCGCCAGACTCATTTACCCCGCGACGGTTCGAGTTTCTTGATGCACGGTCGTTTCGATGTATATGAAACTCAGGGTAAGCTGCAATTTTACGTAGATACCGTACAACCGGACGGAGTGGGGCGTCTACACCTCGAATTTGAAGCTCTCAAACGACGGTTAGAAGAAGAAGGGCTATTCGCTCAGGAACGTAAACGCGCCTTGCCGACGCGCCCGCGCACTATCGGTATTGTCACTTCGCCGACTGCCGCCGCCTTTCAGGATATTTTAAATGTGCTGGGCCGCCGCTATCCCCTGGCCGAACTGATCCTTTCTCCTACCCAGGTGCAGGGTGAGGCGGCCCCCGCGCAAATCGTGGCCGCGCTGCAAAAGCTCAACCGAAGCGAAGGCGTAGACGTGATTATCCTGGCCCGTGGCGGTGGTTCTATCGAAGATTTGTGGTGTTTTAACGACGAGCGAGTGGCGCGGGCCGTTTTCGCCAGCCGTATCCCAATTGTAACCGGCGTTGGCCACGAAGTAGATTTTACCATTGTAGATTTTGTGGCTGACCTGCGCGCACCGACCCCTAGTGCCGCCGCCGAACTGGTCGCGCCGCACCTGGACGAACTGCGCGACGAACTAACGGTAGCTTTCGACCGGGTGTATGTCGGCCTACAAAACAGCCTTGATCTGAAACGGGCCGACCTGGACGAGTTGAACAGTCGCCTGAACCGAGTTTCACCTGCGGCACGCCTGGCCGGGCTACGTCAACGCCTGGATGATCTTTCAGCCCGGCGTCAGGTCGCCCTGCGTCATTCGGTCGAGCTGCACCGGGCGCGAGTACACTCGCTCTCTAGCCGCCTCAAAGTAATGAACCCCTTGCAAATCCTCGAACGCGGTTATGCGGTCGTTACCCGGCAAGCCGATAATCTGGTTGTCACCAGTCCGGCGGCTCTGCTTCGGGGTGAAAGTTTGAACGTGAGGGTAAAGGACGGCACTTTCGAGGTCAAAACGCTCTAAACAGTTATTCCAGACTAAATTGTAATCACTAAATTTTTGATAGCCTGGCACAATGTTTGCCAGGTTATATTGTTGTGCTGTGCGTTAGAAACAAAAATATTATGGGAAGCAGGAAATTTTAGATGCAGGAAAGTTTAACCAAGAATAAAACCCGGTCGGGCCTTAAAGAGGGCGATCTCGCTCCGTCTTTCGAGCTACCCGGTACTTCCGAAAAGGCCGGGCTGAACTGGGAGAGACCTCGGCGCAAGTACCGCCTGGAAGACTACCGGGGCCGCCAGGTGTTGCTGGTCTTCTTCAGTGCGGCTTTTACCCCTACCTGAACTCGCCAGGTGCTTTCAGTTGAAAGCATTTTTGAAACCCTAAAAGAGAAGAACGCCCAGGTATTCGGTATTTGCTGCGACAATATAGACTCGGTCCACGCCTGGTCTGGTGCGCTGGGCTGTCTCTCCTTCCCGGTACTGGCCGATTTCTGGCCTCACGGTCAGGTTTGCCAGGCTTACGGTGTCCTTAACGAATGGGGCGTCCCGGACCGGGTTATGATGCTGCTGGACGAGCAAGGCTGTATCGCTTATCTCGATAACAACCATATTAACGAGATTCCACCGACCGACCCGATGCTAGAAGTATGTAAGCGTCTCGGCTCCTAGATCGTTAAAGATACTTTAATAAAGACACCTTGAAAGCTTTGTTTTAGCCGTTCAAGTTATCTCTTAGTTTGCTGCACAATTTATTGATATATATTGCACAATCTAATGAATTTAGGCTTGCAGTAACAGGTGTTTGAAAAGGTCATGAGCAATCAGACGACAGGAGTAAAAGCTATGGAAGAAGACAAAGCGAACCAGAGACGTGAAGTTGAAGTACAGATGCAAAAAATGCTGAAGATAGGTTTTCCAGATATTTCTTAGAAGGATTTAATTCTTTTCGCTGCCAGTATAACTGCCGATGAAGCTTACACCCTCGGCTCGGATTCTATAGCTCAGGAAGGCGTACCGCCTGGAGATATTATCAACTATCAGTGGAAGAGTGAGAAGATTTATCCTGGCACTGAGCGGGACTACTGGCTTTACATTCCGAAACAGTACGCTGCAACCCGGCCCGCCTGCCTGATGGTGTTTCAAGACGCTCAACTTTACCTCGGCCCGCAAACGAACATTCCGGTCGTCTTCGATAACCTTATCCACAAGCAGGAGATGCCTGTGACGATAGGGCTTTTCGTCAGTCCAGGTGACAAAGGGCCGGGCAGTCCTATCCTGGGCGGGAGTGATAACCGCAGTTTTGAGTATGACTCGCTGGGCGACCAGTACGCCCGGTTTCTGCTCGAAGAATTGCTGCCGCAGGTCGAGAAGGATTATAAGATTACCGCGGACCCGGACGGTCGGGCGATTTGCGGTATTAGTTCGGGCGGAATTTGTGCCTTCACGGTAGCCTGGGAGCGTCCCGATGCTTTTCGCAAAGTAGTCAGTCATTGCGGCAGTTTTACCAGTATTCGGGGCGGTCATACTTACCCTTCTCTAATCCGCCGAACCGAAGCCAAGCCCCTTCGAGTGTTCTTGCAGTCGGGCGCGAAAGACTTGGATGTAGTATTTGGCAACTGGCCGCTTGCTAATCAGGAGATGGCGACAGCCCTCGCCTACCGCGATTACGATTACCAGTTCGTCTTTGGTGAAGGCGGGCATTCGCTTAAACACGGCGGAGCTATTTTCCCTGATACAATGCGCTGGTTGTGGCGCGATTACCCCGAATAATTGATTTATATTGCACAATCTAAAAAGATGATAGTTATAAATTTAGGAGTATTAGCCATTTGGTAGTCTTCAATTTCTCCCTAGAAGCAAAAAAAGAGGGTAGCCAATGGCTACCCTCTTTTTTATAAGCTATTTAGGCTTCGACCGGCTCGTTGCCGGTAGCTTCCGGTGCAGGGAGAGCCACCACACTGCTGCCACCGGCAGGCAGAGCGGCAAATTCGCCTTCGAGCGGTACGGAAGTCAGCTTGAACTCATCGCCTTCAGCCCCGACCATAACTTTGCTATGGGGTTGGAAGGACTGGCTCAAGATACCTTCGGCCAGACGATCCTCGATCTCATTCTGGATTACCCGGCGGAGCGGACGCGCACCATACTGCTTGTCGTAGCCCTTTTTGGCAATCAAG